>JBKDQC010000318.1:0-14456 GCA_046342295.1 Deltaproteobacteria bacterium | reverse complement strand
TCGGCGAGCTCTACTGCCTCGCGGTCGATCCCACCTACCGCGAGTCCGGCCGCGGCGAAGCGATCGTGGAGTACATCGCCGAGCGTGCGCGGGCCATGGGCCTCTCGCACCTCTTCGTCCTCACGACGCAGACGGCGCACTTCTTCCGAGAGCGCGGCTTTCAGCCCGTGCGCTGGACGGAGCTGCCGCCCGGGCGGCGCGCCCGCTACGACAAGCGTCGCAAGAGCAAGGTGCTCTTCCGCGAGCTGTAGGGCCCGTGCACAAACAGCCCGATCGGATCGGCAGCGGCGCACGTGACGCCGCACTCCTCGAGCGACGCGAGCCCCCCGAGATCGACGCCAACGGTCGTTTCCGGTCGGCGACGATTGTTTCTGCCGCTCGCCACCAGGTGGATCACCGGCGTCTCGGGGCGGTGCAGTCGTCGCCGCGTCCCGCGTGGTTGTCGCTGGCGCGGGCTGCGATCTCGACGACTGCTACGCGGTCGAGACGGTCGCACGCGCCGCGATGGTCAGCCGTCGCCCTCCTTCTCGCCGCTCCGGCGCTCGCGCGAGCTCGTCGACGCGTCTCATGACGCCCTCGGGGACCCGAGCGCCGTCGAGCGCGTCGAGCCTCTGCCGGGCGGCAGCTTCGAGGCGCGCATCCGCCGCTCGACGCGGCGCTCCATGCCGCCGTGGGCCTCGAGCCCGAGGACCTCGCGGACGAGCCCGCAAGCGTCCTGAGCTCCACGGGCACTCGGATGACGATCTCTTCGACCGGGCATCCTCCTTCTGTCTCGACGACAAGAGGCTCCGGCTCCAGCCCATACTTCTCGAGCGTTTCCAAGCGTCGAGTTCACTCGATCAGGATGAGATCCGCGCCCGTCAGATCCCGCAGGAGCGCATGACGTCGGCATGTCGGTAGCGGATGTCGAGCGAGGGGCGGTGGCCGGCCCAGCTCACCGACCGAGCAAGCGCTTCCGTGAGCTCGGGAGACGACAGCCAGCGGAAGCTCGCGTAGCCGTTGGCCGCGGCGAACCATGCCGAGCGACCGCCGGCGCCGACGTCCCAGGTGGCGAGGCCCGGTGTCCCGGCGGCATCGAGCGTGTACAGCTCGGTCGCGCCGGCCCGCAGGGCCGAGCTGCTCCAGCCGTGCGAGCCCACCGAGAAGACAGCGGGCAGAGTCGATGCGATCGGATGCGCGGTGCGCCGCGTGTAGGTGGAGGCCGTGGTCGACCAAGAGCCGCCGTACGAGACCGGCACCACCTCGGCGATCGTGAGAAAGCGCCCCGCGGCGCCGATCTCCCAGGCGACCCACTCGACGGAGACCAGCCCGCCACCTCCCGAGACGAAGTCGACGATGTCGCGCTGACCGGCCTCGGGCATGTTCGCCGACCACTCGGTGCCGTCGATGAGGACGGCCACGTCGTAGCGACCCGCGAGGGGGCGACTGCCGTCCAGGTCCTCGTCGTTGGGGAGGTGGTCGACGTGCCAACCGTCGGCGTGAAGGAGACACACGATCTCGCAGGCCCACGTCGTGCCCTCACCGATCACGATCGCGTTGCCCCGGATGGGCGTGCTCGGCACACCGACGCGGCACCCGGGCGCGCAGCCCTCGTCGACCGTTCCGTCGCAATCGTTGTCGACGCCGTCGCAGAGCTCTGGGCCCGGCCCGACCACGCCCGTGCACTCACCCCACCCTTCGCCGCCCGCGGCGCAGGTCTGCGTGCCACGGCGGCAGATCCCGACGCCCGCAGTCGCCGGGTCGAAGCCGTAGCACTCGCGGCTCTCGCCGGCCGTGCAGACGCAGCCCTCGTCCGCGGCGCCGTCACAGTCCTCATCGAGGCCATTGCCGCAGATCTCGGGCTCGGGGCCCACGTCGCCCTCGCACTCGCCCCAGGAGCCGAACTCGCTGTCGCCCACGCACTGCTGGCTCCCGCGCACACACGCGCCCGTCCCGGCGAGCGACGGATCGCCCAGCTCGTAGCAGGGACGGTCGTCCTCGCCCGGCGCGCACGCAGAGCAACCCTCATCGACGCGTCCGTCGGCGTCCTCGTCGTCGCGGTTGCCGCAGACCTCGCGAAGCCCGGCCTCGAGGGTCACGCCCGCGTCCTCGAGGCTCCCAGCCGCGTCGAGTGACCCGACGTCCGCCGAGACGGGAGAGCCCACGTCCGGCGAGGTGCTCGCCCGGCACGCGCCGTCGAGGCAGATCTCGCCGGCGGGGCAGTCGGCAGTGATCGAGCACCGCGGACGGGCCCGCCTCGGCTCGCTGCAGCCGGCGAACGCCGACCCGGCCACGAACACGAGAAGCAACGAGGGGAGCACACGGTTCATGGCGCGCCTGGGGTGAGGGGGCCGTGGCGGGCGGTGTCGTGCCGCTTAGTTGTCTGGCTAAGGGCCCGAGCACGAGCGACCCGTCCGTTTCGCCGCTGGGGCATCCCCTCCAGGGCCGCCCGTTCTCCTCGAGCTCCTTCTGTTTCCTCGTCGCTCGATCAGCACTGGCGGGGCGCCGCGACGCCGATCCGATCCGGTTCTTTCGATACGGCCTCCCGTCGATCCCCGCGATCACGCTCGATGCACGACGGTGCCGGGCGCGAAGCGGTAGCCGTCTTCGGCATGCTCGAGAAGCTCTCCAAGCCCCAGCTTGCGCAGCTTGCTCAGCGCGACGTTGAGCCGGTTGCGGAGCACGGACGGCCGCAGCCGGACACCCGGCCAGGCTGCCTCGAGAAGCTCCGGACGCGGGCATACTGCACGCGGGGAGCGAAGATGTCGCTCCGCGAGCGCCGCGAGCAAGCTGCGGAGCACCGGGCTCGAGGCGAGCGAGACGCGATCGCCGAAGTCGACGCTCATCCACGACGCATCGTGCGCCACGAGGATGGTGCGGGCTCTGCCGGCACGCGGCAGCGGCGGGCCCCCCAGCGAAGGAGCCCGGGCGAGCGCCTGCTCGAGGAGCACGATCGCGTCGCGGACGTCGTCGTTGCGCGACGCGAGGCGCCGAGGCGCCGTCTCCGGTTCGGAGATGGGGTCGTCGATGGCTGCGCGCGCCGCAGCGAGACAGCGCTGCGCCTCGTGCCGGTCGTCGCGGGCGAGCGCCGCGCGCATCCGGGCGAGCGCGACGTGGCCCTCGTGGGCTCGAAAGAGGGCCCGCGAGAGCGGATCGCCCCCGGCCAGGACGCGGGCGCGCTGCAGATCGTCAGAGGCGCCATCGACGTCGTCGGCGCTCGCGCGCGCCGCCGCGCGGATTCCGCGGGCGAACGCTTCGTGCAGACCGTTGCCCAGCCGGAGCTCGAGCTGCACCGCGCGATCGAGGCGGTCGATGGCGCCCGCGAGGTTGCCCAACGTCAGCTCGACCAGCCCGGTGTAGGCCCAGAGCAGCGCCTCTGCGCGCGCGATCCCCGCCCGCGCCGCGAGCTCGCGCGCTGGCTCGAGCGTCGCGAACGCTTGCGAAGGCTGCCCGAGCTCGTACCGGGTCATCCCGAGCAAGATCGTGGCGTTCACCTCGAGCCCGGGGAGCTGTCTCTCGCGCGCGACGGCGACCGCGGCGCCTGCCCAGCGCTGCGCTTCTTCGAGCTCTCCACGCGCCTTGGCCACGCCCGCCCACCCCTGCCACGCGGTGGCGAGGGCGACGGGGTCGATGCCCGGAGCCTGCGGTACAGCCACGGGGCGCAGCACCTCCGCGGCCTCCTCCACGCGGTCGAGGTAGCCGAGCGCCGCCCCGAGCAAGACGCGGATGGAGACCTCCAGCGTGGAGCCTGCGACCGCGAGCGCGAGCGCGGCGCGAGCGTCCTTTTCCGTGGCTCCCGAGTCGCCCTGCTGCCAGGCCAGCCGCGCCCGGAGCAGGAGCGCGAGCGCGCGCGCCTCGTCCGCGAGGCGGTCGCCCGCGAGCACGCGTTCGAGGACCGGCGCGAGCGTGCTTGGTACGCCGCGCCCCGCGAGCAGAGGCTCGAGGCGAGCGAGCCAGCGGCCGACCGCTGGGTCGGCGAGGCGGGTGTCCCGGACGAGGAGGCTCTCGATCTCGAGCGCGTCCTCTGGCGCGAGAACACCGCACCGGGCGCGCTCCTCGAGGTGCGCGAGGTGTCTCTCTCGCGCTCGCTCGATCGCCTCGCGCGACCCCTGCACCGCGGCGATCTCTCCGATCGCCCGGTAGAGGGTCAGCCGCCCGGGGCTCGTCGTGCGCAGGAGCGACATGGACTCGAGCGTCTCGATGCTCTCGAGGCACGCGGCCTCTTCGTCGAGGACCCGCTCCGCCGACCGGACGTCGAAATCCGTCGAGAATACGGTGAGCTGCGCGAGGGCATCGCAGTCGCGCCGCGTGAGCAGATCCCACGAACGGAGCAGGACGGCCGCGAGGCCGTCGTCGCGCAGCCCGCCAAGCACCTCGAGCGGTCGGCGGCGCACGCGCAGGAGCAGCTCGTCCATCCCGAGCAGGGGCAGCCGACGCGCCGCGAGCTCGATGGCGAGCGGCACGCCCTCGAGCAACTCGACCAGCTCGAACACGCGCGCGAGCTGCGCAGCGTCGGGCGCGTAGCTCCGGTCTCGAAGGCGAACCCGGTCGATGAAGAGCGATGCCGCAGGCGCGAGCGCCCCGCCAGGCCCGGGCGCGGTCCGGAGCGGCTCGAGCACGCTCACCAGCTCGCCGAGGACGCCTGTGCGCACCCGCGACGTGACCACGATCGAGAGCTCCGGCGCGTCGCGCAACCACCTCGCCAGGAGCGGCGCCGCCTCCGGCAGGAGCTGCTCCAGGTTGTCGAGGATCAGAACCGCGCGCCCCATCCGCTCCAGCTTCGCCGCCACGGTCGCTGCCTCCGGGACCGCGTCGACCGCGCCTCCCAACTTGTGGCACACGGCGAAGAGCATGGCGTCGCGCCCCTGGGTGTGCGCGAGGTCGACCCAGACGACCGGCCTCGAAGCGCGGAGCCGGCGCGCGAGCTCGGTCGCGAGCCGCGTCTTGCCGATGCCACCCGGACCCAGGACGTTGACGAGCCGGGCGCCCTCGGCGAGCAGCTGCTCGAGCTCGGCGAGCCGGACCTCGCGCCCGAACATGCGAGCCAGCCCGTGCTCGGCAGAGAACATCACCGGGAGTCTACGCGGCACCGCCGCCGGCGGTGCACCGACGCCGCTGCCGCTCGGGAGCGGTCGTGGGAGCTCAGCCGGCGAGCTTTGCGGCGATCTTCGCGACGTGGTTTCCCTGCCAGCGCGCTGCATCGAGCTCCTGCTCGGACGGCTGCCGAGATCCGTCACCCCCGGTGGTCGTCGACGCGCCGTAGGGCGAGCCGCCACGCACCGCGTCGTGGCCCATCTGGCCCGCGTACGCGTAGGGCAGACCCACGATGATCATGCCGTGATGCATGAGCGCCGTCTGAAAGCTGAGGATCGTGGATTCTTGCCCACCATGCTGGTTCGCAGCGCCGACCATGACCGAGCCGACCTTGCCCACGAGCGCGCCCTTGGCCCAGAGCCCTCCGGTCTGGTCGAGGAAGTTCTTCATCTGAGCGGGCATCATTCCGAAGCGCGTGGGCACGGAGAAGAGAATGGCGTCGTAGCCAGCGAGCTCGTCCGGCACCGCGAGCGGCGCTTTCTGGTCGGTCTTGTAGTGCTGCGCCCGCTGGACAGCCTCGGGGACGAGCTCGGGCACGCGCTTGACCTCCACCGAGGCCCCCGCGCTCGCCGCGCCTTCCGCAGCCGCGTACGCCATCTGCTCCATGTGACCCCACGCCGAGTAGTAGAGCACGAGCACTTTTGCCATCGACCATTCTCCTTCGTCACGAGCTCACAGCGAGCCCGCGGACGATACACGGGAACGCGAAGAGCGGGGGTCCGATCCCGCAGGAGCGCGTGACCTGTCGGTGGCGGCGTTGGCCAGCGCAGCGCACGCTGCCCCGCAGGGACCGCCGGCGCGCTTGACAGGGTGCCCGACCGTGGCGTAGCTCCGACGCCATGATCGCGCGCGAGACCAGCCGTTCTGCTCGTGGCGGGGCTCTCCCGCACGGAGAGCCCCGCGTGCTCCTCCTGCCGTGACCCTCGAGCCCCTGCGCGCGCTGCTAGCGTTCGGCGATGAAGCCGTGGGTCGGAGCGTCGAGAACGCGCTCCGCGGGACGACGGTGAGCGTCGTTCGGACGGTGCAGGAGCCCGCACAGCTCGGCGAAGCGCTCTCCGGGCCTTCGTTCGACGTCCTCATCAGCGACCTCTGGTCCCGGCAGGGCATGGCGCCGGTGGTGTCCGCGCTGACGCGCGGGATGCCCACGGTCCGCGTGACCGACCGGCACGAGCGCTCCGCGGGCCTCGTCGTCGCGTCTCATCGCCTGTCGGGCGCGTCCCTGTGCGCCGCGGCTCACCTCGCGCTGGCCTCGAAGTCCGAGAATGGGGTGGCGGCGCCGCCCTGGCTCGCCGAGCTCTGCGGCGCGCTGCCAGACGCGGTCCTCTTGCTCGAGCGCAGCGGGGCGGTCGTCGCGGCGAGCGCGCGCGGGCGCGCGTTGCTCGGGGAGCTCGGGCTGCTCGACGACCGCACCGGGCTGTGGCTCTGCGACGACGAACGGGGCCCCGTCACCTTCGAGGCCCACCCTGCGACGCGCGCGCTCTGGTTCGGAGAGGCCCGGGAAGGGCGCCTCGCGTTCCACACGCCGTCGGGCTCGGTCCGCGAGCTCGACGTGGCCGCGCAGCCGCTCGAGATCACCCTTCCGGGGCAAGCGCGGAGCTCGGCGGCCTGGGTGCGGTTGCGAGAGCCGAGCCTCATCCACGTCGAGAACCAGAGGCTGGAGCTGGTCGGTCGGATGGCCGCGTCCGTCGCGCACGACCTGAACAACGTGGCCACGGCCATCATGGTGTTCGCGGACTTCGCTCGCTCGGCCGACGACGTCGAGGCCGCGCGCGCGGACCTCGAGGAGGTGCTCAAGGCGGGGCGGCGGGCTGCGAAGCTGAGCCGAAAGCTGCTCTCGCTGAGCCGGACCGACGCCGCACCGAGCGTCATCGAGCTCGGGGAGCACCTCGCCGAGCTGGTGCCGATGATCAAGGGCTTGCTGCCGCGCGATGTCGAGCTGCGGACGTCGGTGGAGTCGGGCGCGTGGTACGTCGCGCTCGACACGATCGAGCTCGATCAGATCGTGCTGAACCTGGTGCGGAACGCGCGCGACGCCGTGGGAGCGACGGGAGTCGTCGAGGTGACCGTCGGTGGAAGCAGCGCCGAGGTGAGGCTCCGGGTCGCCGACGACGGCGAGGGGGTGGACCCCGCGCACCTCGACCGCATCTTCGAGCCCAATTTCTCGACGAAGCCGCGTGAGGAGGGTTCGGGGATCGGTCTCGCGACCTGCAAGGAGATCGCCACGCGTGCCGGAGGCACCATCACGGCGCGCAGCGAGCGCGGCGCCGGAGCCGTGTTCGAGGTGCTCCTGCCCCGCCAGAGCACGCCGAGTCTCACGCACGCGCCAAACCCGAGCCCGATGCCGCCGCCGCGGGGCACGGGCGAGCTCTGCCTCGTGCTCGAGTCGGCGCCCGAGATCGCGAGCGCCATCCAGCGCGCGCTCCTCGAAGGGGGCTACCGCGCCGACACCCTCCCGAGCCGGACTGACCTCGTGCGCTGGCTGCGCAACCACCGCGGCGAGGTCCGCATCGTCTTCGTGGACACGCTGTCGTTCGACGCCGACCCCACGATCGCGCTCGTGAGCCGATTCGCGCCCCGCGCAGGCGTGGTGTGGATGGGCGGCAGCGAGCCGCACCGCGATCTCGAGGCGGTGCGCCTGACCAAGCCGTTCACGCGGAGCACCCTCCTCGACGCGGCTCACGCGGCGCGACAGCGAGGGCGACGGCGGGCGGCGGCGAGGGTGCTCATCTCGACGAACAACGCCGCGCTGCGTTCGTATCTGTCGAGGCTGACGTCGCGCGCAGGGCACGACCCGGCGGCGGTCGAGGAGCCGAGCAGCGCCGTCGACCTCCTCGCGACCACACGCTTCGAGGCCATCCTGATCGACCTGAGCGAGCCCGAAGGGATCGCGCTGGTCCGTGGTCTTCGAGCAAGCGAGCGCGAGCGCGGCGGCAGCCCGACGCCCATCATCGGGCTGTCGACCTCCGCGCAGCGGGAATGGGTGGAGCAGCTCGTGGCGATCGGCTGCGACGACATCCTGCTCCTGCCCATCGATCCCCCTGCGCTTCTCGGGCGCATCGAGGATCGCGTGCGCCGAGACAAGTGGGTCCTCGCCGTCGGCGCGGAGCCTGGGCTCTTCCGCACGATCCAGGACGCCTGCGTCGGGACCGAGGGGCGAGTCGTGCTCGCGGACGACGCCGCTGGCGCCCTGCTTCTGCTCCAGGACGAGTTCGACGTCGCGGTGGTCCGGCACACGGGATCCGACGAGGAGGCCGCGATGCTCGCCGACATCACGGCGGCCGGGATTCCCGTCTTCCTCATCGTGCCGGAGTCGGACCCGCGCCTCACCCGCTCTTCCGGGAGCTCGGTGGACATGCGACTGCCCACCGAGCCGGCGGTCGCTCCCGTCGAGGCGAAGAGGTTGCCTTCGATCTTGCGCGCCTTCCTTCGCGCGAAAACGCCCCCCGGCCCGCGGGAGTCCGCCGCGCACCGTTCTTCGCGCGCGCTCGTCCAGCGCGGAGTCACCGTGGAAGTTCCCCCCGAACAGGTCGCAGCCGCCGAAGCCTGCCTCGTCGCCGCACGCGCGGTGACCGGAGAGATCCTCGAGAACCTCGAGCACGGTCTGCTCGAGCACGTCGAGAGCCTGAGCGCCACCATCAAGGTCGCCGCGCAGATGTCCGGAATGAGCGAGATCGCCCGCGTCGCGGATGAACTGCGGCGCCACTGCGCGCTCTCGCAGCAGCGGGAGGCCGCCGTGACGGCGCGGCACCTCGCGGCCTACCTTCGCATGACGCACATCCGACCCGACCGAGCCACCACGGAGCAACCCTGACCCTCGAGACGCACATCACCCGGCGCTCCCGCGTCGCGACCTCGCAGCACAGTGCAGACCCTCCCAGGAAGAGGTACACGGGGGTGGGTGGTGATGGCGCGGTGAGCGCCACAGCACGCGCCGGTCGGCCTCGACCGGTCCGAGGAGTGGGCAAGCCCGTGACCAGAACCATCCTGATCGTCGAAGACGAGGCCGTCATCGCGATGGACCTCGAGGCTCGGCTGACGAAGCTCGGCTACGAGGTGCTCGCCGCTGCGGCGACCATGGACGAGGCGGTCTCGCTGGCCTCGCGCCTGCGTCCCGACATCATCCTGATGGACGTCCACCTCGACGGCCCGGGCGATGGCATCGACGCGGCCGCCGCGATCGCGCGGTTCCTCGACCGCCCGGTGGTCTTCCTCACCGCCTTCGGGGACCAAACCACCATCGCGCGCGCGGCGACCACACTGGCCTACGGCTACCTGATGAAGCCGCTCGACGACCGCGCGCTCTCCGCGACGCTCGAGATCGCTCTCCGCAGGCACGAGGCCGACGTGCGCGTGCGGGTGCTCGAGGAGCTCTTGGCGGGCGCGCCGCTCGGGGTGGGCATCCTCGGAGCCCACGGTGCCCAGACGCGGGTGCTACACGCCAATCCCGCGTTCTGGCGGCTCCTCTTCGACCTCGACGTCGCGGCGTCGAAGGAGCTCGAAGATCCCTTCTCGGCGCTCGGCGGCTCGGCCGAGGCGCGGCGGCTCCGAGACGCGATCCAGGCGTTCGCGCCCGCGCGAGAGACGCTCTCGCTCGGGGAGCCCGACCGCGGGCGCGTCATCGACGTGAGCGTCGTCCCCTCGGCGAGCGCGCAGGGAGACCCGCATCTCCTCGTGACGTGCAGCGACGTGACCGCGGAGCGGCGTGCCGAGCGCGCGGCGAACAACAGCCAGCGGCTCGAGCTCGTCGGGCGGCTCGCGGCGGGCGTGGCTCACGACTTCAACAACCTGCTCGCGGGCATCTTGTCGTTCGCAGAGCTCGCCCAGGACGACGTGACCTCCGCGGAGACCGCGCAGGATCTCCAGCAGATCGCGGCGGCGGCGCGGCGGGGCGCGGCCCTCACCCGGCGCCTCCTCTCGTTCTCGCGCCGGTCGAGGGGCTGGGCCACCGGCACGAGCGATCTCAGCGTCGCGCTCGAGGCGCTGCGACACACCGCGCGCCACCTCGTGGGCCCCGACGTCACGTTCACGCTCCGCGCGAGCCTGCGCCCCATCGTCGTCGGGCTCGAAGCGGTCTCGCTCGAGCAGATCTTCCTCAACCTCGTCAGCAACGCGCGCGACGCGACCGGAACCAAGGGCCGGATCGACGTCGAGGTCCGTGAGCGGCCGGAGGCCAAGCGCGTCGAGGTCGTCGTCTCGGACGATGGCTGCGGCATGGACGAGGACACGGCGAGGCGGGTCTTCGAGCCCTTCTTCACGACCAAGCACCTCACGGGCACGGGGCTGGGCCTCTGGACGACCAAGAGCCTCGTGGAGCGGGCGCAGGGGACGATCTCCGTCCGCAGCGCGCCCGGCGCGGGGACGACCTTCACGGTCGAGCTGCCCATGCTCGACCTCGACGGTGCAGGGCTCTCGCAGCCGCCACCGGACGTGAGCCTGATGCGCGGGCGACGGTGCCTCGTCGTGGAAGGCGACGCGGCGCTTCGCCGCGCGTTCACCCGGGCACTGACGAACGCCGGCGTGTCCGTGACCCACGTGAACGAGACGGACGCGGCGCGAGACCTCCTGGCGAGGGCGCACCCCTTCGACCTCCTGGTGGTAGACAACGACCTCGGCCGCGACGCCGTGCAAGCGTTGCTCCGCCACGCGACAGAGCGCTCCGCGACCACACGCTCGGTGGTGCTCGAAGGAAACCCCAGCGAAACGTCGCCACCGCCGTCCCCCGCGTCGCGGACCCTGTGGAAGCCCTTCGCGAGCAACGATCTCCTCCGGACCGCGGCAGAGCTCCTGCGTGGGGAGCCGCCCGTGGCTGCAGCGCCGGCGTCTTCCCCCCAGCCGAGCACTGCCGAGCTGCTGGTTCATGGAGACGTACCGAATGCCGAGGCGCTCGCAACGCACTTCGCAGCCACCGGCGTGACGGCGGCCGTCTTCGAAGGTCGAGTGGAAGAAGCTGTGTTCGACTGGGGCCGGGGCGCCGAGCTGGTCGTCGTCGCCCGACCGATCCCCGAGCTCGCTGCCCTCTCGCTGCGTGCCGACGCGCGCCCGCGCGTCTTGGCGCTGTCCGAGCGGCGGCTCGAAGGCGGGAGCGACCCCGCGCTTCGACAGATCGGCGAGGCGCTGTTCCAGCGAAGCACCGACGCGTTGAGAGCGCGGCTCGAGGGCTGGTCGAGCGCGGCGGATGCGGCGACGAGCGCGCAGGCGGACGCCGAGCGCGACCTCGCGCGGTCCCTGGAGTCGGTCCACGTGCAGACGGCCCCGCTGGTGCTGGCGTCGACGCGACGCACGGCCACCCTCGAGGTCTCGCTCGGGTCCGACGGCCGATGGAGCACCGCCTCGGGGCTCGAGGCCGCAGCCCGCTCCACCGGGCAGATGGCAACCGTTCGCGAGCGCTTCGTGACGGTCCTCAGCGGGTGGCTGCAGCAGAACCCGGACAACGTCGAGCCCGTGCTGCTCGACCTCGGCGCCTCGTCCCTGTGGGTCGCGGCGGACCCCCGCATGCGTGCCCACGCGTCCCGCCTGATCGTCCTCGCCGACGCAGGCACGACGCACGGCTGGAGTGATCCGGTGCTCGGCACGCTCCGGGGGCGCGGGCTTCGGGTCGCGCTCGCGGAAGTCGGCGCCTCGCCGAGCTCGCTCGACGAGCTTCACCGGGTGCGACCGGAGCTGGCCCTGATCGCTCCCGGTCTGATCGACGCCGTCGAGGCGTCCCCCCGAGCGCGCGGGCTCGTCGAGGAGCTGTCGGCGCTCGCCCACGGGCTCCAGGTCTCCGTGGCGGCGCGCCACGTCCGCTCCGAGACGCAAGCGTCGGTGCTCGAGGGTCTCGGGTGTGACCTCCTGCGCTTCGAGGCCGGCCACTGAAGTCGGGGCGCAGGACGGACAGGCCGACAAGAGGCGTCCCGGGACGGCTCACGTCGCGCCGTTCCCCACGGTAGGGGCTGTTCCCGACGGATCCGCCGCTCGTCCTCACCCGGCAGGCAGCAGCGAGCGGGGGCCTCGTCGTATGCTCGGGAGGTGGAGCCTGGTCGTGTCCTCGGAGGAGCCTACCGCGTGGAGCGCCCGCTCGGCGCGGGCGGGGTCGGGGCCGTCTACGCAGCCACCCAGCTCCGCACCGGCCGCCGCTACGCGGTGAAGGTGCTCCTGCCCGAGATCGCGATGAAGGAGGGCGCCGCCGAGCGATTTCGTCGCGAGGCCGAGGCGCTCGCGGCAGTGGGTCACACAGGCATCGTGCAGATCCACGACTTCGATCGCGAGGACGACGGCACGCAGTTCCTCGTGATGGACCTGCTCGAGGGCGAGGACCTCGCCACCCGCCTCGCGCGCGGGGGCGCGCTGCCGCTGCCCGAGGCCTTGCGCGTCCTCGCGGAGCTCGGGTCGGCGCTCGCAGCCGCGCACGCGCTCGGCATCGTGCATCGTGACCTCAAGCCCGCGAACGTGTTCCTGGCGCGACGCCCTGGCGCGTTGGAGCGCGCGACGATCCTCGACTTCGGCCTCGCGAAGAACCTCGCCGGGCCGAGCCTGCACCTCACCGCGACCGGCGTCGGCCTCGGGACCCCGCTCTACATGTCGCCGGAGCAGGCGCGCGGCGAGGACGTCGACCTGCGGAGCGACGTGTACTCGCTCGGCTGCATCCTCTTCGAGATGCTGACGGGCACGGCTCCCTTCACGGGTCCGTCGATCAGCGTCGTCATCGCGAAGATCCTTACCGAGGAGCCGCCGCTCGTGTCGGAACGCACGAACCGGCCCGTGCCCCACGCGCTCGACGAGGTCGTTCAGGTCGCGCTCGCGAAGAGCCCCGGGGGACGGTACGCGACGGTCCAGGCGCTGCTCGACGCCGCGCACCGGGCCGCAGCCGTCTCGCCCCTCGGGGACTCCGACCGCGCCCTCGCCGAGACGGCGCTCGTCGTGACACCGACCGACCCAGGACTGCCGCAGACGCGCGACGCGCTGCCGCTCGAGCGCGCGCCCGAGACGAAGACAGCCCGCCCCGGAGAGCCTCTGCCTTCGCTGCGACCCGCACACGGCGAGGGCGCAAGCACGACGGACGCCGCGCGCCATGCGCGGACGGCCACGTCCACCGCGCGCCCGAGCGTGCCCCCCTGGATGTGGGCCGCCCTCGGGGTGCTCGGGACCCTGGCGCTGGTGGGCGCGGTCGCGATCGCGCGCGAGCTCGGCAGAGACGCGGGGATCGAGCGCGACGGCACATCGAACGAGACCGCGACGACCGCGACGACGACCGCGCAACCTGCGCAGCTTCGCGAGCTCGACGAGCCGACGACGACCGCGCAGACCGGCCGCCCGGTCGAGACGACCGAGGCGGGCGAAGCCACCGCCTCGGGAGGCGATGCCGCTCCCGCTCGGCCGCGGGCGCGCCGGGGCAGGCCCGCCGCCGAGCCCGCGGCCGCGCCGGAACCGACGACGCCAGCCGCGGAGAGCACGCCGGTCGGGAGCCCGGGCGAGCCTCCGCAGAATCCAGCGGACGCGCTGAGCCCCGCACAGCGCGCCCACCTCGCGAGTCAGTCGGCGGCGGCCGTGCGCGCGTACGATGTCCAGATCGCCGCCAGCGATCGGCGCGTGCAGGAGTACGAGGCCTTCCTGCCCGACGTGCTCGAGCTCCGCCGGCAATCCCGAGGCGTCCTGCGCGGCGCGGTGCCGTCCGCCTGTGCGGGCGCACTGCGGCAGCGGCTCCGTGCCGCAGCGCGCGGCGACGAGAGCCTCGCGGCCGCTGTCGCGACATCGCTCGAGACCGCCCTCGATCCGGTGTGCACGGCGTTCGAGTCGTGGGCCGCGCCGCCGAGCGAGGTCGTCGCGCAGCTCCGCGCGGTCGGGATCGAGCTCGAGCGCGGCGAGCGCATGCTCGACGACGCGCCGAGCGACACCCCCTCGGAGGAGCTCGAGGTGGTGCGGCGCGCGCTCGCGGCCTTGCGACGCATGCACGCGGCGCAGCCGGCGAGCCTCTCGCGCTACCCCTGCCGCGGTCCGGAGGTGCTCGAGCTCGAGCAGGTCTCTCTGGGCACCCAGGGGTGGGCGCGCGCCGCGGCGGATCGACCCCGACGCGCGCTCGAGCGCGTCTGCTCGGCGATGGGCATGTCCGAACGCCGGCTCTCGCAGCTCACCGAACAGCTCTCCACCCGAACCGAGGCCGCCGAGGAACAGCTCCGGCAGGGCATGCAGATGCACCGCGACATCGCCACGCGTCTCCACGCGGCGCGCGCCCAAGCGGCGGCCCAGAGCGGAGCGCGCTGAGGTGCGGGCGCGGGCGCTGGCGGTCGGCTGCCTCACGCTCGCGCTCGGTTGCGGCGGGCGAGGGCCCGCGCCGGAGGAGGCCCGCCACGCGCCTTCGGAGAGCGGCGGGGAAGAAAGCCGCGGGGTCGAAAGCCACGGAGAGG
>JBKDQC010000317.1:0-3002 GCA_046342295.1 Deltaproteobacteria bacterium | reverse complement strand
TCGTCCACGGGTGCAGAGCGCGTCCGGCTTCAGCAGCGCACCGCGGCCGAGTTGCCCCAGATGAACAAGGCGGCGTGACGCGGTGCGATCTGCACCCGAGTGAATCGGCGAGAGCCTCCCTCCCGCCGATTCGAGCCCGTGGCACCCGCATCGATCCATCCGAGTGCCACGTGCTCTCAGGTCCGCGGTGCGATGGCACCGGGGCCGAGGCGACCCCAGGCGACGAAGGCCGAGAGGCCACCGAGCACGACGTTCGGGACGATCATCACGAACTCGCCGTACATCGCGTGGGTCGCAGCCGCGAGGACCATCACGAGCACGAGACAGGCCGCGGCGATGGGTGTGAGCCGCGGCTGGATGCGTGTCGCGGCGGGCAGGATGAGCCCGAGCGCTCCGGCGAGCTCGGAGGCGCCGATGAAGAGCGGCAGGAACGCTGGCGCGTCGGCCGCCCACGGCATCTGGGCAGCGAGCGCCTCGTGCGGCGTGGTCAGCTTCATCAGGCCGGAGCCGACGAACGCGAACGCGAGAAAGGACTGCGCGACCCACAGGCCGATGTGGAGGGCGCGCGAAGGAACATTTGTTGTCATTCTGGAAACAGTCGATGTGGCGTTCGTCACGGTGTCTTCTCCCCAGGTTGTAATAGCGCTGTGTGTGCGTCTTCTCCGGTCCGCGGACAAGGGTCGATCGATGCGACATAAAGTTGCTCTCATGGAAACCATTGCGCTCCCGGACGTTCGTGCCTTCTGCGCGGTCGTCGACGCTGGCTCGGTCACCGGGGCCGCGCGTCTCCTCGGGGAGACGAAGGGCGCGGTGAGCCGACGCCTCACGCGCCTCGAGGCTGCGCTCGGTGTCACGCTCCTCCGGCGCTCACCGCGCCTCGTCGTGCCCACCGAGGAGGGCCTGCTCTACCGGGCCCGCGCTGGCGCGGCGGTCGAGGCGTTCGACGAGGCTGCGCACGTGCTCGAGTCGGCGCGCGAGACCCCCCGCGGGCTGTTGCGCATCACGGCGCCTGCGGATCTCGGCGTCGGCTGGTTGCCGGAGATCTGCGCGCGCTTCATCGCGCGCTACCCCGAGGTGCGTCTCGAGGTCCTCGCGAGCGACGAGCGCCTCGACCTCGACGCGCACCACATCGACTGCGCGCTCCGCGTCGGGTCGCTGCGCGACTCTTCGCTGCGCGTCGTGAAGATCCTGGATCTCGGGATGCGGCTCTATGCGAGCCCTGCCTACGTGCGTGCGCACGGCGCTCCTTCGCGCCCCGAGGAGCTCGCGTCGCACCGGATCGCAGCCTACGTGCGCATGCCGCGGCCGCTCGACCTGCCGTTCGTGCGCGCGGGACGCTTGAGCCGTGTGACGCTCGAGCCGACCCTCCTCGGCGACGGCGCCTTCATCCGGGAGCTCGTGCTGGCGGGCGCCGCCATCTGCGGTCATCCGCGCCTCGTGGGCGATCGAGAGGTCGCCGCGGGGCGCCTCGTGCCGATCCTGCCCGACTACGAGATCCCCGTCTCGATCCCTCTCTCCCTGCTGCACCCCGCGATGCCGTTCGTCCCGCCGAAGGTCGCTGCCTTCCGCGACTTCGTGCTCGAATGCGTCGCGACGCCTGCCCGTGCGGGTCGCCGCGGGCGCTCGCGCGTGTGACGACCTCACGCCGCCTCCGACCTCACGCCGTCTCGAGGACTCCGGCGCGATGGGCTCCGCGCGCGGTGGCTTCATGCCGCTCCGGGGGCTGCCCGACCTGGGCCCGGTGACCAACGGGCGCGATCAGCTGCGCAGGCGGAGGTCGATTCGCTTGAGCAGCTCGAGGAGCTGGATCATGTGCTCGTGCAGCGAGCGGGCGTCCTCCAGGCTCTTGGCTGCGCTCTGCACGAGCGGGACGAGCGTCTGCTCGGTGATCGCGATCTGCTGCGACAGCATGTCGGCATAGCCCCGCGGAGGCTCGACGGTCACCTGCACCTCCGGCTTGCCGATGGACTGAATCGACCGCTGGAGCTCTCCCAGGCTCTCCGCGAGCCAGGGCGGGGCGCTGCGATCGCGGCCATCGGTCAGCGCCGCTCGGGTGAGCTCTCCCTGAAGCTTCGCGGTCTCCGCGAGCGCGACGATCATGTCTTTGCGATCCCGCTCGGCCACATCGGCCCGGGAGACGGCCTGTCCGAGCGCGTCCTTGATCTGGTCGAGGTTCTGCCCGAGCACGCTGAGCGTCCCGGTCACGCGCGCGACCGGGTCGTCGTCGCCGGAGCCCATCGTCTTTCGGCGCTTGAACTCTGCCTTGATCTCCCCCCAGCGCGTCTTCTGCGTCGGGCTCATCCGATTCCGGAGCTCCGCGAGTTTGAGGAGGTTCTGCTCACCCCCGACCGTGAGTGTCTGGGACTCGCCCCGGTAGTGGTCGTCGACGAGGCGCTCGAGCTCATCGTCGTTCATCGCCGCGACGACCTTGCCCGCCATCTTCGTCATGTTTCGATAGCTGCCCTGGAGCTTGAAGGGGGGCTCGGTCCGATAGGCATCCTCCTGGCTCGCGCTCAGGATGTATTCGGCGTTGACCTTGAGCAGCACGTCCCGCACCCGGAAGAGGCGCTGGAGCACGGCCGTGATCTCCGCCAGCTCGGCCCCGGAGTATCCGTGCTCGAGCTCCGTCGTGGCGATCGATTCGCCCATCGCCATGCGCAGGATCTTGTCGATGTCCTTCGCGCTTCGGGTCGCGAGGGGCGAAAGCACGCTGTTCGCCGTCAGGCAGTTCTCCACGTAGCTGAGCGCGAACGCCTCCGCCTTGCCCTCGAGCACCTCGCCGAGGTTGTAGGTGTCGGCGCGGTTGGCGAGCATATCGGGGATCTGGAAGCGGGCGCCCGTCTCGGTATACGGGTTGCCCGCCATGACCACCGCGAACTTCTTGCCCTTGAGGTCGTACGTACGGGTCTTTCCGTTCCACACGCCCTCGACGCGCCGGGTGCCGTCGCAGAGGGAGATGAACTTCTGCAGCAGCTCCGGGTGCGTGTGCTGGATGTCGTCGA
>JBKDQC010000316.1:0-40213 GCA_046342295.1 Deltaproteobacteria bacterium | reverse complement strand
TCGTCCACGGGTGCAGAGCGCGTCCGGCTTCAGCAGCGCACCGCGGCCGAGTTGCCCCAGATGAACAAGGCGGCGTGACGCGGTGCGATCTGCACCCGAGTGAATCGGCGAGAGCCTCCCTCCCGCCGATTCGAGCCCGTGTCACCCGCCTCGATCCATCCGAGTGCCACGTGCTCTCAGGGCTCTCGCGGCTCGCCCACGCGGTGGCCCCAGAACCCGCCGTGCTTGTGGACCACCAGGTCTCGCTCGACGCGGAGCTGGCAGGCCAGGCGCAGATCGCTGTCGCGCCGGTGCGGAGGAAAGCTCAGCCGCCAGCGCTCCATCGCCGTGAGGGGATGCGTGTCCCCTTCGACGGCGACCGCGCAGGTCCCGCAGCTTCCGAGTCCCATGCAATGGAGCGACCGCGAGAGGCGGTTGTGCGGGCTCTCTCCATGGCGATGCAGCGCGTCGCGGAGCGTCTCGCCGCTGGCGCACTCGAGGTCGCGACCTTCGAATCGAATGACGGGCACGGCCTCGGGTCTGGGGACGGCGACCCCCCGCCGACATCCTCGGTCGGGAGTGTTCTCCTCGACCCCGAACCGTGTCAGCGCGCCCAGAGACGGACGCCGCCGACGATGGCCGCGTCGTCACGACCCTTGCGCACACCGGGCGGCAGCGCAGCGAGGCGCTTGGTCTGCCCGCCGCCGAGCACGATGTCCTCTGCCTGCAGCGCGTCCCTCAGCAGCTCGACCACGTGCAAGACGTGCTCGCTCCACTTCTTCTTGCCGAGACGCTCGAGCCCACGCTCGCCGACGTAGTCCTCGTAGGACCGACCCTTGCGGTACGGCAGGTGCGCGAGCTCGAGCGCATGCACGAACTCGTCGCCGACGAGCGTCGTGCCGAGACCCGTGCCGAGGCCGAGGAAGAGCATGCGGCCTCCCTCGTGGTTGCCCAGCGCCTGAAGCGCGGCATCGTTGACGACCCGCACCGGCGCGCCGAACGCGCGCTCGTAGTCGAGCGCGAGCCAGCCCCCCGCGAGGTTGACGGGCTCGCGCGCGGGGCGATTGTCTCTCACCGGTCCTGGAAATCCGAGGCTGACGCGGTCGAAGACCCAGCCCCCGATCGCCTCCTTCACACCGGCCACCATCGCCTCGGCGGTCATCTCCCGACCGGAGGGCACCTTGATCGGCAGCGGCTGGTCGCCGAGCGCGACCTTCACGTTGTTGCCCCCGACGTCGATGACGAGGACGCGCGCATCGCCGCGCTCGGATGCCTTCGATTTCTTCGCCGCCATGTCTCCTCCGCATGCCGCTCGGCTCGTGGCGTCGCTCGCTGCGCCCTCTCGCCACCGACGTCCTCATCACTCCGGGGTGTTCCACCCGCCAACCGCACGCGTCAGCTCGTCGGCTTCCTTCGGCCCCCACGTGCCTGGCTCGTACTCGTAGAGCGCGCTCGGGCCGTGCAGCACGGGATCGACGATCGCCCACGCGGCCTCCACGATGTCCGTGCGCGCGAAGAGCGTGGCGTCGCCCGCCATGGCGTCGCCGAGGAGACGCTCGTAGTCGCCGAGGCGCACGCCCCGTCCGGGCGTGGTCAGCGCCTCGTCGACGATCGACAGCTCCACCGGTCGCCCGTTCATCCCTTCGCCGGCCCGCTTGACGCGGGCGCCGAGCGCGATCTGCACCTTCGGGCTCAAGCGGAACCGGATGTAATTGCCCTTCGCCGGCGCCGGTTCGCTGAACACGACAGGCGGTGGGTTCTTGAACTCGACCATCACCTCGGTCGTGGTCGTCGCGAGGCACTTGCCGGCGCGCACGTAGAACGGGACGCCATCCCATCGCCACGAGTCGACGAAGAGGCGCAGCGCGGCGTACGTGCCCATGTACGAGTCCTTTGCGACGCCGGGCTCGTCGCGGTAGCCCCGGAACTGTCCGCGCACCATGTGGTCCGGGCTGAGCGGCCGAATCGTGCGGAGCACCTTCACCTGCTCGTTCCGGATCGCCTCGGGGATGGTCGAGCTGGGCGCCTCCATCGCGAGGTAGCTGATGATCTGGAGAAGGTGGTTCTGGATGACGTCGCGGATGACGCCCGTCTCCTCGTAGAACTTGCCGCGTCCCTTCACCCCGAAGGACTCCGCCATCGTGATCTGCACGTTCTCCACGTGATGCCGGTTCATGATCGGCTCGAGGAACGCGTTGGCGAATCGAAAATAGAGGATGTTCTGGACCGCCTCCTTGCCGAGGTAGTGGTCGATTCGGAACACCGACTCTTCGAGGAATACCGTGTGGATGATCTGGTCGAGCTCGCGCGCCGAGCGGAGATCGCGGCCGAAGGGCTTCTCGACGACGACCCTGCCGCCCGTCGCGCAGCCCGAGGACCCGAGCTGCTGGATCACAGGGCCGAACATGCTCGGTGGGATCGCGAGGTAGTGCGTGGGGTGCGCGGCGTCGCCGAGCGCGGCTCTCAGCCGCTGAAACGTCGCCGGGTCGTGGTAGTCGCCATCGACGTACCGGAGCTGGCGCGCGAGCTGGGCGAAAGCCGCCGGGTCGAGCCCGCCGTGCTCGGTGCAGCTCGCTTGCGCTCGCTGCACGAGCTTGTCGAGGTCGTAGCCGGATCGCGCGACGCCCACGACGGGGAAGTCGAGCTTGCCGCGCTTGGCCATCGCGTGGAGCGCGGGGAAGATCTTCTTGTACGCGAGGTCGCCGGAGGCGCCGAAGAAGACGAGGGCGTCCGAGCGGGGGCGTGCAGGTGCATCGAGCGGGAGGGTCATGTCACTTCTTCTCGAGATGGCCGCCGAAGCCCAAGCGCTGGGCGGAGAGGACCTTGTTCTGGAACGCGTCGAGATCGCGCGAGGCGAAACGCGCGAAGAGCGACGCAGTGAGCACGTTCGCCGGCACGCCGAGGTCCACCGCGGCGTCCACCGTCCATCGCCCCTCGCCGGAGTCCGAGACCCGGCCCGAGAACTTCTCGAGCTTGGGGTCGTCGGCGAGCGCTTGCGCGGTGAGGTCGAGCAGCCACGACGTCACGACGCTGCCGCGACGCCAGAGCTCGGTGATCGCCGCGAGGTCGAAGTCGTACTGGTAGCGCTCGGGGTTGTGCATCGGCGCCGTCTCGGCGCTCGTGTCGTGCGCGCGTCGGCCGAGGTTCGCGTTCGCCAGGATGTTCAGCCCCTCGCCGAAGGCCGCCATCATCCCGTACTCGATTCCGTTGTGGATCATCTTCACGAAATGCCCTGCGCCGGGGCCGCCGCAGTGCAGGTAGCCCTCTTCGGCGGTGGTGCCGACCTTGTCGGCGCCCGGAGTGCGCGGGATGTCGCCGCGGCCGGGAGCGAGCGTCTTGAAGATCGGGTCGAGACGCCGCACGACCTCCGCCTCGCCTCCGATCATCAGGCAGTAGCCGCGCTCGAGGCCCCAGACGCCACCGCTCGTGCCCATGTCGACGCAGTGGATCCCGCGGGGCCCGAGGCGCGCCGCGCGCGCGATGTCGTCGTGGTACCGGGAGTTGCCACCGTCGATCAGCACATCGCCGGGCTCGAGGTGCTCCGCGATCTCGCTGGCGACGGTGTCGGTGATGGCGGCCGGCAGCATGAGGCAGACGGCGCGCGGCTTGGCGAGCCTGCGCACGAGATCTTCGAGCTCGCTCGCGCCGATCGCACCCTCTCGCGCGAGCGCCTCGACCGCCGCGGGGCTGACGTCCGACACGACGCACTCGTGTCCGCCGCGCATCAGGCGTCGCACCATGTTCGCGCCCATTCGACCCAGTCCCACCATTCCGAGCTGCATCAGCGACCCCCGATCCACCAGCGGGATGCCGGCGCGAGGCGCACAGCGTACGCGAAGGCGCAACGCGATCGGAAGGCTCCGCCGAAGGTCCGCGCGCTGGGCTCGTCCAGCGTGCCCACGATGCACGGGCTGCACGCCCGCAGCGCGACAAGACGCGCGAGCCGTGCTTCAGCGATGACGCCCCATGCGCTCGTGGCTGCTCACCCAGTCGAGCGAGCTGATCGCGGCGCCGAGGCTGAGCTCTCCCGCGAGCGCCACGGCGGCCATGATCTCCGCGAGCTTGCGCGCGCTGCCTGGTCCGGTGCAGCCCATCACCCGCAGGGCCTCGCGCTGGGTCGGCAGACCCGTGCCGCCGCCGTGCGTTGCCACGATCAGCGATGGGATCGTCAGCGAGATGTAGAAATCCCCCGTCGCAGTGAGATCGGTGTAGAGGATCGCCGCCGAGCTCTCCGCCACGTTCGCCACATCCTGCCCCGTGGCGATGAACATGGCGGTGATGCCGTTGGGCGAGTGCGCGCCGTTGTTGCTCGCGCCGCTCAGCACCGCGCCAATCGTACCGAGGCCCGCATGACGGTGCAGGGCCTCGGGCTCGACGCGCAGATGCTGGACCAGCAGGTCACGCGGCACGGTCGCCTCGGCCGTCACGCGCTTGCCGCGGGTGCGCATGAGGTTCATCTGAGAGTGCTTCTTGTCCGTCGCGAGGTTGGCCTCCAGGTAGAAGCCACGGATGTCCGAAGCGTGCTCGAGGATCCAGTTGCACGCGGCGAAGGTCGCGCGACCCACCATGTTCTGGCCCGCGGCGTCGCCCGTCGTGTAGTTGAATCGTAGGAAGGCGAAGCGGTTCGTGAGGTAGCTGTCGACGTAGATCAGCTTGGCGACGTGGGACGTGGCCTCCGCCGCGTCGCGGATGGGCTCCATGTTCCGCTCGATCCACGCCGCGAAGTCGCGGGCCTCGCGCGCCGAGTCGAAGAGGAACACGGGGGCACGTTGCATGAGATCCGCCTGCACGGTGCAGCGCACGCCGCCGCTCAGGTTGAGGACCTTGATGCCGCGGTTGTAGCTCGCGACCAGCGTCCCTTCGGTCGTCGCCATGGGAACGAGGAACTCCCCCCGGGCATGCTCGCCGTCGACGAGCACGGGTCCGGCGAAGCCCATGGGCACCTGCGCGACGCCCGTGAAGTTCTCGATGTTGCCGCGGGTCGTCGCCGGGTCGAACGAGAAGCGCGCGACGTGCTCGAGCCGCACGCCGCTCAGCTCCTCGACGAAGCGTTGTCGCTGGCTCACGAGGTCCGGGGTGTAGTCGCGCACGGCGTCGTGCGGAACGGTCCGGCGTGCAGGGTGGGAGGTCTCGAGCACGTCCTCCACCTCGAGGCGCAGCGCGCCGAAGGGCTGGGTGTCGATCCCGATCGTCACCTGGTGCAGGCCGCGCTCGAGGTGCGCGCCCGCGACGAGCACCGAGACCTGCCGGCGCGCGGGGAAAGCGACGGGCCCGCCCAGCGCGCTCGCGGACCGGCGATCCCCTTCGGCGAGCTCGACCGTCACGCGTTCGAGCCCCACGGGTGCGCCGTCGATCGACAGCTCGGTCACCGCGACCAGCGAGGCGTCGAGCAGGCGGTTCTTCAGGGAGAAGCGCGCGCCATCCGCCGTCGTCTCGAGGGACCCGAAGGTGTAGAGCTGCCGGAGCAGCTGCGGGGGAATGCGCATGCCCCCCGTGTGGGCACCGCGCGTCGCCTTACAAGGCGAGCTCTGCCCGAAAGGCAGGCACAAGGGTTTGTTCAGGAGGCGCGGTCGGCGCGCGCTTGGCCTCGCCCACGGGAGCGACGACACTCGTGACATGGTCCAGCCCGAGGTCTCGGTCGTCGTGTCCGCCGCCGACGCGCTGGTCGCGCTGGTCGTCGATCGCGCGAGGCAGGCCGCGGCGAGAGGCTTCTCCATCGCATTGCCCGGCGGCTCCGTCGCCACGCTGGGCTTGCCCGCGCTCGCCCGCGCGCCGCTCGACTTCGCGCGGCTCGAGCTCTTCTGGGGCGACGAGCGCGCCGTCCCCCCCGAGCACCCCGACTCGAACTACGGGCTCGCCGCGCGTCTTCTCCTCGCCGTGACGCCCATCCCGGCGGGCCGAGTGCACCGCATGCCCGCCGATCGCGCCGACCTCGAGCAGGCCGCCTGCGAGTACGAGGCCTCGCTGCGCGCCAGAGGCCTCGACCTCGCGATCCTTGGCGTCGGTCCCGAGGGTCACGTGTGCTCTCTCTTCCCGGGTCATGCGCTCCTCGACGAGAAGGAGCGGTGGGTGCGGCCGATCGTGGACTCTCCCAAGCCGCCCGCCACGCGGCTCACGCTGACGTTGCCGGCGCTCGCAGCCGCGCAGGAGCTCGTCGTGGTGGCGATGGGCGAGGCGAAGGCGGCCGTGGTGCGCGAGGCCCTCGAGGACCGGATGAGCCGCCTGCCGCTCGCCCTCGCGCTTCGCGCATCCCGCCGCGCGACGCTGATCCTCGACGCGGCCGCGGCCGGGCGACGGTGATCCGCGAGCCGGCGGCCGCCGCGCCATGAAGGCGTCGGGCGGGGCGGCATCGGGTGGAACACGCGGGCGCGGCGCGCTCAGCGTCCGTCGGCGCCGAGGCCTGCGATGAGACACGCGACGAGGCCCGTCCATCCGGTCTGGTGCATCGCGCCGACGCCCCGGCCGGAGTCACCATGAAAGTACTCGTGGAAGAGCAGATGATCCTTGAAGTGAGGGTCCTTCGCGAAGCGCTCGTACTGCCGGGCGAAGGGCCGGACGCCTTGCGGGTCCGGCAGGAAGATCGACACCAGCCGGCGCGACACCTCGTTCGCCGCCTCGGCGATCGACACGTATCGACCCGAGCCGGTGGGGCACTCGATGCGGAAGTCGTCGCCGTAGTAGCGGTGGAACTCGTGCATCGCGTCGAGGAGGAGGAAGTTCACCGGGAACCAGATCGGGCCGCGCCAGTTGCTGTTGCCTCCGAAGAGGCCGCTCGAGGACTCGCCGGGCTCGTAGCGCACCTCGAGCGTCTGGTTGCCGACGCGCAGGCGGTAGGGGTGCGCTTCGTGGTGCTTGCTCAGGGCCCGGATGCCGTAGGGCGAGAGGAACTCGTTCTCGTCGAGCATGCGGCGGAACAGGCGCTTCATCCGGCTGCCTCGGAGCAACGAGAGCAACCTCAGCTCGCCGCGTCCCGGCTCGTTCCAGCGCGAGACCAGGGCAGCGAGGTCCTTGCGGTGGTCGAGAAACCACTCGAGCCGCTTCTTGAACTCCGGCGCACGCTCGAGCTCCTCGGGCTCGAGCACCTCGACCGCGAAGAGCGGCAAGAGGCCCACCATCGAGCGGACGCGGAGCGGCATCGGGTCGCGCCCTGGCAGATGCAGCGCGTCGTAGAAGAAGCCGTCTTCCTCGTCCCAGAGGCCGTGCTCCCGTCCGCCGAGCTTGGTCATCGCCTCGGCGAGGTGGAGGAAGTGCTCGAAGAACTTCGTGGCGATGTCTTGGTAGATCGGGTTCTCGTGCGAGAGCTCGAGCGCGATGCGCATGAGCTGGAGCGAGTACGCGGCCACCCACGCGGTTCCGTCGGATTGGTCGAGAAAGCCGCCGGTCGGCAGCGGCTTGCTGCGGTCGAAGACGCCGATGTTGTCGAGACCGAGGAAGCCGCCCTGGAAGATGTTGCGGCCGTCTTGGTCCTTGCGGTTGACCCACCAGGTGAAATTGAGCAGCAGCTTGTGGAAGACGCGCTCGAGGAAGGCGCGGTCCCCGCGTCCGCGCAGGCGTTCCTCGAGGCGATACAGCTTCCAGCTCGCCCACGCGTGCACGGGCGGGTTCACGTCGCCGAAGTTCCACTCGTAGGCGGGGAGCTGCCCGTTCGGGTGCATGTACCACTCGCGCGTGAGCGTCACGAGCTGGTCCTTGGCCAGCTCGAGGTCGAGCATGCCGAGTGGGATCGCGTGGAACGCGAGGTCCCACGCCGCGTACCAGGGGTACTCCCACTTGTCCGGCATCGAGATCACCTCGCGGTTGTGGAGGTGCTCCCAATCCGCGTTGCGCGAACGCAGGCGCTCCCGGGGCGGCGGAGGCTGGTCCGGATCGCCGGCGAGCCAGCCGCGGACGTCGTAGCGGTACGTCTGCTGCGACCAGATCATGCCGGCCAGCGCCTGACGCATCACGCGGCGCGCCTCCGGGTCGGAGACACCCCGCGCGAGCTCCGCGTGGTGCTCGTCGGCCTCGGCCCGACGCGCGCGCAGGACCTCGTCCGGGCTCTCGATCGGCGCGAGGCCCTCGGCGTGGAAGCGATAGTCGAAGCTCCGCGAGCCTCCAGGCGCAAGCAGTGCCCTCTCCCAGAAGCAGGCCTTGGTGCCGTGCTCGAGCGCGCTCACGGCGTCGCGGCGGCCGTGCACCACGCGCTCGTGGAAAGCGTCCTTCCAGAGGTGCGGCGTCTTGGCGCCCCAGAGCCGCTCGGCGTTGGTGTCGTTGTCCGTGAAGAGCGCTTTGGCCTCGGGGTCGAGCGCGCAGAAGCGGTAGCGTCCGAGGGCCTCGTGCGTGAGCGCGACGTCCCGGCCGTCGAGGCGTAGGTGTGGCTTGACCACCGTGCCGTGCCCCCAGCTCCAGACGTTGCGGAACCACACGTGCGGAAGGACGTGGACGCTCGCCTCGTCCGGACCGCGGTTGTCGACCGTCACGCGGAGCACGAGGTCGTCGGGCCCCGCCTTGGCCCACTCGATCGAGACGTCGAAGTAGCGACCGTCGTCGAAGATGCCCGTGTCCTCGATCTCGTACTCCGGCTCGTGACGCGAGCGCCGCTCCGCGAGGAAGCGGTCGTAGGGATAGGCACGCTGGGGATACTTGTAGAGGTAGCGGAGGTACGAGTGCGTCGGGGTCGCGTCCAGGTAGTAGTAGAGCTCTTTGACGTCTTCGCCGTGGTTGCCCTCTTCGTTGGTCACGCCGAAGAGACGCTCTTTGAGGATCGGGTCTCGTCCGTTCCAGAGCGCGAGCGCGAGGCAGATGCGCTGGGACTCGTCGCTCACGCCGGCGAGGCCGTCCTCGCCCCACCGGTACGCGCGCGACCGCGCATGGTCGTGAGGGAAGTAGCGCCATGCGTCGCCGTTGGCGCTGTAGTCCTCGCGGACCGTGCCCCACTGGCGCTCGCTCAGGTACGGGCCCCATTTCCGGTACTGCGCGCGCTGCGTCTCGAGCCGCCGCCGTTCCGCCGTCATGGCCCGAGCCTCGCACGGTTGCCGACCGTCGGGGCTGAATATCGGCCCGCGTCGGGCTCGAGCGCGAACGCAGAACGAGCTCAGCCGCGCGCGCGGCGCGCCTCGATCGACCAGACGACCGCCTCGGCGGTGGCGGGCGAGGCGAGCTCGACGAGACCTCCGGCGGGGCCGAAGGCCGCGATCGCGTCCTTGAGCGCCTCGCGGACGCTGAACGCGAGCATGAATGGCGGTTCACCGACGGCCTTGCTGCCGTGCACGACGCCGAGCGAGCGCGCGTCTCGGAGCAGCGTCGTGCGGACGTCCGGTGGACACGCGCCCAGGCTCGGGAGCTTGTAGGTCGAGGCGTTGCTCGTGCGGAGCACCCCCTCGTGATCCCAGACGAGCTCCTCCTGCGTGAGCCACCCCACGCCCTGCGCGAAGGCGCCCTCGATCTGCCCGATGTCGATCCTCGGCGAGATCGAGTCGCCCACGTCGTGCAGCAGATCGACGCGCCGGAGCGCGTACATGCCCGTGAAGCCGTCGATCTCCACCTCGGCGACGGCTGCGCCGAAGGCGTAGTAATAGAAGGGACGCCCGCGGCCCGCCTTGGGGTCGTAATGGATGTCGGGCGTGCGGTAGAAGCCGTTGGCGCTGAGCTGGATGCGCTCGTGGTAGGCGCGGTCGACGAGCTCGGCGAAGGGGATCGCCTTGGCCCCGTCGCGGTCCGAGATCACGAGCCCATCGCGGAAGACGAGCTCGTCGGCGGTGCACTCGAGCAGGCCCGCGCCGAGCTGCGCGAGCCGCGCGCGGATCGTATCGCAGGCATCCTTGACCGCCGCGCCGTTGAGGTCGGTGCCCGCAGAGGCGGCGGTCGCCGAGGTGTTCGGCACCTTGTCCGTGCGCGTCGGCAGAATGCGCACGTCGCGGGTGGGCACCCCGAGCGCGTCGGCCGCGATCTGGCGGACCTTCGTGTGGAGGCCCTGGCCCATCTCGGTGCCGCCGTGGTTGACCTGCACCGAGCCGTCTTTGTAGACGAGCACGAGCGAGCCGGCCTGGTTGTAGTACTTCGCGGTGAACGAGATCCCGAACTTCACGGGCGTGATCGCGAGGCCGCGCTTGGTGTGCGGATGCGCTGCGTTGAAGGCCGCGATCGCCTCGCGTCGCCCGCCGAAGTCGCTCGAGGCCGTGAGCTCGCGGAAGGCGCGCTCGAGGCGATCGGCGTGCACGACCTCTTGTTCGTAATGCGTCGTCTGCCCTGGCCGGTAGAGGTTCGCCGTGCGCACCGCCTCCGGCGCGAGGCCGAGCGTGCGCGCGACGCGATCGAGGATCTCCTCGATCACGAGCATGCCCTGCGGGCCGCCGAAGCCGCGAAAGGCCGTGTTCGAGATCTTGTGCGTTCTGGCGACGCGCCCCCGCACCTCGACGTTCGGCAGGTGGTAGGCGTTGTCGATGTGGAAGAGGGCGCGGCCGAGCACGGGGAGCGAGAGGTCGAGCGAGTGCCCCCCATCGGAGGTGAGCTCCACGTCGAGCCCGAGCAGCAGGCCGCGCTCGTCGAAGCCGACCCGCCACGCGGCATGGAAGGGGTGGCGCTTTCCGCTCAGCTGCATGTCCCGCATGCGATCGAGCCGAACGCGCACCGGCCGCTTCGTGAGGACCGCGGCGATCGCGGCCACCGAAGCGAAGGGGTTGGCCTGCGTCTCTTTGCCGCCGAATCCGCCGCCCATGCGCAACTGCTGGACCACGACCTCGTTCTTCGCGCGGCCGAGCACGCGGGCCACGATGTCCTGGGTCTCGGTGGGGTGCTGCGTCGAGGCGTGCACGAAGATGGAGCCCGCTTCGTCGACGTAGACGTACGAGGCGTGCGCCTCGAGGTAGAAGTGCTCCTGCCCGCCCATCTCGAAGCGGCCCTCGAGGCGATGCGGCGCGGCGGCGAGCGCCGCCTCGGGCTCTCCGCGGCGGATGCGCTGTCCTTCGAGGTGGAAGCTCCGCGCCTCGATCGCGGCCTCGATCGAGAGGATCGGCGTGCGCGGCGTGTAGCGGGCCGAGACAGCTCCCGCGCCGAGCTTGGCCGCCTCCTCCGTCTCTGCGATCACCCACGCGACAGGCATCGCGTGGAAGAGGATCTCGGGGCGTGGGTCGGCGCCTTCGGCGCTCGAGGCGCGTGGAAAGAGCGGCTCGTCGAGGCGGCTCGGGCCCGTGTCGTTCGTGCCCGGGACGTCGGCCGCGGTGAGCACCCGAACGACGCCGGGCAACGCGAGCGCGGGCGCGACGTCGAGGTGATCGAGCCACGCCGCGGCGTGCGGAGCGCACACCGGCCACGCCGCGAGCGCGCCGCGCGCGCGGAGCGCGAGGTCGTCGGTGTAGAGCGCCGCGCCGGTCACGTGCAGGTCGGCCGACTCGTGGGCCACGCTGCGACCGACGTGCGGCGCGCTCGCGAGCGCCTCCGCCGCGCGCGCTGCGGGGACCGAAGTCGTCTCGTGCGCGGTCATGGCGACACCTCGGCGCTCGTGCGCGCGACGTCGTGCGCGAGCTTGCGGAGGAGGCTCGCGACCATCGCCGTGCGGTAGCGTGCGCTCGCGCGATGGTCATCGATCGGTGTCACGCGCTGGGCCGCGAGGCGCGCGAGCTCCTCGAGCCCGCGGGGCGTGACGTGCCGATCGAGCAGCCCCGCCTCGATCTCGGGCAGGCGGATCGGGGTCGCGGCGACGCCCCCGAAGGCCACGCGTGCGCGGGTGACGCGGCCGTCTTGGTCTCGATCGAGCGCGAAGGCGCCCGCGACGCTCGAGATGTCGTCCAGCTTGCGCTTGGAGACCTTGTAGAAGCGCTGGACCGCATAGAAAGGCTTCGGGATGCGGATCGCCTCGATCAGCTCGAAGGGCGCGCGGTCGGTCTTGCGGTAGCCGACGAAGTAGCTGGCGAGCGGCACGATGCGTCGGTTGATCGCGTCCGCGCGGGCGTCGTGCGAGGCGAGCACGACCTCGGCGTCGATCGCGAGCAACGCCGGTGGCCCATCGCCGATCGGAGAGGCCGTGCCCAGGTTGCCGCCGAGGGTCGCGCGGCTCCGGATGAGGCGAGAGGAGAAGAGCGGCAGGAGCTCCGTGAGCATCGGCAGGGCGCGCCCGAGGGGCGTCGTGCCGCGCGCGTGGGAGTGCAGGCGCTCCTCGATGGCCGCGAGCGAGACGCCGGCGCCGATCACGAGCATGTCGTCGCGTTCTTCGAAGACCGACAGCTCGGGCACCGCCTCGAGCGAGAGATAGCGGTCGTGTCGCGTGTGGCGTTGGTTCACCTCCACCGTGACGTCGGTCCCGCCATTCACCAGCGTACGCCGGGGCTCGCGCATGAGGAGCGCGACCGCGTCCTTCAGGGAGACCGGACGCGAGAAGCTCCGCGGGGCGCCGCCCGTCGCGGGGCTCGCCGTGTGCTCGAGCGCGGGCAGCGCCGGGACCGGCGCCTCGAGACGCTCGCGGAAGCGGTCCGACGTGCCCCGTGTGCGCACCCGCAGCTGCGCGAGGCGCTCGCTCGCCTCCCGGATCGGTCGGTCTCCGGTGCAGCGGCAGAGGTTCCCCGCGATGCACTCGGGATCGAAGGGTCCTTCCTCCGCGCGGTACATCTCGCCAAAGAGGCTGACCACGAAGCCCGGCGTGCAGTAGCCGCACTGCGAGCCGCCGTCCTCGGCCATGCAGCGCTGCACGGGGTGCAAGGTCCCGTCCGACTCCGCGAGCCCCTCGCTCGTGAGGAGCTCGCGGCCGTGCACCGAGGGCAGGAGCACGAGGCAGCTGTTGACGACCTCCCAGCGCGCGCGGCCTTCGGGCCCGCTGGCGCGCCACGCGACGGCGCACGCCCCGCACTCACCTTCGGCGCAGCCCTCCTTCGTGCCGGTCTTGCCGTGGGCCCGGAGCCAGTGGAGCAGGGTCGTGTTCGGGTCCGCGGCGTCGGCGCGTACGGTTTGCCCGTCGAGCTCGAAAACGATGGCGCTCATCGCGGCGAGCGTACCATCGCGCCCATGCGGCGCCGCGCACCGCGGGCGGGGGGCTGGCTGCTCGGCCCCTCCGGGCCCCTCATCGCAGGAACGTGAAGACCACGCGCATGCGGGTGCGGCCGCCCGAGCTCGGCGCGCTGAGCGCCTCGAGCTGGCGCTCCACGCAGCGCAGCACCGCACGGTCGCGCAGGGTGCCGCGGCCTGGGCGTGCGGAGACACGTCCGCGTGCGTCGATCGCGACGCTCACCCGCACTTCACCGGTCTGTCCGTCGGCGCACGTCTCGAAGCCGACCGCCGGGAAGGTCCGCTCGAGGCTCGGGGCTTCGAGCGCGCCGCGGACCGTCTCGATCCGCACCGTGACGCGCGGGTTCGTGATCGTCGGCGGTGGCGTCGGCGCGATCGGAGCGAGGATCGGCGCAGCGACGGGCGCGGCCGGCGCGCCCGGTGGAGGCGGTGTGAAGCGAACCACGAAGCGCACGGTCGCGCCGCCCTCGGGCGCCTGAGGAGGCAGCGTGAATTGCCGGATCGCGGCGCGCGCGCACTCTTCGAGCTCGCGATCTCCGACGGACGATTCGGGCGTCGCCCGGATGACCTGACGCGCCGAGACCCAGAGGCGCAAACGGTAATCGCCGCGGACCTGCGGGCTCACCGAGAGGCGCCGCTCGTAGCACTGCTCCACCTGCGACAGCGTCGGGCGGATCGCGTTCGCGAGCAGATCGCGGTACGCCGCGGGCGGCGGATTGCCGTCGACGGTGAAGTCCGTGACCTGCACGCGCGGGGTCTCTTGCGCCGCGAGCACCGCGGGCTGGGCGAGGGCGGCCGTCCACACGAGGGCGGCGGTCCGCGCGAGGGCGAGGGCGATCGAGGTGCGCATGCGAGCCACCTTACCCTGACCGAGGTCGTCCACCACCCGCACGCGCTCACCGCTCGTTGGGACCCTCGCGGCGTGGGTCGCTCCCCGCGGTGCGCCGCGCCCCCGGGAGCGTGTACTCCTCGGGGATGGGCCAATTCCTCTCGGCCGCGAGCGAGCACTCGATCTTGTAGGCCAGACGCGAGGCCTCTCCACGTCCGACCAGAGGCGCGAGCACGTCGAGCAGCGGTCCGCGCACGAACGCCCGCGTCGAGGATGCATCGTGTCCGGGTGCGTGGGCCGGACCCGTCGCGCGGCCGTGGGCCTGCCGCACGATCGTGCGCGCGAGGGCGCCGCCGATCAGCTCGGCGAGCAGCCGCTCCACGCTCTCGTCGACATCCAGGCGTTCCATCAAGCTCGGCCTCTGGTCACGGCGCTCTTGGAGCATGCTTCAGGCCAGCCCGATCGCCGAGGGAAATCGCGATCTCTTCGCGCGCGCATTGCAAAAACGAAACGTGGCGGTCCGGTTCGATGGCATGCGCGAGGTGCCGCCCATGCCGTCGTTCTCGATGTCACGCAGACACGTGCTTCACTCCTCGGGCTGCGGGACACCTGCACGCGAGGCGCCGGCGTAGCCCAGCTCCTCGAGCTGGCGGCGTGTCTCTTCGTCGATCTGGAGGCGCTCTTGGCGGATCGCGCGCCGGGCCCGCGAGGGTCGCTCCACGCCCGCGAGGTGCAAGCCGAGAAGGCCCCGCGCGTAGCGCACGGCGATGGGCCGCTCGGCCGCGACGTCGGTGCGCTCGTCCGGATCTTCGACGAGATCGTGCAGCATCACGCGGCGCTCGGTGCGCTGGATGAGCTTGAGGCGGCCCACGTTCACCGCGCGCCAGCCCTCCATGAAGCCGGTCACCGCCACGCGCGGTGCATCGGCCGTCTCCCCGAGCAGGAGCGGGAGGAAGGACTCGCCCGACAGGTCTTCGGGGATCTCGCGGCCGAGCGCGTCGTAGATCGTCGGCAGCACGTCGACGAGACCGACGGAATCCTCTAGGCGCACGCCGCCGTCGGTGACGCCCGGGAGGCGCACGATGAGGGGTACGTGGATGAGCTCCTCATAGACGCTGTGGCCGTGGCCGACCGAGCCGTGGTCGAAGAATTCCTCGCCATGATCCGCCGTGAAGACGACGATCGTGTTCTCCGCGAGGCCGCGCCGCTCGAGGCCCTCCATGATCGAGCCGAAGTGCACGTCGTGGTAGGTGATCTCGCCGTCGTAGAGCGCCTCGAGCCGCACGCGATCGCGGTCGCTGAGGGGCTGGCTCCCGCTCTTGACGTGCTCGAGCAGCTCGCGGTCGCGGTTGAAGTCGACGGGGCCCTCGTAGGGGCTCGGATCGTAGAGCGCGAGCATCTCGTCGGGCGGCAGGTACGGAACGTGCGGATCGACCGTGTGCACGTAGAGGAAGAAGGGCCGATCCTGCGGGCGCGCATCGAGCCAGCCGAGCACCTCGGCCGCGACGAATTGCGCCTGCGTGCGCTGCCCCTCGCGGATGTAGTTGCGGAACGTGTCCCAGCCCTGCCGAAAGCCGAAGCGGTCCGAGCAGAAGCCATTGGCGATGAAGGCGCCCGAGTGGAACTCGCGGCCGAGGCGCTCCGAGAGGAGCTGCACGTCGCTCGGCACGGCGGCGTCCTCGGTCGTCGCGTGGTGCTCCCACGGAAAGAGGCCCGAGAGCAGCGTCGCGACGCTCGGCTTGGTCCAGTTCTCCTGCCCGTGCCCGCGCAGCATCACGGCGGCGCCGCGTGCCCAACTGTCGAGCGACGGCGTGCGGACGCGCGAGCTCTCTCGGTACGGGTGGAGCTTGTCCGCGCGCAGCGTGTCGGTGAGGTAGACGAGGACGTTGCGGATCGTCGGCCGTGCGGCGACCGGCCGGGCGTCGAGCGTGACGACGCTCGGGTCGGTGAGGCGAATCGACCCGGACGCGCGCAGATCCAGGCGCGCGATGGAGCCGGAGAGCGCGCCGAGCGACACATCGAAGGCTCCGGCCGTGATGCGACCGATCGGTGTCTCCGGCTGGCCGTCGCGCGCGGCGAGCAGCTCGATGTGCCCCTCGCCCTCGGCCACACCGCGCAGGCGCGCCCCTTCGGGGAGCTCCATCGTGTAGCCGAGCGTCCAGCCGTCGGGGATCGAGATGCGCGCGTGCGAGCCATCGAGCGCCGCGAGGCTCTCGGGCGCGGGCGGCGCGTCGTCGCCGTGCGGGTCGGTCGCCCCCTCCTCGAGCGCAGGCCCGAGGCGGATCCAGTCGACGAGCACGCCCGCTTGGGTGATCGGGCCGCCCTCGCTCGCTGCGCGCGGGAGCACGCCCGTCTGCGGCACGCGGAGCTGCAGCATGTTCTCGCCGACGTGCAGGCGCTCGGCGGGGATCGTGAGCTGCACGGTCGCGTACGAACCGTCGGTCGGCAGGCGCGCGAGACCGACCGTCTCGCCGTCGACGTACACCGTGAGCCGACCGTCGCCCACGGCGCGCGCGCGCATCCGGAGCGTCCGCGGTCCGGGCGCGTCGGAGGGCACGATCACGAAGCCGGTCACGTTCTCGATGACGCTCGCGCTCGCTGTCGGCTGGCCTTCGGGTCGCTCGAGCACGCTCGCGCCGACGCGCGTACGCCAGCCTCCGATCGTGTACTTGGCCGCGCCCGGCACGCCCATGTCGAGCACGAGCGTGCGGTCCTGCCGCAGCTCCGCGCGCGCCACATGCCGCGCGAGCGCGTAGCGGACACGCGGCGCTCCGGTCGGCGCGGCGGGCGCAGGATCGCCCTCTCCGGAGGGTGATTCCGTCGTCGCCCCCGCGCGCTCGGCGCCTGTCGGTGTCACTGCGCCTGTGCCCTGCGCCGCAGGCGGGGCGGCAGGCGGGGCGTCGGACGAGGAGCCGCAGGCGCAGAGGCCCGCGGTCACGAGGAGGAGCGTGCGTCGGTCGATCACGGCCCGCGAGCTTCGCGCGCCGGAGATCGTGCGTAAAGGTGCGCGCTGGTCTAGCCGCGTGCTTCGGCGATCGCAGCGCGGGCGGCGGCGAAGTCGTCGGGCTTCTGCACGCTGAGGCACTTCGCACCCTCGACCGTGCGCTTGATCATGCCCGTCAGCGCATTGCCGGTACCGATCTCGACGAACAGGGACACGCCCTCGTCCTTCATGCGAAGGATGGCGTCTTCCCAGCGCACCGAGCGGCTCACCTGGCGCACGAGCGCGTCCCGCGCGGCGGGACCGCTCGTCACGGGCGCGGCGTCGACGTTCACGTAGACGGGCAGCTTCGGGTCCGAGAACGCGATCTTCGAGAGCGCGGGCGCGAGGCCCTCCTCGGCCGGCTTCATCAAGCGGCAGTGAAAGGGCGCGCTGACGGGCAGTGGCATCGCGCGCCCGCCCGCCGCCTTCATCTTCTCGCCCGCGAGCTCGACCGCCCTCGCGTCGCCGGCGATGACGATCTGCCCGGGCGAGTTGTAATTCACGGGCTCGACGCAGAGGCCTGTCTCGGTCTCGACCTCGCTGCAGATCTGCTCGAGCGGCGCGCGGTCGAGCTTGAGGATCGCGCTCATCGCGCCCTGGCCCACGGGCACGGCGGCTTGCATCAATTCCCCGCGGAGCCGGACCGTGCGCACCGCGTCCTCGAAGCGCAGCGTGCCGGCGCAGACGTGTGCCGAGTACTCGCCGAGGCTGTGACCGGCGACGACGTCGGGGGTCTCGCTCCGGCCCGGCCAACCGAGCGCGGAGAGAATCGCGATCGAGCTCGTGAGGATCGCGGGCTGGGTGTTCTTCGTGAGCTTCAGCTCCTCGTCCGGGCCCTCGAAGCAGAGGCGCGAGAGCTCGACCCCGAGCGCGCGATCGGCGGCTTCGAAGACCGCCCGCGCGGCGTCGCTCGCATCGAAGGCCTCCTTGCCCATCCCGACCTTCTGCGAGCCTTGTCCCGGGAACACGAACGCGACCTTGCCCATGGCTCTCTCCTCGTCTCGTGGTTCAGCGCTGGCTGTTCGCGCAGAGCGTCGCGGCTTGCCCGAGCCGCGCCGCCTCGTCGGGCGTCGTCCCGAAGTTGGGGTTCTCGAGGATCCAAAGCGCGCAGCCCTCGTCTGTGCGGCCTTCACAGAGGCGCCCCAGCACGCACACGCACACCGGCCTCAGCGCGGGATCCTGGGCCGCGCAGCCATTGACGAAGCCGAGGATGAGCGCTTCGGGGCCGCACGCGGCGAGCGCCCGCTGGAAGAAAGGATCGAGCGTCACGCTCTCGGGCTGTGCCTGAAGCTGCAGCGCGCGGCGCTCGAAGCCGTCGGCGTCCATCCGCGCGTACATGCAGCCGCAATAGCTGGGGCAGTCGGAGAGCGCGCCGCCGCGGGCGCACTCGGCGCGGCAGCCCTCCATGAAGCCGGCCCGCAGCGCCGCGCTGCCTTGGTCGGCGCTCGCCGGGCCGGCGCCGCGCTGGCCATTCGGGCCATCGCTCCGCGCGCTCTGGGCGTTGCCGTTGTGCGATGGGCCGCCGCCGTGCTCTGCCGGGTCGGCCTGCGAGGTGGCGGCACCGCAGCCGGCGAGCGTCAGCGAGCACACGAGAAGAGCCGCCGATGTGCGCATCTCAGCCTCCGAAGGCATGCGCTCGCCAGCGCGAGAGCACGAAGAAATTGAGCGGGAGCCGGAGCGGCCCGATCGCCGCGTAGGCCTTTCCGAGCAGGAGATCGGGATCGTCGGGATAGACCTGCACGAGATAGTCGCGCAGCGGCGGGCCGAGCAGGCCGTTGCCGCCGAGGCCGTAGTCGAGCAGCAGCGCGTTCTCGTACCGTGAATCGCGCGCTCCTCGAACCGGCGCGTGCACGCGGTAGAAGCCATAGCGGTGCGGGGCTTCGTCGCTGGGCTTGCAGCGCGGCGGAGCGTCGTCGGCCATGCGCGGCGAGGCGATGTTGTAGCCTTGGAGGAACGGGCTGGGCCCCGACGCGCGCTCGGGCCCTTCGTAGAAGCCTTTGACGAAGCGGCGGATCCCGAGGAGCCCGTAGAGCTTCACGCAGTTGCCCCCGCTCCACTCCCAGCCGGCGAGGCTCGTCAGCTTCGGCGGCGTGCCCGCGAGCAAGAGCCGCTCGAGGTGCGACGGGCGCGCGCTCTCCATCATGGAGCGCCACGTCCAGCGCGCGCCGCCGGGTGCGAGCGTGGGCGCCCGCGCCGGGCTGAGGGCCGCACCGCCGCTGCTCATCCCGCGTACTTTTCCACGAGGCGCGCGAGGCGCGGGATCGACTGCTCGACGTTCTTCTTCGCGGTGGGGCGGAGGCGCTCGTAGGTCGCCTTCACCACGCCGCTCTTGCTGCGCTGCGCCTTGCCGTCGGTGATCGCGAGCAGGGCGTCCGCCACGCGGCTCGCGTTGGACTCGAGGTGCGCAATCGTCGCCTTTCCAGCTCCCCTGCCCTCGCTGTAGACAGGCTCGATCGCTTTGGCGAACTCGGGGAGGAGGTCGTCGACGACGTTCCTCACGAAGCCGGGCTTGATGCCCTGCACGGCTTTGTAGCCCGCCTTGATCGCCATGCCCGAGAGGCCGCCCTTGTCGTCGACCTCGCGGTCGATGATCTCGAGGCAGTCGCGGACAACGTCCGCCTTCTTCGAGGGATCCGTCAGCAGGTCGACCAAGCTCGTCATGAAACCTCCGGGGGCCGTGGTTTCGCTTGCCGATCCACCGCACGCAAGGGCTCGGCGCCCCGACGCTCTCCGCCCGCAGCGCGCTGCGTCAGCGGCCGCGCGGTCGCGGTCGAACGGGCGGAGGGCTCGCCTCTTCGGGACACCCGTTGCCATCCTCGAAGCCGTCGATGTCCTCGGCCTCCTCCGGGCACTCGTCCTCGGTGTCCGCGATGCCGTCCTGGTCGAAGTCGACGTCGGGGCAGCCGTCCTCGTCGCCGAGGCCGTCCGTGTCCTCCGGCTCGGTAGGGCAGCGGTCGACATCGTCGGCGATTCCATCGCGGTCGCGGTCCGTGTCCGGGCAGCCGTCGTCGTCGCGGTCGCCGTCGCGATCCTCGGCCTGCTGCGGGCAGGAGTCGTAGCCGTCGTTGATGTCATCGCCGTCGTCGTCGGGATCGGGACAGCCGTCGTCGTCGCGCACCTCGTCGCGGTCCTCGGCCTCGTCGGGACACATGTCGGTTCCGTCCGGCAGACCGTCCTCGTCGTTGTCGGGCTCGGGGCAGCCGTCGTCGTCGGCGTTTCCGTCGAGGTCTTCGTCTTCCGCGGGGCAGAGGTCCACGTCGTCGCGGAAGCCGTCGCCGTCCGTGTCGTGGCTCGGCCGCGGCGCGTACGAGATGTCTCCGAGCACGCGGAAGATCGGGACGCCGATCGCATACGCCAAGCCCGCGCCGGCGCCGAGGCGGACGTTGAAGTCACCGAGGCGCGCCACCGCCGCGGCCCGCAGCTCGGTCGGAGCCTCGTTGTCGTAGACCAGGCCGAAGGTCGTCGCGCCCGCGATCTCGGCGAGCACGCCCCAGATCTCGTCGAAGTCGTACTGCGCCGCCGCGCCCCACGTCATCTCTGGGGTGCGCGCCGAGCCCTCGTAGTCCTCGCGGAGCGTGATCTCCGCGTTCTGGTGGTAGGCGCCGCCGAGGTTGATCGCGGTGCGGAAATGCTCCACCCGAAAAGAGAAGATCAGGTGGCCGCCCGCCGCGAAATTGGGGTCGCCCGCGTAGCGACCCGGCAAGATCGCGCGCGCGAGCGGCGCCGTGGCCCAGCCCGCGATGCCGAAGCCGAAGCCGCTCGCGTCGTCCGGGTCGAGGATGTTGACGAGCACGTGAAGCCGCGGGTCGCCCACCGTCGCGCCGTCGCCTCCCCGGAAACGGTAGATGCGCATCGGCGTGGGCGGGTCGCAGTCGGGCGGGTTGCACCCGGGCTCGGTCCACTCGTACGACGCACCGAAGGTGTGCAGCACGATCGGGACGTTGAGGCCGATCTGCACGCGGTCGAAGAGCGCGAGGGCGCCGCTGAGCTGGAGCGTCGTCATGCCCCCGACGACGTCGAGGTCGTCGTTGCGGGGCTCGCCCGTCCCGGTCAGCGCGCGGACGTTGTCGAGCGTCATCGGGCGGTGCGCGTAGTCCGCCATCGCGCCGAAGTAGGGCTGCAGCTCTCCCGACACCTCGGAGCCGTCGACCATGAGAAAGCCGCCGCCGGGGGAGGCGTAGAAGCGGTTGGCCGAGGGCTCCTCGAGCACCACGCCTTGCGCCTCTGCGCTCGCCGGCGCGAGCAGGGGGAGGAGGCAGGCCGAGGCGACGAGCGAGGAGGCGAGGCGGGCGATCGAGAGGAGGACGTACGGAGCGAGAACCCGGTGACGCGTCATGCGCTCGCGATCCTACACGAGCGCACGTCCGGCGGGTCGGTCTTCGCGCGGCGTGATCGATCTCGCGATCGCGGCTCCGAACGCGCATACCATCCTCGGCATGGCCGACCCGCGACCCCCTCGAACCCACGGCACCGGACGCTTCCGCCGAGAAGAGCTCGCCTCCTGCGGCGAGGGCACGATCCTCGAGGAGGGCTGCCTCGTCTTCCACCCCGAGAACGTACACCTCGGCGCGAACGTCTACGTGGGCCACCACGCGATGCTCAAGGGCTACCACGTGAACGAGCTGCGGATCGGCGATGGCAGCTGGATCGGGCAGCAGTGCTTCCTCCACGCCGCGGGCGGGATCGAGATCGGCACCAACGTCGGGATCGGCCCGGGCGTGAAGATCCTCACCTCGCACCACGCCGAGGCGAGCCCGGAGGTGCCCATCCTGCATGCGCCGCTGGTGTTCTCGAAGGTGGTCGTCGAGTCCGATGTGGATCTCGGCATCGGCGCGATCGTGCTGCCGGGGATCCGCATCGGCCGCGGGGCGCAGATCGGCGCCGGCGCGGTCGTCACCAAGGACGTCCCGGCCTACGCGGTCGTCGCGGGCAACCCCGCCAAGCTGCTCTACATGCGGCACACGCAGGAAGGCGGCGCATGAGCGGGGCGCCCCGCGCCGTCGAGGTCGTGTCGGAGGGGCGCCCCGTCGGCGCCGCCCCGTCGCTCTCGATCATCGTCTTCGCCTTCGACGAGGAGGAGAACATCGCCGCCGTCCTCGACGAGCTCGGGCTCTGGCTCGACGCGCACGAGCCCGACGCCGAGATCGTCTTCGTCGACGACGGCTCGCGGGATGCGACGTCCGAGCGTGCGCGCGGGGCGCTCGCAGAGCGCGCGCACGTCGTGCTCCGGCACACGCGGAACGGCGGCATCGGCGCGGCGCTCAAGACGGGTGTGCGGCACGCGCGGGGCGAGTGGATCACGTTCCTTCCCGCCGACGGGCAGATCGCGCCCGACGCGATCGGCACGCTCCGCGAGGCGCAGCGCAGACGCGGGGTGCACGCGGTCTTCAGCGTGTACCGACGTCGCGACGACGGCCTCGACCGCAAGGTGTTCTCGCTCGGGGTCCGCGCCCTCATCGCCGGGGTGCACGGCGTGTGGATGCGCAGCGACGGGCCCTACCTCGTCAAGCGCGTGCTCTTCGACCCCGACGCCCTGCCTCCGGACACCTTCTTTCTGAACTTCGAGCTGCCGATCCGCCTCCTCGCGAAGAACACTCCGAGCGCCGTCGTGACCATCGAGTGTCGCCCGCGCCGCGCGGGCGCGAGCAAGAGCACGCAGTGGCATCGCATCCTCGGCGTCGCGAAGGATCTCGGCGATCTGCGCGTCCGGCGCTGGCGGGAGCGACTGCGCCGCCGCTGACCCCGGCCTCGAAGGCGGTCAGAGGCCAGCCAGGACCTTCTCGAGGCGGTGTCGCACTTCGGAGGCGAGATCGGCGAGGTCGTGCTCCCCGAGAGCCAGCTGCGCGAGCGGATCGACCGCGACGACGCGCGTGGTGCCGTCCTCGAGCTCGTACACGGCGAGGTTGCACGGCAACATCACGCCCACCTCGGGGTGCGCCGAGACCGCGCGGTGTGCGAAGCCGGGATTGCAGGCCCCGAGGATCTTGTAGCGGCGGAACGGGACGCCGAGCTTGGTCGCGAACGTCTTCTGGAGATCGATCTCGGTGAGGATCCCGAAGCCCTCGTGCTGGAGCAAGCCCGGGAGGCGGTCGAGCACGACCTCGAAGCCGTGTGGAGTCTCGCGCGCCAGCGGGCCCGTGGTCGTCGTCATGACGAGGTCTCTACGCCCGCACTCGCGGTCCCCAAGGGCGTTGGGCGTCTCGGTCTACGGCAGCGGCGAGCGCGCGGCCTCCGGCGGAGCGACCCGGCGCGGTGCGCGCGACCAGATCGATCCCTCCCCGGCGGCGCGGGGTGCGAAGCCGCCGTCGCCGCGCACGCGCTCGACGCGAAAGCCCCGCTCCTCGAGCCTCGTGACCAGGCTCGAGGAGCCCACGAGGTGACCGAGGCCGACCGCGACGAAGGCGCCTCCTTCCTCGAGCGCGGGCACGAGGCGCTCGATCCAGAGCTGGTTGCGGACGTGGAAGGTCGCCTCGCGCTCGGCCTCGCCCATGACTTCGAGGGCCGTGACGATGCGTCCCTCGTCGAGCGAGAGGTAGGCTTCGCGGAGGGCGCGCGCTTCGGCGCGTGCGCGCTCGGGATCTTCGATCAGCGCACGCAGCGTCTCGACCGGGTCGCGCCGTGAGACGCCCGAGAGCGCCGCCACCGTCTCGCGCGGCGTCTCGAGCGCGACGAACGGCACGCACCACTGCATCGCCCAGTCGTAGATCCATCGATCGAGGTGGGTCGTGCTCGCGGTCCCCGGCGCGCGCCAGAAGCCGTCGGCGTCGGCCTCGACCTCGGCCATCCTCACCTGACGCAGATAGATCGCGAGCATGCCAGGTGGCACCCGCGCGATCTGCTCGGGCGAGGCCACGAACGCGAGCTCGGTCGTGAGGCGCGTCCACGTCTGCCGGGGCAAGACCTCGTCGACCCGGCGCGCCCGGTGACGCACGGGCGAAGGCTCCGCCAGGTATCGCTGCGCCGCGAGGAGATCGAGCTCCATCACCACGACGCGCGCCTCGAGCAGCGCGCGGTCGAGCGGGCGAGGCAGCGCGCGATCGAAGCTCACCCCGACGTGCATCGTGCCGAGCAGGTGCGAGTCCGGCGTGCCCTCCCGCGAGACGCGGTAGAGCCAAGCGCGCGGGGTCTCCTCCGCCGCGCGCAGCGAGGGCGCGGACGCTCCGGGCTCGGCCCGAGCCTCTCCCGCGGAGGACGCCCGCGTCGGCGCGGAGGAGGCGCCGGCGGATTGGAGCGACGCGCGCGGCGCAGGGACGCTCATCCCGGACCTCGAGGCGACTCCGCAGCCTGCCGCGAGCGCCCCGCACGCGAGGACGCAGGCCAGCGCGACGCGCGCCGCCGAGATGCTGGGCACGAGCGCCAGTCGGCGCGGGCGCCACCGCGCGGTGCCGTCCGGGTTGTGGGCAGGGCGCGTCACGAACCTGAGACCATGATGCCCGACGAAGGTTCCGATGCGTAGCCCGTGGACGAGGGCGGCGGGTTTCGCGTACGTCTACGCCGTGCCGCGCGACGCCCGCACCGACGACCGCACCGCGCCCGCGCTGGGGGCCACGACGGGCCGTCGGCGCTTCGTGCGGCTTGGTCTGGGCGGAGCGCTTCTGCTCTCGGCCGGAGGTGTGTTGGCCTACCAGAGCTCGGGCTACGAGGTGCCGCGATCGGTCGCCGATGGGCTCTATGCGTTGAGCGCGAAGGAGTACCGGATCGTCGAGGCCATCGCCTCGCGGATGCTGCGCGCGGACGAGCCCGGCGACGGCGAAGGAGCCTATCCGAGCCCGGAGGAGCTCGGCGTGGCGGCGTCGATCGACGTCTTCGTCGCGCGTCTGGACGCCGCCAACCGCGCCGACCTCCGGCGTCTGCTCCACGTCGTCGAGCACGTCATGCCCTGGGGCGCGGGCTTCGCGTCGCGCTTCACGCGCCTGTCGGGCGCGGAGCAGGACCGCGTGCTCGAGGCGATGGAGACGAGCCCGATCGGTCTCCTGCGAGGCGCCTTCCATGCGCTCAAGGCCCTCTGCGCGATGGGCTTCTTCTCCCATCCGCTGACGTGGGGCCCCCTCGGCTACGACGGGCCGCTCGTCGCGCGGCCGCGCGAGGGTTGGGTCGAGGCGGCCCGCTTGTCGAGAACCGCCCGCTCCGGGGAACGGACGCCATGACGACGAGGCGCGGCCGCGACGAGCCCTCCCCGCTCACGCTCGACTGCGACGTCGTCGTCGTGGGGAGTGGCGCGGGCGGCTCGATGGCGGCCCACGAGCTCGCCGGTCGCGGGCTCTCGGTCCTCGTGCTCGAGGAGGGCGCCCACCACCGACCGCGCCAGTTCGACCAGCGCGAAGAGCACATGCTGCCTTCGCTCTTTCGCGAGCTCGGGGGTCAGAGGACCGACGACCTCTCGATCCTCGTGCTCTCGGGCCGCGGCGTCGGTGGCTCGACCGTCCACAACACGAACCTCTGCAAGCGCACGGCGCCGGAGATTCTCGCCCACTGGCGCGAGGCCCACGGTCTCTCGCTCGAGAGTGCCAGTCTCGACACCCTGTTTGGAGAGGTCGAGTCGCTCCTCGGCGTCGTGCCGATTCGGCGAGAGCAGCTCTCCGCCCACAACGCCGTGCTCGAGCGCGGCGTCGCGGCGCTCGGCCACGCAGGCGGGATGCTCTCGCACAACCGCGACGACCGCTGCATCGGGAGCGGTTTCTGCGAGCTCGGCTGCGCCTACGACGGCAAGAGGAACGCGCTCCGCATCCTCCTGCCGGCCGCGATGCGCCGAGGGGCGGTCGTGCTCAGCGATGCGCGGGCCGACCGCGTCGTCTACGACGACCGTCGTGCGCGCGCGGTGAGGGGCCACCTCCTCGACGCGCAGGGTGTCGAACGCGGCGAATTCGAGGTGCGCTGCCGTGCGGTGTGTCTCGCAGGCAGCGCGATCGGCTCGGCCGCCCTCGCGCTCCGGAGCGGCTTGCCCGACCCACACCAGCAGATCGGCCGCCACCTGCACATCCACCCCGGAGTCGCCGTCGCGGGGCGCTTCTCCGAGCGCATCGAGGCCTGGCGCGGCATCCCACAGAGCTTCGAGTGCACGGAATTCCTCGACCTCCGCCCCGGCTCCGAGCGGCGCGTGTGGATCCTCCCGAGCTTCGCGCATCCCGTCGGCACCGCGACCGTGACTCCGGGCTTCGGCCCGCGCCTGCTCTCGGCGATGCGGGCGTATCCGCACCTCGGTGTGCTCGCGGCGATGGTGCACGACGAGACCGAAGGTCGCGTCTACCTCGATGGCGATCGCACGCGCCTCGCGTACGTGCCGAACGAGGCTGACCGCGCGCAGCTCGCGCTCGGCGCGCGCGAGGCCTGCCGGCTCCTCCTCGCGGCGGGTGCGCGCGACGTGATGGTCCCCGGGGTGCCTCCCATCACCGTCTCGAGCGAGGCCGCGCTCGCGGAGATCACCGCCGATCGATTCCACCCGCACGACGTGCCTCTCACGGCGGTGCACCCCATGGGCACGCTGCGAATGGGCGCCGACCCGCGCACCAGCGTGGTCGACGAGTCCGGCAAGCACCACCACATGGACAACGTATGGGTGACCGACGGGTCGCTCTTCCCCACGTCCATCGGCACGCCCCCGCAACTGTCGATCTACACGTTCGCGCTCCGCGTCGCGCGGGGCCTCGAGGTCTGACCCGAGCAGAGCCGCGTCTTCGTGCGGGCCATCCCAGCCCGCGCTCGTGGTCACGTTTTGGGGCTGCGGTCGGAGGCCGTCCTCGGCATGATCCCGCCCCGACGTGTCCAGAGACTCCAAGCGGCATGACGATCCTGCGTCTACGCCAGGGCCTCTCACGAGGCCCGCCAAGCTCGGCGTGTCGTCCCGGCCCCCGCTGCCGTCGGACCCGCCACGGACGCCGATCGCCACGCTGGGCATGCCGGAGCGTTACGAGGACCTCGGCGCGATCGCGCGGGGCGGCTGGGGTGAGGTGCGCCGGGCCCGCGACCGGGTCCTCGAGCGCGTCGTGGCGGTGAAGATCCTGGCGAGAGAGCACGTCGCCGCAGACCGGATCCGCGCGCGCTTCCTCAACGAGGCGCGCGTCACGGCCTCGCTGGAGCACCCGGGCATCGTGCCGATCCACGACCGCGGTGTCCTCGAGGACGGCCGCCCGTGGTTCACGATGAAGGAGGTCCGTGGCCGCACCCTCCTCGAGGTGATGCACGAGCCGCGCGAGGATGAAGCGTCCGCCACGCGGCGCCTCGTCGAGATCCTCGTCCGTGTGGCCGAGACCGTGGGCTACGCGCACGGGCGCGGCGTGCTCCACCGCGACCTCAAGCCCAGCAACATCATGGTGGGCGAATTCGGCGAGATCCTCGTGCTCGACTGGGGGATCGCGCGCACGCACGCCGAGCCGCCGCACCAGCCCCACGCGCTCGTCGCCGAGGACGCAGCGCTCACGGGCACGGGCGACATCCTCGGCACGGCCGCGTACATGTCGCCCGAGCAGGCCAGAGGTCTCGGCGAGGCGCTCGGCGCCGCCTCGGATGTCTTCTGCCTCGGCTTGATTCTCTACCAGATCCTCACGGGCGAGCGCGCCCGCCCCGGTGACGCCGTGCAGGCCTGGGCGATGGCTGCGATGGGGACCATGCCTGCGCTCGTCGCGTCCCGGGACGTGCCCGAGGAGCTGTGCGCGGTCGTGGGCGCGGCCACGCGGGTCGATCCCAAGGAGCGACCCCCCGATGGGATGGCCTTCGCCAGGCTCCTTCGCAGCTGGCTCGACGGCTCGTTGCGCCGAGAGCGCGCCAGCGCGCTCGTGGTGCAGGCGGCAGCGACGATCGATCGGGCCATGGCGCTGCGCCAGGACCGCGACAGGCGCCGACAGGAGGCGCGACGCGTCCTCGCGGACGTGCGCGATCACGAGCCCGTCGAGCGCAAGCGGGTCGCGTGGGCGCTCGAAGACGAAGCCGCCGACCTCGACCGCCAGCTCGATGTCCTCGAGGCTGAGCGGGTCGAGGCCCTGCGTGCGGCCCTCGAGCTCGATCCCGACCACGAGGGCGCGCACGCGGCCCTCGCGTCGCTCTATCGAGAGCGCGTGCTCGATGCCGAGGCCCGACGCGCGCCTCACGACGCCGCGCGCGCCGAGGTATGCCTGAGGCGGCACGACCGCGGGGCCCACGCGCGTTTTCTCCGCGGCCTCGGGCGACTCGTCCTCGACAGCGAGCCCGCCGGTGCTTCCGTGCGCGCGTCGCGCTTCGTGGTGCGCGAGAGACGTTACGTCGCCGAGGCCCGGCGCGACCTCGGGCGGGCGCCGATCGACGTCGAGCTCGAGGCCGGCAGCTGGCTCATCACGCTCGAGCACGCTGGCTTCGTCACGCACCTCCCGGTCCGGATCGAGCGAGACCGCACGTGGTCGCTGACGCGACCCGGAGATGCTGCGCCCCGTGCCCTTCGTTGCGTGGGCCCCGAGGGGATCGGCGTGCTCGGTCCCGACGAGATCTACGTGCCTCCCGGGCTCGCGCTCGTCGGCGACGATATGCTCGCGGTCGAGCCGGTGCCCTCGGCGCGGGTGTGGATCGAGGGCTTCGTGATCCAGCGCGTCGCGGTGACTTGTGGCGACTACCTCGCTTTTCTCGACGCGCTCTCACCCTCCGAGGCCGCTCGGCACGCGCCGCGCGCGCCATCGTCCACGGCCCACGCTCTCGACACTCCGCTCGCCGTCGAGCACGCGGACGGGCGCTGGCGCTTCGGGCGAGAGGGCGAGACCGAGGCGTCGTCGATCGACCTCCGCTGGCCCGTCACGTCGATCGACTGGCATGCCGCGCGGGCCTACGCCGATTGGCTGGCGTCGAGGACGGCGCTCCCTTGGCGCCTGCCCGACGAGCTCGAGTGGGAGAAGGCCGCCCGCGGTGTGGACGGGCGGTTCTATCCCTGGGGGGACCAGGGCGAGCCGACGTGGGCTCGCATCGTCGGCTCGACCGCCGACGTCCCCGGCCGCGCACCCGTCGGGACCTACCCTGTCGACGAGAGCCCCTACGGAGTGCGCGACATGGCGGGCAACGCACGAACGTGGTGCGCCGGACCGTGGACGCCCGAGGGCCCTCCGGTCGAGGGCGGTGTCCTTCGCCGTATCGAGTGCACGCTTGACGACCCCTCGCTCCGTGCCGTGCGCGGCGGGTCCTGGAGCTCGGTCGCGTCGCTCGCGCGCTCCGCGACCCGCTTCGCAGGGCCTGCGAGCCACCGCTTCGCCGCCGTCGGTCTTCGGCTCGTGCGAAGCGTGTCGTGAGCCCGCGGGCTGCGGTCAGACCGCGCGGTAGTAGAAGCCGGTGGTCGGGATCTGGCTCGTGGCCTGGCTCGCGAGCGTCACGGAGGCGCCGACCGGCACGTTCTGGAAGTAGCCCGTGAGACTCTGGGTGGGTGAGAGCCAGTTCGTCGCGAGCAGCTTCTTGGCGTCCGTGGAGGAGACCTGGAGCAGAGGGCGCATCGGCACCGAGGGCGCGGGCGGTAGCGGCGATTGCTGGAAGTAGAACGCCGGGGCGACCCAGGGCGGCGTGCCGGCGACCCAGTCCGAGGGCGCGAGAACACCCTTGGCGCGGAGCTGGAATCGGTACAGCGACGCATTCGCGAGCTCGGTGGCCACTGCCTGGAGGTTCCCCAGATTCGCCACGTACGTGACCCGGATCGTCGCCGACTGGAGGAGCGGTCGGAGGTCGGTGATCGATGCAGGCGTGAACCAGTGCTCGCGGTTGGACTGCCACTGGATCGGCGGCGCGCTCGGAACCGCGCCCGAGAGCGAGAGAATGCGCGCGATGCGCTGGCTCGACGAGGTCAGGATGTCGTAGACGCCTGGGGGGAACTGCTGAATCTCGACGTTCTTCTCTTGGTTCATGGTCTCTCCGCTGCGGAGGCTACATGGGACCGAGTCGCCGCGCTCATGCGTCCGTGTCTGCTCGGGACCTCGTCTCGCCGCCGAGCTCCGCGAAGAGGAGGACGGCGCCCGCGACGGCGGCGGGCATGAAGAGGACGTTCACGATCGGGAGGAAGAGGAAGACAGCCACGCCCGTGCCATAGCCGAGCAGGGCCATCGCGTGCGTGGACCAGAAGCGTGCCCGCTCGCCGGGCGTCGCATCGCGCGCCACGAGGGGAATCTCGAGATAGGCGACCGCGAAATAGAAGGCCGTGAAGACCAGACCGAGGAAGCCGAGGACGGGCGCGGCGGGCGCGAAGGCGAGCGAGGCGAGGAAGAGCAAGGTGTTCACGACGAAGAAGATCGCCTCGAGCACGACTGTACGGAGGAGGTCCGAGAGCACGCGGGCGAGCGCGAAGGCGGGTGCGGGATGACCCGTGACCCGCTCGTCGAGGACCTCACCGAGTCGCGCGTTGAACGGAGCCGCGACCACCGAGCCGACGAGCGTGGTGGTCACGAGCGCGCCGACCGCGAGCACGATGTAGACGAGGCCCGTGAGCAGCCCGTGCGCGCCGCGCGCGAGGAGGGCGAGCCAGTCATCGCCCGTCGGTGCCGACCAGATCGCCTGCGCGAGCGCACCTCCGTAGAGATACACGAGCACCATCGAGCCGAGGAGCGACGCCGAGGTCACGAGGACCGGGACGACCCAGTACCTCGCGAGCGCGGGCTCCTCGAAGTAGACGCGGCGGGCGCCGCGAAACGCGAAGCCGAGGCCCCGCAGGTAGCCCACCACGCCTCGGCGCGGCACGGACAGCACCGCGCGCATGCGAGAACCGGGGCCTGCGCTCACCTCGCTCATCTCGGCCCCAACACGCGGTCGAGGAACGCATTCCGCAGCGTGCCGTCGGGGTCCCAGCGGTGCGCGAGGGCGACGAAGTCGTCGCGCCGCGGGTACACACGGCGGATGTGATCAGCGTCCGCGTCGGTCTCTTTGCCCCAGTGCGGTCGGGCGCCGAGCTCGCGCGCGAGCGCGTGAAAGGCCCCGAAGAAGCGGGGCAGGTCCGCGGACTCGCCCATGTAGCCGCCGATCTGGCACGTCGGCCGGCCCGACGCTGGGCTCATCCAGGCCCCGTCTTCGCGCACGAAGCGCACCTCGACGGGGAAGTTCACCGCGAGCTGCGCGTCCTCCACGAGACGCACGAGGCGGGCGAGGGCCTCGGGGGCCTCGTCCATCGCGAACGCGTACTCGGCCTCTCGGTGGATCGGCGGCATCGCGACGTTGAACGCGAGATCGCTCCGCATCGGGACCGCGGGTCGCTCGAGGTAGCTCGCCGCGACCGCGCGGTTGATCGCGCGGGTGAGCGAGGGGACGCGCGCGCCGAGCGCGAGGGCCGCCGGGAACACGAGGCGGTTGGTCACCTGCGTGTCCAACCATCGCTCGAGGCGCACGTCGGCAGCCGGCAGGGGCGTGCGGTGGTAGCGAAAGATCTGCGCGCCCACGGCGCCTGGGAGCCACCACACCTTCACGTACTCGCAGCTCCGCGCGATGGCGCCGAGCTCTTGCGCGATCTCGCGCACCGGTCGCGTCTCGACCTCGCCGACGAGCGCGAAGGCCGTGGTCACCCGGAGGACCACCTCGGTGACGACCCCGAGCGCGCCGAGGCCCACGCACGCGGCGTCGAAGTGCGCCTCGCCGCGGCGGAGCACGCGGCGATCGCCCGCGGGCGTCACGAGCACGAGCTCCTCGAGGAGGCTCGCGAGGTTGCCGTGGGTCAGGCTCGAGCCGTGCGTGCCCGTCGAGGTCGCGCCCGCGACCGTCTGCGCGCTGATCGAACCGAGGATCGGCAACGCGAGGCCGACGCGGTCGAGCGCCTGGTTCAGGGCCTCGAGCCGGAGGCCCGCCTGCGCGCGGACCGTCCGCGCAGCCGCGTCGATCTCGAGAGGCTGCCCGAGGTTGCGCAGGTCGAGCGCGATCGCCTCCGGCGCCGCGATCGGCGACCAGGAGTGACCCGAGCCGATGGGCCGGACGCGCTTGCGCTGCCGCCGCGCGCGCGCGAGGACGTCGGCGACCTCGGCCTCGCTGCGCGGAGACTCCCACGCGACCTCGCCCGAACGCACGGTGCGGGCCCAGTTCACGAAGCGCTTCACCAGGGCCTCCGCGCGGCGCGCGCCGTCATCGGCCGAGCATCTTCGAGAGCGTGGCCTCGTCGATCACCGGGACACCCAGCTCCTTGGCCTTGTCGAGCTTGCTCCCCGCTTCCTCACCGGCCACGACGAAGTCTGTCTTCTTCGAGACGCTGCCGGAGATCTTGCCGCCGGCGGCCTTGATGAGCTCACCGGCCTCGTCGCGCTTGAGCGTGGGCAGGGTGCCCGTGAGCACGAAGGTCTTGCCCGCGACGCCCTCGACCTCGACGCGCGCCGCGGTCTTGGCCTCGAGCGAGACTCCCGCGGCCGCGAGGCCCTCGAGGACCTTGCGGATCGACGGAGAGGCGAGCTCGCCGAAGATGCTGTCGGCGGTCTTTCGCGCGAGCCCTTCGATCGCGCCGCTGCCGCTCTCGGGCGCGACCGCCGCGATCGCCGCGGGCTCGCCGGAGACGTAGCGCTCCGCGAAGGTGAGCAGCTTGTCGGCGCTGCCGAAATAGGAGGCGAGGTCGTGGCTCATCGTCTCGCCGACGTGGTGGATCGCGAGCGCGTAGAGCACGCGTGCGAGGCCCCGCTCCTTGGCCTGCTCGAGCGCGCGGACGACGTTGTCGGCGCTCTTCTGGCCCATGCGCTCGAGACCCGCGAGCTGCGCGGACGTCAACGAGAAGAGCTGGTGCGGGCTCTCGATGCCGAGCCTGTCCACGACCTGACCGACGAGCGACTCTCCCATGCCGTCGATCTCCATGGCCCGGCGCGAGGCGAAATGAATCAAGCGCTCCCGGCGCTGCGCGATGCATGCGGGGTTGGGGCAGAAGACGAAGATCTCCTCCGTGACCACCCCGGTACCGCAGGCCGGACAGCCCGTGGGCCGCGCGAAGGGCACGCTCCCGAGCTCGTGGGAGACGACCTTGATCACCTGCGGGATGATGTCGCCGGCCTTCTCGACCTCGACCTGATCTCCGAGGCGCACGTCCTTGCGCTCGAGCTCGACGAAGTTGTGGAGGCTCGCGCGCACGACGGTCGTACCGGCGAGCTGCACCGGCTCGAGGTTCGCCACGGGGGTCAGCTTGCCGCTCTTGCCGACGGATACCTCGATGCTCACGACGCGCGTGACCTTGCGCTCCGGGGGGAACTTGTAAGCGATCCCCCAGTGCGGGTGGTGCCCCGTCCCGACGAGCTTCTCGTAGTGCTTGAGCTCGTCGATCTTGAGCACCATGCCGTCGATGTCGTAGGGCAGCTTGCCGCGCTGGGCCCCGTAGCCTTCGCAGTACGTGAGCGCGGCCTGGGGGCTGTCGCAGACGTGCGTCTGATCGAGGTAGACGCTCGCGCCATGCTCGGCGAGCCACGCGAGCACCGCGCTCTGTCGGCCTGGCAGGCTCACCCCTTCGAACCAGGGGATCTGGTAGAGGAACGAGCGAATGCCCGCGAGCTCGAGGCCCACGGGGTCTTTGCGCTTCATCAAGCCGGCGGTGCCGTTGCGTGGATTGGCGATCTCCTCCTCGCCGTTGCGCCGAAGGAGGAGGTTGTGCTTGTCGAAGGCGACGCGCGGCCAGTAGAGCTCGCCGCGCACCTCGAAGCTGCCGGCCTTGCCGAGGCGCTCGGGGACCGCGCGCGCGGCCTGCACCTGCTTGGTGATGTCGTCGCCGCGCTTGCCGTCGCCCCGCGTGACCGCGCGGACGAGCGCGCCACCCTGGTAGAGCAGGCTGACGCTGATGCCGTCGATCTTCGGCTCGATGTACACGGGCAGCGCTGCGCTCGCGGAGAGCTCCAGGTCCGCGCGGCGACGTTGCCACCACTGCGCGAGCTGCTCGCCGAGCGGCATCGCCTGGCCCTTGCTGTCCCGACGGTTGGGCGTGAGCTTCTCGAGAGAGAGCATCGGCACGCGGTGCTCGACCTGGACGAAGCCCTCGGTGTGATCGGCGCCGGGCTTGTGATCGAGGCGCTCGGCCTCCGGGACGCCGAGCTCGTCGGCGAGCGCGACATAGCGGTCGAAGAGCTCGTCGAACGCGCCGTCGCTGATCTCGGGCTTGCCCGCTCGGTACGCGCGCTCGTGGTCCTCGACCATCGCCGCCAGCGCCTTCAGCTCGGCTCGTGCATCCATCGGTTTCGCCTCCGCGCGCGAACGTACCATCGACGCCCCGACGCCGAGCCATCGAGATGAAAGCGCCTCCCTCTCGCCGAGTGAATCGGCGAGAGCCTCCCTCCCGCCGATTCGAGCCCGTGGCACCCGCGACGTTCCATCCGAGTGCCACGTGCTCTCAGATCAGACCGCGGCCTGGATCTCCGCCGCGCGCGCTTCGCTCACCCCGAGGCGCTTGGCCAGGCCCGTGAAGAACGCCGCCTCCGCGCGGGCGATCTCACCATCCGCGTTCGCGAGCTCCCACGCGAGGAAGAGCAGGAGCTCGCGCAGGACCGGATGCGTCAGGCGCTGCTCGAGGTCCGCGAGGGACGGTGGATCGTGTACTTCCGACACCAAGGTGTCCTTCGTCTCGTCGTCGAGGCCGCTCTTGTCGATCAGCGTCTTGAGGAGGGCGGCCTCGTCCGCGTCGAGCTTGCGGTCGGCGTTGGCCATCCAGATGCACACCTCGATCGCGGCGCGCCGCTCTCGTACGCGCACCTCGCGTGGTTGGCTCGCGAGCCACGACTCGAGCGCCTCGATCTGCGCGTCTGCGATGGGGGCGCGCCCCGAGACCGCGGTGCCCTTGGCCTCGAGGACGCCGCCCGCCGCCAGGAGGTCGACCCACCGCTCGATCGCGACGATGCTCTTTCGCTCGCTCATGGGCGGACCGTACCGCCCCGTCAGCCGAAGTTGAAGCGCGCGCCCGCCATGAACTGGTAGCCCCAGTACAGATCGGTGCCGCGCACCCCGTCGCCTCGGCGGAAGGTATCCGGGAAGACGAGGAGGTCGAAGCCCACGGGCCTCGCCCAGACCCACAGCACGCGCTCGAGCAGCGCCGCGTTCACCTGGAAGCTGGGCTGCAACAGGAGGAAGCCATAGCTCCCGGCGCCTCGGCCCAGATCCATCCAACCCAGGCCGGCCAGGCCTTGCGGTGTGAGCAGGATCGTCACGTCATCGTTCGTGAAGACCTCGAGGTCGGCCCCGACGCGGAGGCCGGCGTGCACCTCGGCGTAGTTCCGCTCGATCGAGAAGGCGAAGTCGGCCGCGAGGAACAGACCCTCGTCGTGACCGCCGGGGTGCCAGCCCAGCTGTCCCTCGAGGCGGAAGCTGGTGTCGACGTCGAAGAGCACGAAGGGCCCCACGCCGGCGCTCACGAAGAGCGGGCCTGAGCGGCGTGACTGCGCCTCGGCCGCTGCGCCCGTGCCGAGCCAGCATGCGAGCGCGACCGCGACGGAAAGAAACGAGCATCGGTGGACCATGGCCCCGAAGTTAGGGCCCGCGTGAAGACAAGTCGATCGGCTGCGGCCGCTCAACCGTCGGCGGGGACCGCGCGGTCCTTGGCCCACGCGCGCAGGCCCGCGATCTTCTCGGCCATCGTGCGCGACAGCGGGACGGTGGCCTCCATCTCCGCGAGGATCGTCGGGGCATCGAGGGGCCGCTTCGCGTGGAAGGCGGTGTAGAGCGCGGCGACGACGGCCTGCTCGAGCTCGGCGCCGCTGAAGCCGTCGCTCGCGGCGACGAGCGGGTCGAGGTCGAGCGCGCCCGGGTCGTGTCCGCGCCGCGCGATGTGCAGCGCGAGCACGGCGCGCCGTGCCTCGGGGCCGGGGAGGTCGACGAAGAAGATCTCGTCGAAGCGCCCCTTGCGCACGAGCTCGGGCGGCAGCCGCGAGACGTCGTTGGCCGTCGCCACGACGAAGACAGTCTCCTTCTTGTCCGAGAGCCAGGTGAGGAAGGTTCCGAAGAGGCGATGCGAGACGCCGCCGTCGTTGCCGCCGTCGCTGACCGACGCGAAAGCCTTCTCCAGCTCGTCGATCCAGAGGACCACGGGGGCCATGGCCTCCGCGAGCTTGATCGCGCGCCGCAGGTTCTTCTCGCTCTCGCCGAAGTACTTGTTGTAGAGGCTCGAGGGATCGAGCCGCAGGAGCGGCATGCCCAGCTCGCTCGCGACCGCTTTGGCGCTGAGGCTCTTGCCGCAGCCCTGCACGCCGAGGAGCAGGAGGCCCCGCGGCGGCTCGACGCCGAACTTCTTGGCGGACGCCGGCTCGCGCAGGGCCGCGCCCCGCTTCTGGATCCACGCTTTGAGCCTGCCCAGGCCTGCGACGTCGGTGAGCGTGTGCGCGCTCGGCGTGTACTCGAGCACGCCCGAGCGCTGAACGATCCGCATCTTGGCCTCGCGGATGCGCGGGAGATCCTTCGCGTCGAGGCGGCGATCCTCGATCACCGCCTCCGTCACGACCTTCTGCACCTCGAAGAGCGTGAGGCCCTTGAGGTCCTCGAGGAGGTCGTGCACGTCGCCTGGGCTCAGCACCACGTCGACGTTTCCGCGCTGCCGGAGGTCGCGGATGATCGCGGAGACGAGGCGGTGGTACTCGGCCTGCGTCAGTGGCGCGAGGGTGAAGTGGGTCACGAGGCCCGCGATGGGCTTGGGGATCTCCGCCTCGTCCGTGAAGACGATCACGCTGCGGGAACGCACGAGGTCGTGGTGCAGCTCGCGGAGCTGCGCGAGGACGGGCTTGTCCGCGAGGTGATGGCCGAAGCCGCGGAAGTGAAAGACGTACTGCGACGCAGCCTTGCCGACCCAGCGGAGCGCGACCGCGGGATCGGTCGAGTCCTTGACCGGATCGCCGCCGCGACAGTCGAGGAGGCCCCGGTGCGCGGTCCAGTCGAAGCGCTGCGCGCCGAGCCGCTCGGCGAGGTGATCGAGCAAGACCCCGACGCGCTCCTCTTCGTGAGAGTCGACGTGGATGAACGGGTGGCGCGCGCGCGCGAGGATCTCGAGCTCGCGCACGACGTCGGCGTCGGGCGGTACGCGCAGGATCGCGGGCTTGTCCTCGAGGCTCACCGCTTCCATCGTGCCACGTCCCAGGGCCCGCGTAGAGAGCCCCGCGCGTTGGACGGGCGCGTCATCCGAAGTGGATCGCGGAGAGCCGGAGGCCCACGAGGGTCCCGTCGAACGCGACGTCGGCGTGGTCGTCTCCCGCGGCGCCTGCGATCACCAGGAGCGGGATCAGATGCTCTTCGCGCGGGTGCGCGGCGCGGGCCGCCGGGGCGTTCGCCCACGCTGCGAGACGCGCCTCCCGCTCCTCGCGCGGGGCGGAGCACGCCTCTCGCAGCCATGCGTCGAACGCCTCGGAGGCGGGCGCGGCGTGTGGCCCGAACGCGCGCAGGTTGTGGTAGCTCATGCCGCTGCCGACGATCAGCACGCCATCGTCCCGGAGGGGCGCGAGCGCGCGCCCGATCGCGAGGTGAGCGCGGGGCTCGAGGCCACGCACCAGCGACAGCTGCACCGTGGGCACGTCGGCCTCCGGAAACGCGAGCTTGAGGGGCACGAAGGTCCCGTGGTCGAAGCCGCGCCGCGCGTCCTCGGCGCTCTCGATCCCGGCCCGCGAGAGGAGCGCGCGCACGCGCCGTGCGAGCGCCGGATCTCCGGGCGCGGGCCACGTGATCGCGTACGACTCCGGCGGAAAGCCGTAGTAGTCGTAGAGCATCGGCGGCGTCGCGCTGGTCATGACGGTCGGCACCGGCTCCTCCCAGTGTGCCGAGACGACGAGCAGCGCGCGGGGCCGGCGCGGCGTGAGCGCCGAGATCGAGCGGAGATAGTCCGCGAGCGCGGCGAGCTCCTGCGGATCTCCGAGACCCACGTCGACGAAAGGCCAGGGGCCTCCGCCGTGCGGCAGATACACGACGGGCGAGCGCGTGCGCGCTTCCGGTCGTCGTGTCCGCGGGCTCGGTTGTCCCTCGGCTTCTTCGACAGCCGCGAGCACCGCGGCGGAGGCGGCGACGCCCGCGAGCAGGGCCTCACGGCGCGTGAGCGAAACGCCCGGATCGTTCGGCTCGGTCATGGCCGCGAAGCATGAACCAGCCGGGCCGATTCTCGTGGTCTTTTTCGGCCGGCCCGCGGTCAGCCCGCCGCCGATGACCCCGCCAGCTTGCGCTCGGGCGCGTCGCGGAACGTGGCAGTCGATGGCGCTTTGGCCAGGCGCAGCGCCTCGTCGCGCCGACGCTGCGCGGCCTCCATGCGGCGCACGGTGAGCACGAGGGTGACGGCGGTCACGAGGTGCACGAGATCCGCCACGAAGCCGAGCCCGGGCTGACCCATCCGGAAGCTGATGTTCGCGAGGATGTTCCCGACGATCCAGGTCCCCCACCACACGCCGAGGGTCGGATCCGTGCTCGGCTCGCCGAGCGTGGCGGAGTCGATCTCCCGCATGGCGTGGTAAGGGCGCACGAGGTTGGCGAATGGGATGAAATAGGATCCTACGGCCGCTGCCGGGCTCATCGTCGGTGAGACCCAATCCCCCGCGACACCGAGGGCGTGCCCGTTGGCGCAGGCCCGGTGGGTCCAGAGGCAGACCGCGACCGCGGAGAGGACGAAGGCGCCGATCGTCGCGGCAAGGCCAGGCAAGAGGAGCGCGGCGAGGAGGTCGTTCGGGTCGAGCAGCAGCGCCAGCGCGCCTGTCCCGAGCGCGAGCGCGGTGTGGACGGAGACGGTCAAGATCACGAAGGGCGTCCGCCAGCCGAGGTGCTCGTACGTGTGCATGCGGCGAGGGTACGTCTTCTGCGCGTGAAGCTTCCCCTGCGGTCCGATGGCGCCGTCATTGCGGGGCTGGCACGACCACGAGCACGCCGATCTCTTCGAGCGCGTCGAGCGCGTCGCGGCCGATCACCTGCGCGAGCTGATCGAGGCGACCACCCGTGTGGTGCTCGAGCGCGGTCGCGAGCGGCTCGGACAGCTCGCAGAGCATCGGGCTCGTGTCCACGTGTCCGATCGCGACGTACACGAACCGCGGCACCACCGACCCGCCGCGGTGGAGCGCGAGCACGTCGTGCTCGAAACGCTCGATCCGGAGGCCCTTGCGAAGAGACACGCGGGAGTCGCCGGGCGCGCCTCGCGCGGGGATGCGCCACGGTTCGCGCGGCTCGGGAACGCGTGGGGCGTCGAGGTGCTCTTCGAGGCGCGCGAGCTCGCCCGCGGCGTCGAGCCCGCGACCGAGGTCCGCGAGCCCGTCGCGCACGCGCTGCGCGAGGTGGCCTCGCGCGGGTGCCTCGCCGAGGCGTGCCACGATCGCCTCGCGGCCCCGTCGCCCGAGCGAGCGCGCGGTCCGGGGGACGACCTCGGTCAGGCCTCGGTGCAGGGCCCGCGTGTCCATCCCCCCGGGCACGTCCTCCGTCGCGAGCCCGAGGCAGACGGCGTCGCGCGCGCGCCGCGGCCCGACGACCGCCGTGAGGTGTGCGGCCAGCTCCCCCCGGAACCGCTCGATCGCTCCGGCCGAGGCGCCGCGCCGGGCGAGGTCTCGGGCACGCGACACGAGCCGCGGATCGTCGTGCTCGGGCGCGACGAGCGCGGCCCGGAGCAGCAGATCGAGCAGCGCGTGGGCGCGGACGCGCGCGCGGACCGCCGCGGGCTCGATCGCCAGGCGCGCGAAGCGCAACTGGTCGAGCACCTCGTCGATGCGCGCTCGCATCGCCGGGAGCGTCGGGACGCGCTGGGAGGCGAGCGTCTCGAGCGCGCGGCCGACCGCCGGGCTCTCGAGCCGTCGTGTGTGCGCATGCACGTACGCGAGCGCGTCGGCCGAGGCGTCGAGGCGCACACCAGGGAACGCCTCGTGTGGCCCGTCGCGCGAGGGGACGACCCGGCCGCTCGCGATCTCTTCGTCGATCGCCGCGAGCTCACGCGCCGTGCGCTCGAGCGTCCAGCGCAAGAGCGGAACCGCGCGGCGCGCCCTCGCGCGCACGGAGCGCTCGGGCTCGTCGAGCCAGCGCGCGTGGCTCAGGGGCGCCTCGAGCGCGTCGGCCTCCAGCGCACGATCGAAGGGGCCCTCCCGGTCGAGACGGAGCGCGTGCTCGAGGCCGTACCAGGTCGCGACGGGCAGGAGCTCGTTGAGGCGCGCGCCGAGGTAGCGCGAGAAGCCGCTCGCGCCCCGCGGCGCGAAGAAGCCCACCGCGCGGTGCAGCATCTCGTGCGGTGCCCACTTCGAGGAGTGGCCCGGGTGGTAGCTTGCGAAGGGCTCCTCTGCGCAGAATTCCTCGTATTTTCCGGTGCGCAGCGCACCGCGGAGCCAGCGTCCGTGCTGCGGGTCCAGCACCGCGCCGCGCGGCCGGATGCGGCGGTGCCACGCGAGCAGCGGCCGCAGCTCGTGGCGCACCGTGGTCGCGCCGGCCGCGAGCCCGAGCGCGACCATGCGGGCGCCGAAGGGTGACGCGAGCGTCTCGCCCTCGGGCAAGCCTGCGAGCGAGGACCAAGTCGCGAGCTCGGTGCGGCGGACGCGCAGCGAGAGCGCGGTGTCGGAGAGGAGCGAGGCCAGGTCGCGCTCGCGCCGAGC
>JBKDQC010000315.1:0-2485 GCA_046342295.1 Deltaproteobacteria bacterium | reverse complement strand
CCGCCGCGCTGGGCCGCCGCGCTGGGCCGCCGCGCTGGGCGTCCGCGCTGGGCCGCCTGGCGCGCTCGGAGGCGCGGGAATACTCTCGCGCCTCTCCAACGTCAGGTCCGGGCTCGACGATGCTACGCCGCCTCATCCTCTCCCTCACGCTCGCGCCCCTCCTCGGGTGCGGCGCGCAGCTCATCCCGAACACCGACGTCCCGGACACTGCGGAGAACCGCGAGGCCGTCGAGTTCGTCGAGGAGTACCGACACGCGGTCGAGAGCCACAACCCGGCCTCGATCCTGCGTCTGGTGTCGCAGAGCTACTTCGACGACAACGGGACGCCCGCGAGCGCCGACGACGTCGACTACGAGACGCTACAGTCGCGGCTCGGTCGATGGAGCGTCGATGTCCTCGATGTCCGGTACGAGATGCGCTACCGGCGGGTGACCGTGTACCCCGAGCGGGTGTTCGTGGACGTGACCTTCACGGGCTCGTTCAAGGTACGAACTGCCGAGGGCGAGCGGTGGGAGCGACGCCTGGCCGACAACCGGCTCGAGCTCGTGCGGGAAAGCGGCCGCCTGCGGATCATCTCGGGTCTCTGATCCGAGATTCGCGGTTTACTCGCTCCAGACGTTCCGTTAGCCTCGCAGGCTGCGCAGATGTCGGATCCGAGCGACAAGAAGCCACTGGGGAGAATCCTTCTCCAGCAGAAGCTCGTGACGTCCAACGACCTGGACCAGCCCGACAAGCGGCGCCCGGCGAGCCGCTCGCCGTCCGCCTCGGGCAGGCTCGGTGACCTCGACCTGCTCCGGTCGCTCAGCGAGGAGCTCGGGGTGCCCGCGATCGACCTCTCCCAGGTCGTCGTCCCGCTGAGCAACCTCAAGCTCGTCCCTTTCGATGTCGCGAAACAATACTCGATCCTGCCCTTCTCCGTGAAGGACGACGAGATGTGGCTCGCGATGGTCGACCCGCATGACCGGCGGGTCATCGACGAGATCGAGTTCGTGACTGGGAAGACGGTCTCGCCGTACGTCGCGATCCAGGAGCACCTGGCCCGCGTCGTCGAGGACGCGTACCGCGATCTCGCGAGAGGAGAAGCGTACTACGTCGGGCCCAACGCACCGCAGGAGTACCTCGCGACGCTCGGCATCGCGAACAAGGTCGCGCCTCCCGCGCCCCCTGCGCCGCGTCCTCCGCCGCCACGTCCGCCACCGCCGGCCTCACCACCGGGGCCGCCGCCAGCACCGCGCGATGCTCGACCGGCGCGCGGGCCGACCGTGCTCCAGGTCCCGGACGAGGCCGACTTCTCGGACCTGCTCAACGATCCGGAGCTGGCGCCAGTGTCGGCGAGGGCGCCCGCGACGACGACGCCCCGCGAGCCGCGTGAGCCCCAGGGTTCGGCGCGACCCCCCTCGGATTTGCGGGATGCGCTCGCGTCGCGCGCTCCGGCGCGCCCCCGTGACTCGGGCGGACCGCGGTCGTCGCGGCCGGACATCGGCGCGCTCGATCCCGCCTTCGGCTCGCGGGTCGGGCCCCTCCCGAGCGGCGACGCTGACCCCAAGGCAGCCAATGCGGTCCGCACGGTGCTGGTGGTCGATGACGAGGAGGACATCCGCCGGATGCTGCGGCGCGTGCTCCAGGAGCGGGGTTACCGCGTCATCGAGGCGAGCCGCGGCACCGATGCCCTGCAGGCCGTCCGCGATCACGTCCTCGACTGCATCCTCCTCGACGCGATGCTTCCGGAGATCCACGGCTTCGACGTGTGTCGGAGGGTCAAGTCGAGCCAGAAGTACGGCCACATCCCGATCATCATGGTGAGCGCGGTCTACCGAGGCTGGCGTTTCGCCGAGGACCTGCGGGAGTCGTACGGAGTCACGACGTTCCTCGAGAAGCCGTTCAAGGTCTCCGACGTCGTCGCGGCCGTCGAACGCGCGGTCGAGCGGAAGGACCTCGAAGGGCCGGAGCAGGAGGAGGCTCTGAGCCCCGAAGCGCAGGCGGCGTTGACGCGCGGCATGGATGCCTACAGCCGCGGCAACACGGACGCGGCGATCGCGGATCTCAAGGAGGGACTGGCGATTGAGCCGAATTCCTTCCGCCTCCACTACCACCTCGGCCTTCTCTACGGGCGGAGGGACAACGTCTTCGAGGCCATCCAGGAGATGGAGGCCGCGCTTCGCATCTCGAGCCGCAACTTCCCGGCGTTGAAGAACCTCGCGGTGCTCTACCAGCGCGCAGGCTTCAAGCACAAGGCCGTGGAGAGCTGGGAGCGGGCGATCCGAAGCGCCCCTGACGACGACACGCGCCGCGGGATCAAGGAGCTGCTCATGGAGCTGCTGTGAGGTGGCCGGCCTTGCGGCCCCTCGCCCGCGCAGCGTGGCCCTGAATCGGCATAGAGCGCCGAACGGTTCGCGCTGCGCTCGGCGGGAGACCGATCACGCATCGCGCGCGCAACGCTGAAGGAGCCTCGCCGATGGAGCCGCCCTCAGGAGGTCTCCATGCC
>JBKDQC010000314.1:0-15890 GCA_046342295.1 Deltaproteobacteria bacterium | reverse complement strand
CGATTTCCTGCCCTTCAACACGAGGCGCTCCCGCTAGGGTCCCTCGAGCGGCCAGAGCGCGCGCTCGTCTTCGGGGCCGAGGCCGAGACCCTCGACGGCAAGCGCCTCGTGCGCGTGACGGTGAGCCGCGAGGCCGAGGCGAGGAGGTGTCTCGCGCTCGAGGCGCGCTTCGAGGTCGAGGTGTTGCTCAGCGCCATCGTCGCGCCGTGGCTTCTCTCGCTCGACGCGACCCCGCCGAGGCTCGCGCTCCGTCAGCCGACGTACGAGCGCCTCACCGAGGCCGAGAGCCACGACGTCGACGCCCCGGCCTTCTTTCGTGCGCTCCGGGTCTGGCCGCCCGTCCGGGGCCTGCCGCGCTGTGTGGTGGGCCGCGAGGTCGAGCCTGCGCCCTCGCGCTTCGATGCGCGCGCGACGAGCGCGGACGGCGCGCTCGAGATCTTCCGCTTCACCAAGCGCTTCGTGCTCGAGGGCTACACGACGAAGTCGCTCCGCTGCCGCGGCTGCGCGCACGACGCCTCGTGCGCGGGACTGCACGTGAACCAGGTGCGCGCGCACGGCTACGCGTGGCTGCAGCCGATCCCGCGCGGGGGCGCCGCGCCGGACGCGGGCGAGCCGGCTGCCGCAGCCCCGAGCGCGGGTGGTATCGTCGCCCCGTGACCACCGCGCCCGTCGACGACCGACTCGAAGAGATCCTCGCGGAGCTGCGCGCCTTCGTCGCCGAGCGGGCGTGGGCTCCATTCCACGATCCGAAGAACCTCGCGATGGCGATCGGCTCCGAGGCGGGCGAGCTCCTCTCGGAGCTGCGCTGGATCCGCAGCGAGGACGCCGACGCGCACTGCCGCGGCCCCGCGCGCCCCCGCATCGCCGACGAGCTCGGCGACGTGCTCATCACCACGCTCCTGCTCTGCGACCGGATCGGCCTCGACCCGATCGCGACCATCCGAGACAAGATGGTCAAGAACGCCGCGAAGTATCCGGCCGAACGCGCCCGCGGGCGCGCGGACGCGCCGTGAGCGTGTGGTCCTGGTCGCGGGCTCTCGTCGCCGTCGGGCTGTGCACGGCCGTGATGATCTCCGGGTGCGACAGCTACGACCGGTTCCGCACGGGCCCGGAGCGGACCTTCCGGGGCACGGTGCTCGGAGAGGGCGAGGAGTCCTTCATCCGCCGAGGTTTCGTGGCAGGTACGGCGCTCGAGCTGTCGTTCGATCCGAGCGCGATTGGCAGGCCCGAGGTCGGCGCGATCACGACCACCGCGCCGGACGGCACGCGCCTCTTCGACGCGACCGCGCTCGAGTCGATCGCGCCGCTCTCGCACGATCTCCTGAGCGAGCTGAGCTTCCCCGGCGCAGGCCGGATCGAGACGCACCTTCTCCTCGCGCGCCCGACCGCAGGCCCGCTCGCGGGGCGCGAGGCCATGGTCTTCCTCTCGCTCCTCGACACCGGGATGGTCGAGGTCCGCGTGATCGCGGGCACGGGCGACGAGTCGCGCGGAGACGTGTTCGGAGTCTTCCGGCTCTCGGCGAGCGCGCCCTGAGGGCCCATGGCACTCGGATGGGTCGATGCGGGTGCCGCGGGCTCGAATCGGCGGGAGGGAGGCTCTCGCCGATTCACTCGGCGAGAGGGAGGGTCTGCGGCCAGACCCGCCGGCAAGAAACGTCAGAGCATGAGTCCATCCAAGTGACTCATGCTCTGAGAGCGCGCGTCACTCCGAGCGCTCAGCGCGCGCTCACGCGCGCTCGACGTCGACGACCTCGACCAGGCCCCCGGCCGCGACGGGTGCGCCCGCGCGCACGAGCGCGAGGGCCGCGGCGGAGGCCAGCCCGGGGACCGACCCCGACGTCGCCGCGGGCGCGGGCACGAACAGCGGCGCACCGTCGTGCACCTCGAGCGCGCCGTAAGCGAGGACGTCGCGATCTCCCGCGCTCCTCAGTGGCGAGGCCGCGCGGACGAGCGGTCGCGGCCGCGCGGGCGCGCGCTCGCCGTGCAGGGCGCGCAGGAGCGGCAGGCCCAAGAGCGTGAAGGTCACGAACGCAGAGCCAGGATTGCCTGGCAACGCGAGCACGGGAACGACGCGGCCGGCGAGCGCGCGCGTCGCGAGCGCGACTGGCTTGCCCGGCTTGATCGCGACGCCACGGAAGATCGAGCGCGCGCCGAGCGCCTCGAGCGCGGGGAGCACGTGGTCGTGCTTGCCGTCGGCGGCGCCACCGACCGTGATCACCACGTCGGCCTCGTGACACGCGCGCTCGATCGCCGCGTGCACGGCCTCGCGCGCGTCGGGCACGCGCTCGCACGACGAGCTTCCTCCGCCCTGGCCTACGAGGGCGGAGAGCATCGGGCCGTTCGAGTCGACGATCGAGCCCTCGCGCACCTCGCTGCCAGGGTCGCGGAGCTCGTCGCCGGTGCAGAGGATAGCGACGCGTGCACGTCGCGACACGAGCGCGCCCGAATGCTCGAGCGTCGCGAGCAACGCCACGTGTCTCGCGGAGAGCAGCGTCCCTCGTTCGAGCGCGGTCGATCCCGCGCGCGCGTCGTCGCCGCGTCGACGGACGTATTGACCGACCTCCGCGTCGCGGCGGAGGGCGACGATCTCGCGTCCCTCGGGCCCGCACTTCGCGACGTCTTCCCAAGGCACCACCGTGTCGAGGCCCGCCGGGAGCGCGGCCCCCGTCGAGATCACCATCGCCGCCCGGACGTCGACGTGTCGGGCCGGCGCGCCCGCGCGCGACTCGCCGACGACCTCGAAGCCCGCGCCCGAAGGGGCGCCGCCCGCGATCGCATAGCCGTCCATCGCGGCGTGATCGAAGCGCGGGAGGTCGTCGTGGAAGCAGAGCTCCTCGGCGAGGACGCGACCTCTGAGCCTGACGAGCGGCACGCGCTCCGCGGGAAGGCGCGTCGCGCACGCTCTCGCGCGCGCTATCGCGTCGTCGAGGGTGAAGCGTTGCAAGAGGAGCCTCCGCGGCGGAGTCTATCGCCGGCGAGCGCGCCCGCCGAGACGACGATGCCGCGTCCGAGCCCGCATTCCTTCTTGCGCCGCGCCCGCGTCCGCGCGCGCGGCGTCGCGGGCCGCGTCAGGCGAGGAAGCTCGCCTGGTAGCCCTCGTCTTCGACCGTGCTCGCGATCTGCGTGGGGGTGAGCGGCTCGGCGCAGTCGAGCATCACGGCGAGCTCGCTCGTCTCGGTGTGGCCGATGCTCTTCTCGTAGCTCCCCGGGTGAGGGCCGTGCGGAAGGCCGGCGGGATGAAAGGAGATCGAGCCCGGCCCGACGCCGCGGCGCGAGGTGAAGTTGCCCTCGACGTAGAAGAGGATCTCGTCCACGTCGAGGCTCGAGTGCGGGTAGGGGCACGGGATCGCCTCGGGGTGGAAGTCCACCTTCCGAGGCACGAACGAGCAGATGAGCGCCCCCTTGGCGGCGAAGGTGCCGTGCCAGGTGGGCGGCACGTGGATGCTCGAGACGCGCGGCTGGAACGCGAGGATGGGGAAGGCCCACGGCCAGAGGGTTCCGTCCCAGCCCACCACGTCGAGCGGGGAGCGGCGCGTTCGGAACGTGTGGAACACGTCACGGCGCTTCACGACGGTCTCGCGGATGCCTTCGTCGAGGGGACCGCGGAAGTCCGGGCGCACGAAATCGCGGTGGCAGTAGGGCGCGTCCATCCGGAGCTGGCCGAGGCCGTTGCGGAACTGCCTGGGGATGTGGAGGCCGCCTCCGTGGGCGCTGTAGTGCAGCTCGAGCACGAGCCAGTGCTGCGGCGCCGAGATCATGAAGCGGTGCGGGATGCCGCGCGGCACGAAGACGTAGTCATGCCGCGAGAACGGCACGTCTCCGAGCAGTGTGCGCAACGTGCCTCCGCCCTCGTGAACGAAGACGAGCGTGTCCGCGTCCGCGTCGCAGAAGTAGACGCTGTCCTCGCGGTCGGGCAGGGACACGCTGCACACCACGTCGCGCGAGGCGAGCAGCGGCACGCGCGCATCGAGCGGCGCACCCCCGCGGTGGGTGAGCGAGCCGCTGCGGTAGTGGCGCTTGAGCAAGGCCGGGGGCGGCGCGCCACGCGGCGGGACGATCCAGCCGCGCGGCGTCGACTCCTCGCTCGGCACGACGAGCTCCTGCTCGTGCGGGCGATCGACGTGGTAGGCGATCGTGTACGCGCCCTCGAAGCCGTCCTGCGTGATGCAGTGCTCCCACCGGAGCGCGCCATCGGCGCTGCGGTGCTGGATGTGGTGCTTGCGGGGGAGCTCCCCGACGACCATCCGATCGATCATGGGCGCTCCTCGACGCGCCCCGCCGCCTGCTGCTGTCGCTCGATGCTCTCGAAGAGCGCGCGGACGTTGCCGCCGCCGAAGCCCTGGTCGCCCTTGCGCTCGATGATCTCGTAGAAGAAGGGGCCGGCCTGGCGCTCCTTGTAGAGCCCGGCGGAGTCCTTGAGGAAGATCTGGAGCATGTACGCGCGCTCGCGCTCCCCATCGACGAGGATCTCGAGCTCGCGGAGCGTCGCGATGTCCTCGTCGATCGACTTCACGCCGATCTTCTCGAGACGTGCCGGCAGCGCGTCGTAGTAGCTGCCCGGCGTCGGCATGAACTCGACGCCATTCTTCCGCAGCGCCCTCACTGCGCCGAGGATGTCCTTCACCGTGAGCGCCGCGTGCTGGATGCCATCGCCCGCGTTGTCCTCGTAGAAGAGGTTGATCTGCGAGGCCCGGAAGAAGGGGCGCAGCGGCTCGTTGTTCGCGAATTTCGCGCCGGAGTGCGGATCCCACATGACCGCCGAGCGCAGTCCCGAGCCGTGTGTGCTCGGCGCCCCCACGTGACCGGGCCCGCGCGTCTCGCTGCGGACGTCCTCGGTGTGGAATTCGATGCCCCAGAAGCGCTCGAAGCCCATGACGTGCTCCATCCAGAGCAGCGCGGGTGCCATCGTCTCGAAATTCGAGGTGACGTGGTCGATGTGGCCGAAGCCGAAGCGGTTGGCGCCTCCGCTCGGCGCCTCGAGGCGCGCGACGCCCGGGTAGAGGCCCCGGTAGCGGTCGCGCTGCACGAAGCGGAACGTCGCGCCGCCGAAGGGCGTCGTGATCGAGAAGGTGCGGAAGGTGCCATCGTCGTCCTCGAGGCTCTGCACGTCCGACATCGGCGTGCCGCCGCGCGCGTCGAGCAGCCGGAACGTGTGGTCGATGTCCTCGACCTCGAAGACGAGCGCACCGACACCGTCCGGATGCCGCGCGAGCCAGCGCGCGGCGCGGCCTCCCTCACCGACGGGCTCGCTCACGACGACCCGCACCTCGCCGGCCTCGAAGACCGCCGATCGTTGCCGGCCCGCCTCGTTCAGTCGAGGCGTGCTCGCGCCGACCTCCGCGAAGTCGAAGCGCTCCGTGTAGAAGCGCCGCGAGCGCGAGAGGTCGTGGACGTAGTAGTGCAGCGCCTCGAGGCGCCGGATGCGCAGGGACTCGACGGTGGACATGGCCGCGCATCCTTGCAGAAAGCCGCGGCGTCCGTCATCCGGGACCGTGAGGTCACGTACGGAGGCGCGCGCAGCCGCGAGAAAAGTCAGGCGAGCGAGAGGCCACCGTCGAGCGTGAAGATCGTGCCGGTCGCGAACGGCGCCTCGAGGAGGAACGCGGCGGCGTCGGCGAGCTCCTCCACGGTGCCGATCCGGCCGAGCGGGTGCAGCTTCGCGAGCTGCGCGAGCTGCGCGGCTTCGCGTGCCTCGCGCGCCGCGCCCACGGGCATCGCCTCCCCCGGCGCGAGGCGGGGCGCGCGCACCATGTCGGTGTCGATGACGCCGGGGGCGACTGCGTTCACGCGGATGCGATCGGGCGCGAGCTCGATCGCCAGCGCGCGCGTCATCGCGCTCACGGCGCCCTTGGTGATCGCGTAGACGCTCGTCGTCGGGGCCGGTCGCTCGGCGAGCGTGCTCGAGACGAAGAGCATGCTGCCCGCGGCCGCGCGGCGGCGGAGCGACGCTGCGAGCTCGCGCGCGAGGTCGAAGCCGGCGACGACGTTGAGCTCGAGGTGCGCGTCGAGCTGCGCGTGATCGACCGCCTCGAGAGGCCGGTGCTCACCGAGGCCGGCGGCGTGCACCAACGCGTCGATCGGACCGAACGACAGCTCGGCATCCGCGAGCACCCGGGCCCGCGCGCTGCGGTCGGCGAGGTCGAGCAAGAGCGCGCCGATGCGCCCGCCGCTGGCCTCGGCGAGCGCCCGCGCGTCGTGCTCCTTTCGCACGAGCGCGATCACGTGCGCCTGGTGCGAGAGCCGCAGCGCGATCGCGCGCCCGATCCCCCGGCTCGCGCCGGTCACGAGGCAGCGCGAGGTCACGCGCCCACCGGTCGTGGGCGCTCGAGGAAGGGGCGCTCGGGCACCGCGCGGCCGGGCTCGCCGCTCACCTCGATCTCGTCGCCGGGCACAAAGGGCGGGGAGTCGATGCAGAGGATCGAGGCCCAGCGCTCGCTCGGGTTGTCGTAGCGGTGCGCGAGATCGTGAGGCCACCTGTGCACCGTCCCGGCCGCGACTGGATCGCCGTTCAGGAGGAGGTTGTCGCCGAGCACCATCTCGGCCTCCTCCATCACGCGGTGCACGTGGAGCGGGATGCTCCGGCCGGGGGCGACGTTCAGGCGGTAGATGCCCACCTCGCGCGTCTCGTGGACGATGTCGACCGTGCCGAAGGGCTTGTCCTCGCGCCCGAGCGTGACGTCCGCGGCCTCGCGGTGGATCTCGAGCGAGGGGATCCCGACCCCGCCGAGCGCGAGCGGCTTCACGAGCCGCACCGTCGCGGCCTGGATGCGTGCGCGCTCCTCGCCGAGCGCGGGCGGCGCGAGGAGCAGGCGCGCGAGCGCGGTTGCGGCGGTCTCGAGCAAGAAGAAGCGACAGTGCTGGAGTACGAACGCGATCTGCGACGCGATGGCGGCGTAGTCGACGGTCTGCCGGAGCCGGTGCACCTCGAGCACGGGCTCGAGCTCGAGCCGCACGTCGATCTCGAGCGGCTGCGGGCTGTCGCGCTCTTGCGGGTAGACGCCGACGATGCACTCGACCTTGAGGCCGCGGATCTCGATGACGTCGGGCGTGCGCCGACGCGTCCCCCCGCGCTCGCCGGGCGCTGCGGCTTCTCGGAGGACGTCGCGCATGTCGGCTTCGGAGCTCATCGGGCCGAGGTATCGCACGCCCGCCTGGCAACGGGGAGCCCGAACCTCGCTGCAAGAGCACGCGAGCGCGGCGATCGACGGGGGCCCCCGAGTTCGATATTCCTCGCTCCATGTCGACGCCGTCGCGCCCGGGCAGCATTTCGTCCACTGGCACCCCATCCACTGGCGCTCCGTCCGCCGGCGCTCCGTCCGCCGGCGCCCCGTCCGCCGGCGCCCCGTCCGGCGACGCGCCGGCGCTCAGCGCGTTTCGCTCCGTTCCGCGGACCGGCGTCATCTACGTGACGGCCGAGGCCACGCGTCACGGCTACCGGCCCGAAGATCCGGAGTGGTGCAACCTCGGCCAGGGGCAGCCCGAGACCGGGCCTCTTCCCGGCGCGCCGCCGCGCATCGAGTCCATCCCGGTCGAGCCTGCGGATCACGAGTACTCGCCCGTCGCGGGTCTCTGGGAGCTGCGCGAGACCGTCGCGGGCCTCTACAACAAGCTCTTCCGACGTGGCATGCGCTCGCAGTACACGGCCGAGAACGTCGCGATCGGCGGCGGCGGCCGCGTCTCGATCATGCGCGCGTGCGCGGCGATCGGCGCCGTGCACGTTGGCCATTTCCTCCCGGACTACACGGCGTACGAGGAGCTGCTCGACGTCTTCCGCCGCTTCACGCCGATCCCGATCCTCCTCGATCCCGAGGGCGGCTACGACTTCTCCGTGCGCCAGCTCCGGCGCGAGGTGATGGGCCGCGGCCTCTCGGCGCTTCTTCTCTCGAATCCGTGCAACCCGACCGGCAAGGTCATCGGCGGTGAGGAGCTGCGCGCGTGGGTCTCCATGGCGCGTGAGCTCGACTGCGCGCTCTTGCTCGACGAGTTCTACTCCCACTACATCTGGAAGAACGAGGCGGGCTCCTCGATGCCGGCGGGCATGTCGAGCGCAGCGGCCTACGTCGAGGACGTCGATCGCGACCCCGTCGTCGTCTTCGATGGGCTCACCAAGAACTGGCGCTACCCGGGCTTCCGCATCTGCTGGACGGTCGCGCCCAAGACGGTGATCCAGGGCATGGCGAGCGCCGGCAGCTTCCTCGACGGAGGTCCCTCGCGACCGATGCAGCGCGCGGCGATCGGCCTCCTCGACGAGGAAGCAACGAAGAAGGAGACCGCCGCGATCCACCAGGTGTTCGCAGAGAAGCGCCAGCGGATGCTCACGGGGCTGCGCCGCCTCGGTGTGCGCTTCGACCTCGAGCCCGAGGGGACCTTCTACTGCTGGGGCGATTTGTCGGGCCTGCCGCCCACGCTTCGCGACGGTGAGGCCTTCTTCCGCGCCGCGCTCGAGCAGAAGATCATCACGGTGCCCGGCGCCTTCTTCGACGTCGACCCCGGCAAGCGCCGCGGAGGGCGCGGCTCGCGCTTCGCGCACCACACGCGCTTCTCGTTCGGGCCGAGCATGCCCGTGCTCGAGCTCGCGCTCTCTCGGTTGGCGCAGATCGTCCGCGCCGCCGAAGAGCACGGCTGAGCGGAGGGCCGCCCCGCGCTACGCGGGGCTCGACTCTCTCGGGCCGCGGGTCGCGTGGGTGCGCCCCGGTCAGCCGTAGTTCCGGACCACGACCTCGCTCACGAGCCCGCGGCCGCGCGCGTCGCAATTGATGGCGCGCGGCGCGGCGACGAGGTCGATACGGAACTGCGCGTAGAGCTCGCGGATGAAGGGCACGTCGCTGTTCGACAGCATCACCTTCGCGCCGCGCCGGTCGAGCTCGACGACCACGTCGCGCAGGCGCGTTTGGTCTCCGCGCGAGAAGCCGTCGCCCGCGGCGTAGGCCGTGAAGCTCGCGGTCTCGCTCACGGGCTCGTAGGGAGGGTCGAGGTAGACGAAGTCACCGGGGCGCACGTAGCCGAGCATGTCCTCGAAGCTCGCCTGCCGGATGTCGGCGCGGGCGAGCGCGCGGCTCGCGGCGCGGAGCGTGGGCTCGTCGAGGATCCGCGGGTTCTTGTAGCGCCCCTCGGGCACGTTGAATTCCCCGCGTCGGTTCACGCGGTGGAGGCCATTGAAGCAGGTCTTGTTCAGGTAGATGAACATGGCCGCGCGCTCGCTCCGCGACTGCCGCTTGCCGACGGCGTTGTAGCGCTCGCGCACGCCGTAGTAGCTCCCGGCCGCGTGCGACATCGAGAGCGTCTCGAGCTCGCCGATCACCGCCTCGAGCTCGTCTCGGACCGCGAGGTACGTGTCCACGAGCGAGCGGTTGAAGTCGCAGAGGACCGCGCGCTCCGGGGTGCGCGCGAAGAACATCGCGGCCCCTCCCGCGAACGGCTCGACGTGGCGCATGCGCTCGACGCCGCTCGGCAGGAGGGGCACGAGCTGCGAGAGGAGCTTGCCCTTGCCTCCGACCCACTTGAGGAAGGGGCTCGCGGCCCGGTCCTCGACGACCGCGACCCTCGGCGCGGTCGAGGCCTCGAGCGCGGTCGCTGCGCGGCGGAGCAGGCCGAGGCGCGCGACGGTCGCGGCGGGGCGGAGGCGGGGCGTCGCGTGGGTCGAGGTGGTCATATGGTGACGCTAGACCTACATGTACGACCTCGACAAAAAACCTACGGATCACGGATCGAAGCTCCGCTTCTGCGGCCCTGAACGCATGGATCGCCCTGCGAAGAGGGCCCCCGGATGCATCGAGCATTCCGATGGATGGCCTGTTGCGATCGGGAATCCCGATCGGCGTGGCGCTGCGCTACCCTCGCCCCGCATGTTCGCTGCCGACGCGATCCGTGCGGCCATCCGGGCGGCCTCCGCCGGGCTCGTCGAGCGCGAGCTGCTCGTCGAGCTCACCGTGCTCGCCGCCGTCGCGCGCGAGCACCTGCTCGTCATCGGGCCCCCCGGCACGGCCAAGAGCGAGGCCGTGCGCCGCGCCGCGCGCGCGTTCGAGGCGCGCTACTTCGAATACCTCCTCGGTCGATTCACGGAGCCGAGCGAGCTCGTCGGGCCCATCGATCTGAAGCGGCTGCGCGAAGGTGTCCTCGAGACCGAGACGAGCGGGATGCTGCCCGAGGCGGAGCTCGCGTTCCTCGACGAGGTCTTCCTCGGCTCGACCGCGATCCTCAACACGCTGCTCTCGGTCCTGCACGAGCGCACGTTCCGGAGGGGACGCACCGCGATCACCGTCCCGCTTCGCGTGTGCGTCGCGGCGTCGAACGCGCTGCCCGAGGACGAAGCGCTCGCGGCCTTCGCCGATCGCTTCCTCTTGCGCGCCTTCGTCGAGCCCGTGCCGGACGCGATGCTCGAGACTCTCCTCGCGCGTGGGGACTCGCTCGCGACCGCGGAGCGGACGGAGCGCACGTTCGCGACGCTCTCGCACCTCGACACGATCGGCGAGGCGGCGCGCGCGGTCGACGTCGCGGCCGTGCGGAGCGACCTCGCCGAGGCGGTGCGCGTGCTGCGCAAGGGCGGTATCGAGCTCTCGGACCGGCGGATCGTGAAGCTCCAGCGGATCGTCGCGGCGGCGGCCGCGATCGACGGCCGTGCCCGCGCCGATGGCCGAGACCTCTGGCCGATCGTGTACGCCGTGCCCACGGCCGAGGCGCAGGTGCAGGCCCGCGCCCTCCTCGCGCCGCTCGTGCGCGGGAGCGCGAGCGGCTCGCTCGAGGCCGCCGCGCTCGAGGCCTCCCGCGGGCCCGACGCGCTCGCGGGCCGGCTCGCCCGCGAGGCCGACGAGCTCCTCGCGGCCGCGACGGGGGACGAGGCCGCACAGCGTCGGCGCGGTCTGCGCATCGAGGCGATCCTGCGAGAGATCGATGCGAGCTTCGCGAGCGACACGAGGCCCGCGGCGGTCGCGGAGGCCCGCGCGCGTCTCGCGGCGGCCCTCGCGCCGCCGTGAGCGCCGCGACCGGCCACGACTCCTCCGCAACGAGACTCGAGCTGGGCGGCGCTCGAAGCACAGCTTCAGCCTCGCGTTCCTCGTGTGCCCCGAGGCGGCTGCGGGGGCCTCCTCAACGATTCTTTCTGGGTCCGTGAGGGGTGTGCTGGAGGGGCCACGTGGCCCCATCCCGCCGATCCGACGCGCACACAGAGCACCGTCGACGTCTCGCGGTGCGCTCGGAGAGATCTCGGTTCTCTCGGTCCATGAGCCACCGGCGCATAGAGCTGGGGCGGACAGACCGCGGGGCCGGCGCACCTCGCGGCCGGCCCACCTCGCGACCGAAATGTCGTGCGCCGCTCGGGGCGAGCCCACGGCGCGCCAGGCCCGCGCGGAGGGAAACCGAGCCGCGCACGTGCGTCACGACGCCGCAGCCCGTGTGGCGGTGCTCTTGCAATCCGCCCCTCGCCGGCCGCGCACCGCGACGTTCGCGATGCCCCCGCGCCGCGCTGGAGGTTCCCCCACATGCTTGCTCGTCACTCCATCTTCGCCTGCGCCGCAGCCCTCCTCGCTCCGCTGGTGACAGGCTGCCCCGGTCCTTCCGAGTCGCCGGACGCGGCCGCGAGCTCGCGGCCCGATGCCGCGGGCTCGAACCCCGACGACACCGGTAGCCCCGAGCCCGACAGCGGAAGCCTCACGCCAGACACGGGCGGCATGGCCGTGTGCCCGGCAGACGTCTCGGGCGAGTACGACGTGGTGTGGACCGCGACCCCCGCGAGCTGTCCCATCCCGGACACGCGGGTCACCATCCGCGCCAACGGGCTCGAGGCAGGCGCGAACATCCCCTGCGAGACCCTGATGTGCTCGGCCGAGACCTGCACGGTCACGCCGCTCGCGAACTGTCAGGCGTCGGCCACCGTGGCTGGGCCTTGCGCGAGCTTGGCAGCCGGAAGGGTCATCACGTCCTCGTTCCAATACGGCGCCGACGATTCCGCGACGTTCACCCTCACGGACTCGATGACAGATGCGACGGGCGCGCCGTGCTCGCTCATCGGTGTCGCCACGCGCCGCGCGCGCTGAGTCGCGTGGCGACCGGCGCCGCGCCGCGAGGCTCGGGTCGCGGCGGTCGCGCTCCACGTGAGCGCCATCCACTCGCGGGCGCTCGATCGATGCCGATGGCCGCGAGGTCCGCCGAGTCGGGCGAGCCCCACGTCCGTCCTGCACGGCCCGACGGGCGGTGCAGGACGGGCAGAAGGCGCGGCTTTGCAGCCGAAGAGCCGGGACTCGACAAGACACCTCGACCAGGCTCCGACGCGCGTTCAGACCAAACGCATGACCGGTGAGCGACCTTCGGAGAACGGCGAGACCCTCGCGCAGCGCGAGGCCATGGCGCTTCGCGACCTCGAGATCGCGCGCCTCTGGTCGCGGAAGAGCCCGCGGCGTCCCCGCCCCGGCGACGTCGAGGTCGATGCCCTTCCGAATCGCGCCGACTACGAGCGAACCGTGGACGCCGACGAGATCACGGAACTGGGCCACTCCCTCCTCGAGTGGGCCGACGAGCTCGAGGCCCGCGAGCGAAAGCGAGAGGCCTTCGTCTTCGTCCAGGCCGTGGTCGATCTCGGATGGGACGAGCATGACGAGGAAGTCCTCGTGAGGCTGCATCGCCTCGCCTCCGAGACGGGGCACGCGGAGGTGGCCGCGCGCACGCGCCGCCGCCTGGGCAAGCGCGGACGAGCGGTGGCCGCGATCCCGATCGCGCCTCCGCCCCTCGCGCCGGTTCAGGCGGAGATCCGCTATCGACATCCGCGCTTGGGCGTGGGGGTGCTCGTCGCGCGCGAGACGAACGGGCTGCGCGTCCGATTCGAGAGCGGGGAGCGCGTGATCCTCGAAGAACGCCTGGAGCGCGACGAACGCTGACGGGCGCGCGATGGCTGTTCGTCGAGCCTCGGTCATCGCGCGCTGCCATGCTGGAGAAGGAGGACGAGTGGAGAAGGAGGACGACGGAGCCCTCGGAGCTTCCTTCGCCCTCGCCGTCGGGCCCGGCCACGCTCGCCGGAACTGCCGCCGAACTTGACGGATCCTCGGCGGGCTCGGACGCACGACGCGGGCACGCTCGCGGGCATGCGACACACATGCAGCGCAATCCTGGGTTCGATCCTGCTCTCCACGTGGTGCGGGGCGTGCGTGTCGGGGCCGCCCTCCACGCTGCGCCTCGACGCCGCCGTCCCGAATGTCGTCCCGCGCTCCGATGCGGGCTCGCCCGCGTCGACCGACGCCGCAGCGAACGAGGAGGAGGAGACCCCGGCCCAAGCGGCCGAGCGCATCGCGGCGGAGGAACGCCGGAGCGCTGTCCTGACAGCGCTCCCCGATGTCCACGGGTGGAGGCGACGAGTGATCTACTTCGTGCTCGTCGATCGTTTCCGCAACGGTGCGCCTGAGCGCGACGACGCGCACGGCCACGACGTGTGCAACGACGCGGACAACGCGCACACCTATCAAGGCGGCGACCTCGCAGGCTTGCGCGAGCACCTCGACTACATCGAGGAGCTGGGCGCGGACGCGCTGTGGATCACGCCTCTGTATCGCGGTGTCCCTGCGATGGCCGGGAGCAACTGCGGCTTTCCCGGTTACTGGGCAGACTTCGCCGACCCGTACTCGCTCGAGCTCGACCCGCGCTTTGGCGCGGCCGAAGATCTCGACGCACTTCTCGAGGCCATGCATGGCCGCGACATGCCGCTGATGCTCGACATGGTCGTCAACCACGCTGGTTACGGCGCCCGCATCGTCTCGCAGCGCCCCGACTGGTTCACCGATCCGAGCACCTGTGCGAGCCAGGGAGACCCGGAGATCTTCTGCTCGCTCGCAGGCCTGCCCGACTTCGACCAACGGGTACCGGCGGTGCGCTCGTACCTCACGAATCTGCATCGATCGTGGGTCGAGCGCTTCGACATCGACGCCATCCGCATGGACACCGTCAAGCACGTCACGCCGAGCTACTTCGGTGAGTGGAACGCGGCGATGCGGGAGGCGCGGCCCGACATGTACGTGATCGGCGAGCTTCTGAACGAGCACGACCTGGCGCCGCTCCATCCTTATCTCGAGGAGGGCGGCTTCGATGGCCTCTTCAACTTCCCACTCCGACGCGCGCTGATCGACACGTTCGCACTGGGTCACTCGGTGGACGTCGCGGCCTCTCGCATGGCCGAGACGCTCGATCGGTTCGGCCAGGCTCGCGCGGGCGCGATGGTGAACCTCCTCGACAACCACGACGTACGTCGCTTCGTGGAAGAGATCCCGGGCGGCGTCTCGGGCGCCGACGCGCAGGCGCGGTACCACCTCGCGATGACTGCGCTCCTGACCTTGCCGGGCGTGCCGCAGATCTACTACGGCAACGAGCTCGGAATGTACGGTGGCCACGACCCGGACAACCGTCGTTTCATGCCCGACTGGGCCTTCGATCCCGCAGAGCGATCGAGCGCGCGGCGCGGATTTCTGCCGCAGCCCGCGCGCGTCTTCGAGCACACCCAGCGCTTGCTGCGAATCCGCTCGAGCGTCGCTGCGCTCTCCAATGGGGAGTACGTCGAGCTGTGGCGGCAGAACGGTGCGCATCACAACAACGTCTGGGCCTACCTCCGACACCGGGGCGAGAGCCGTGCGATCGTCGTTCACAACAATGGGCTGCGGGAGACGGACGGCGCGGTGCCGATCGGGGTGCGCGCGCACTTCGCCGACGGCGTCGTGTTCACCGATGTGCTCGACGAGGCGGGGATCGAGCCCGTGCGGGTCGAAGGCGGCACCCTCCGCGTACGACTGCCCGCGCAGAGTTCCGTCATTCTGGTGCCGAACGAGGTGCCTGATGCGGTTTCGGATCGGGTCACGGTGCGCTTCGAGGCGTGGGCGGACACGAGGCCGAGCGAGAGCGTCTTCCTCACCGGCAGCGCCGCCGTGCTCGGCGCGTGGGACCTCGCGGAAGCGAGGCCGATGAGCCCGAGCCGCTGCGAGGGGACACGCTGTCTCTGGGTCACCGAGGTGACGTTGCACGCGTCGGCACGCGTCGAGCACAAGCTCGTGGCGATCGAGCGTGGTCCGCGCGTCCGCTGGGAGGCGGGGCCGAACCGAATCCTCGAGGCCGGAGAGACGGCCACCGTGACGATGAGGTTCCGCGAATAGCGCGCTCGAGCAGCACGCTCGGGCTCCTGCCCAGCGACCGTGCGTGGCTGACAGCGCGAGGCGGCGCGGGTAGGGTCGCCCCAATGAGACTCGCGCTCCCGCTGCTCCTCCGCGTCGTGTCTGGTTGCGCTGCTGGGCCCTCGCTCCATGGGCCCTCGCTCCATGGGCCCTCGCTCTATGGGCCCGCGCCGTCGTGAGCGCGCCGTGACGGACGCGCTCCTCGCGATCGACGTCGAAGGCTCGGCGCGCGCGCATCCTCTCGCGCCGACGGTGCTCTACGCCGAAGGGGAGGTGGCGCGTGGGCTCGCACGGCGCCTCGCCGCGCGCCTCGGTGGGCCTGTCGATCCCGCCGACACGGGATCGCTCGTCGGTGTGGCCTCGCGCGAGCGCGGCTACCTCGTCCTCTCGGGGCCGACCGCGGTTCTGCCGTGGTGCGAGGGCGCGCGCTACTTCGGGATCGACCCGGAGGCGCCGCGCCTGCGCCTCTCGACGACGCGCGCCCCGAGCCTCGCGGACGGGGCGCCGCTCTCCGCGAGCGTCCTCGAGCGCGCGCTCGTCGCGCAGCATCCGCGCGCGAGGGGAGCGCTCCTCGTGATGCGGGGCCGCCTCCTCGCGCTGGGTGAGGCGCGCTCCATCGATCGCGCCCCGCTCCTCGCGTTCGCTGCCTGCGAGGTGCGCCCGTGACGTCCCTGCCCGGAGCCCTCGCGCGCTGGGAGCCCGAGCTCGGGTGGATCGACCCGGCGCTGGCGCCGACGCTCGGACCGCTGC
>JBKDQC010000313.1:0-8637 GCA_046342295.1 Deltaproteobacteria bacterium | reverse complement strand
GCGGAAGCGCGCGAGCTTGGCCAGCACGCCCTCTCCGCTCTTGTCGGGCGAATACTGGAACACCGCGCACTCGTAGTTCCGGTAGAGCTCGACGTAGCCGTCGTGCGCGGAGGGCAAGCCGGGCAAGAGCACCTTGAGGCCTCAACGCGCGGCTCATCCAGGAAGACAGCATCATCGCAGGGCCGACCTGCGCCATGGCGCTCGCGGCCGCATTCAAGCGTGCGTCTGGGCAGCGACGGCTCGCGCGGCTTGCGCGAAGGTCTCGCAGGCCAGCGAGATGGGTGGGGTCACGCGCGCGTGGCGACAGGCGGCTTCGTGCGGGCCAGGCGCGCTCGCCACGCGCGCGAGCGGTCCCGAGAGCAGGAGCTCGCGTAGGCCGAGCGCGCGCGTCGCGCGGCGGCGCGGTACGAAGAGCGCGTAGCGCCGCTCGCCGAGCGCGGTGCGGCGGCAGGCCGCGGGCACCTGACGCGCCATCGGCCCGATCGCCAGGTGCGCCCGCCCGGACTCCACGTCCTCGACGGGCGTGGCGCTCGCTCGCAGCGCAAGGCGCACGTGTGCCGCGCCGGCCAGGAAGGCTGCGAGGTTTGGAACCACCACCCATGCGAGCAAGCTGTCGCCCGCGGTGAGCGTCAGCTCGATTGGATCGTCGGGGTTGCGCGCGCGGATGGCCTCGAGCGCCTCGAGCCAGCCGGCCGAAGCCTCGGCGAGCGAACGACCTGCCTCGGTGAGTCGGAAGCCTTTGCCTTCGCGCCCGAAGAGCTTCGCGCCGAGCGCCGCTTCGAGCGCCGCGATTTGCCGGCTGAACTGGCTCTGCGCGTGCGCCGGTGCGCCCGAGTCGCGCAGACCTCGGCGCTGCAGGGCCCGGACCGCCGCGGCGATGCCGCCGTACTCGGCGACCGCGCGGAACGGGCGGACGCGGTCCATGGTGATGCCGGCGAGCGGATCGAGATGACTTGTGTTTCGAGTCATGGTGATGCTTCTACAATGCATCGCTAAGTCATGTCGCCCAGCCCACGGTGCGTCATGGCCGGACCGACACCTCTGACCGTCGTGTACTCACCCCTCGCCGTCGCGGACGCGGCGTCGTTCTCTCCCAGCGCCAGCAAGCCCGCCGCCGTGATCGCGGATTGGACTGCGCACGGCTTGCCGCTCCGCGTCGTCCCTCCCGAGGCGGCGAGCGTCGAGGAGCTCGCGCTCGCGCACGATCGCGCCTACGTCGAGGACATCCTCGCGGGACGTCGGGCCAACGGGTTCGGCAACGTGCGCGCGGACGTCGCCGCCTCGCTGCCGTTCACGACCGGGGCGCTCTTGACGGCCGCGCGGTTGGCGCTTGCCGACGGTGGCGCGGTCTGCGCTCCGGTCTCGGGCTTTCACCATGCTGGCTGGGACGACGCGTACGGCTTCTGCTCGTTCAATGGGCTCGTGGTCACCGCGCGCTCTCTCTGGGAGGCTGGTCTCGTGCGTCGAACAGCCATCCTCGACTGCGATCAGCACTACGGAGACGGAACCGATGCGATCCTCGCGCGCCTCGACGGGCCTGCGTGGCTCTACCACTTCACTGCTGGCCGTGAGTACGAGAGGCCCTCGCAGGTTCCCGCGTTCTTCGAGCGCCTCGCACGCGAGATCGATGCCGTCTCGGCCTGTGACCTCGTCCTCTACCAGGCCGGGGCCGACCCTCACGTCGACGACCCCCTCGGCGGGTGGCTCACCACCGAGCAACTCCGCACGCGCGACGCGTTCGTCTTCGAGGGTCTGCGCGCTCGGGGCGTTCCGGTCGTCTGGAATCTCGCCGGTGGCTATCAGCGCGACGCAAGCGGCGGCATCGCGCCAGTGCTCGAGATACATCGCAACACGGCACACGAGCACCTGCGCGTCTTCGGGCAGTCGAGGGAAGCCGGCGCGCGTGCGGCGGACGGCGCGAGACCATGACTGCCGCGTCGAGACACGCGCGCATCGCGGCAGCGCGGCCTCGTGCGGTGCGGTGGTGCGCCCGCCCTGCATCGACCTGACTTCGGTCCCGACTTCGAAGCTGCCGTCGCCCCTGCCGCGTACGGCTGGACGCTTGACACCCCGCGGCTCGGGCGCTACCAACCGCGCCCTCGCACTGGCACATAGCTCAGCGGTAGAGCACTACCTTGACACGGTAGGGGTCCCCGGTTCGATCCCGGGTGTGCCAATCGACGAAACGCCCTCCTCGGAGGGCTCGTCGCCTCGCGAGAGCGCCGTCGGTCATGCCGCCGCGCTCCAGGTGCGCCTCGCGAAGGAGGCCACCTCCGTGACGCGTGCAGCACGCGTGCACAGGGTCGAGGCTCGTCGAGTGTGGTGACGTCGTGTTTCTTCACCCGAACCTCGATGGAGGGCGCCGAGCCAGCTCTGTCGGGCCGGAGCGGGTGGGCATCCGACCCGCCGCCGAGAAGGGCCGGTCCTCGGTTCTGGCGCCAGGGCGAGGTGAGGTCACCGTTCCCCACCCTGCTGGGGCACGGTGACCTCGGCAGCCTCGCCGTTCTTCGCCGCCGCGTGACCGTGCGCGCAGATTTGTCCCCTCGCTGGGGAACGTTGGGCTTGCTCCGCCGCGGGCACATCTGGTGCACTACGGGGCCCGTGACCTACCCGCGCGATTTCCCCGCAGGCTTCTTCGTTCGGCTCTTGGGCTTCGCAGTTCTCCTTGCCGCCGGGCTCGGCAGCCTGGGGTGTGCGGAGGGCGGGTCCCGGACGACCCGCAGGCCGCGTGGAACTGGGATGACCATCGACGCGGGCGCGCCAGACCCCGAGTGCGGGGAGGGCATCGGCGAGTGTCCGGGCGGCACCGTGTGCGCGGCCGTCATGGGGGTGCCCCGCTGCGTGTTCCCGCCCGAGGAGATGATGCCGCCCACGGATCATCCGCCCGGCGACGGCACCGAGTGCAGCCCGTGCGAGGCGCCGGGGGAGTGCCGCGACGGCGTCTGCGTGCAGCCCTCGCCGTCCGGCGCGGTATGCGAGTTCGACGCGGAGTGCGGCGCGGGCTTCGTCTGCATCGCCGGTCGCTGCACGCCCGATCCGCGCGTGCCCGTGCCGTGCTCGACCGGCGCCGAGTGTGCCGCGCCGCTCGCGTGCGTCGACGGGCTCTGCCGCTGCGTCAGCACCACCGACTGTCCGATCGGTCTCGCGTGCAACGACATGGGCCTCTGCGAGCCCGGGCCGGGCGGGGACGCGTGCGTCGCCGACGACGAGTGCCCCGACGACATGGTCTGTGAGGCCGGCCGGTGTCGCGGCCGGACCATCTGCGACATCGAGAACCCGGACCTCTCGGGCACCTGGGACATGCAGTCCACGCTTCGGGTGCGCGAGGCCCTGCCAGCATGGCTGAGCGACTTCCTCGACGCGGTCGAGGGGCCCTTCCGCTACCTCGGCGGCGAGACCACCTGCACGGCGGTCGACTTCGGCTTGCCGAGCTGGGTCATGTCGGCGCTCTGCGACATCGTGGACCCGTACGTGGCGGATTCCCTGCCACCCTGGGCGCCTCCCGTCTTCCGCGCCGTAGCCGATCTCAACACCGTGCTCGCGACGTGGGAGATCGACGAGACGATGGAGCTGCGGCCGGGCGCGGTCACCGACTCGTACCGCGGGACGCACACCTGGAACCGCGTGCGCTTCATGTACCGATCGGCGCCGATCGAGGCGGATGTGCGGGACATCGCGGATTGGCGCTTCGAGCCGGCGGAGTTCAATGCGGCCGCGACATGCGGGCAGTTCAGCATCGAGCGACACGACGTCGGGATCTCGATCGGCGGGCTCATCATGTGGATCGTCGACACGGTCGTGTACGAGGCCTCCGATGGGCGCTGGGTCGGGGTGGAGGACGCGCTCGCGAGCATCGCGGATGGCTTTTGCTCGGGTCTCGCCAGCGCCGCGGAGGACGCGATCGACTACCCGGGGGTGGGTGGCACCGTCATGCGCGTCTGTTCGAGCGCGACGAGCGCGTTCATTCGCGAGGCGATCAACGAGCTGCTCGAGGCGCGCCTCGGCTTCTCGTTCATGACCCTGCGCGGCACGAGCCCCATCGCCGGGCCGCGCTCGCTCCGCCCCGGCGAGTGGGATGGCCGGCTGCTCGGCAGCGAATTCAGCGGAGACTTCCAGGCGAGCCGCTGAGGGCGCGGAGCGGACACGCCCGCTCACTCGAGGAGCGACGCGAGCGCACGCGCGACTGACGCCGGGTCGGACACGGGCGCTGCGCACGCGTCGAGGCCACACGCGAACAACGATGGTGATCCGGGGTAGGGGTAGCGGCCCTCCCCGGGCACCACGCGCTCGATCTGGATGCGGAGATCGCTCGCGCGCAGCGCTGCCTCGAACAGCGCGTCGGTGCGCGGGTCGTCCGCCGGGCCGATCACGTGGGCCACCGCGCGGGGCCGCGTCACGAGGCTCGCCCCCAAGAGGAAGTCGCCGACGATCCGACCCTGCATGCGGATGGCGGCTGGCTGCGCCGCGGCGACGAGGTAAGCGCGTGCGCGCACCTCGTACCCGCGGTCGTTCGTGAGGTCGGCGAGCGCGCCGAGGCATTGCGCGAAGCGGCCGCTCTCCTCGAGCGAGACGCGCCCGGAGAGGGCGGGCGCAAGCGCCTCGGCGCCTCGCGTGGGATCGACCGACGCGACCGAGCGGCATCCTCGCTCGGGCGTGCAGAAGGTCTGCTCGATCGCGTCGGCGAGCGCGCGCGCTTGCTCGGTCCGTCGGACATCGCCACGCGCATGCTGGAGCGCGAGGAGCGCGCGCAACATCGCGACCTGGTCGGCGAGATGAAGCGTGGTGCCGGTCTCGTTCGCTGCGTGGAGGAAGAGCCCGGACGAAGGCTCGCGGTGCGACACGATCGAGGCGCCCACGGCGCGCTCGGCCATCGCGAGGAGCCGCGCGCGTTCGTCTGCGGGCAGCGCGGTCGCGAAGCGCGCGAGGCCGGCGGCGACGAGACCGTTGGTCGAGGCGTACACGTGGGGATCGACGCGCGGCAGGCCCTGCGCCCGGCGCGTGGCGTCGTCGCCGGAGAAGTACCTCGCGCCGGGCACCGGTGGCTGGCCGTCGACGCGCAGATCCGCGTCCATGCTCGCGCGGATGCCGCCATCGGGCGCAGTGAGGAAGTCCTCGACGAAGCGCGCCACTTCGAGACCCGGAGGCAGCCACGTCGGATCGCCTGCGCGTCGATGGAGCTCCGCGAAGGCCTCGAGCGCGCCAGCCTGGATGACCGCGATCCGCTCGTAGTGCGGGTGGGTCCAGTCGCCGCCCTCCGAGTACTGGTACATCCCGCCCCAGACCGGATCGAGGAGGTCCGTGTAGCGAGCGAGCGAGCGCTCCGCGCGCGAAGGCCACGGCTCCTCGCGGAGCAAGCTGTCGAGCACGGGCGCGGTGAACGGGTACTTCTGGCCGGTGCCCCAGCCGTCTTCCGCCTCGTCGTAGCTCGCGTCGAGCTGCGCGCGCGCCGACCCGATGGCCTCCTCGAGCCCCGCGAAGCGCACGGCGCGGTCCTCCGCCCCGACTCCGTAGAGGTCGATGGGCTCTGGATGTGCGATCGCGCGCTCGAGGAGCTCGAGGAAGCTGTGCGCGTCGCGGTAGCCTCGGATCGCGGCGATCTCGCGGCCATCGGGGGTGAGGAGGATGGTCGCCGGCCAGCCCCAGAGCGCATAGCGATCGGCGAGATCCGGCCGCGCGTCGGCCTCGGCGCGCACGGCGACGAAGCGTTCACCGAGACGCGCGACGATCGCAGGGTCGCGGAGCGTCGTGTCGTTCATCACGTGGCACCAGTGGCACCACTCGGCCTGGAGCGAGAGAAGGACGAGCCGATGCTCCTGCGCAGCCTGCGCGAACGCCGCTGGACCCGCCTCTTGCCATGCGATGGTGGCGGTGCTCGCGCTCGGGGCGGGCGCACGCGTCGAGCTCGCGGCCGCACCGCAGCCGCCATGCGAGCCTGCGAGTGCGGCAAGCGAGAGGACGGCGGCGCGGAGCCTCGGGCAGCGTTGACTCGGCATCACCGTCGTCCGTGCTCGGGCTCCGACGCACGCGCGCGGAGCGCCTCGACGAGCGCGCCGCGATCGTGCTTCTCGAGCCCGATGAGCTCGGCCACGCGACACAGCCGGGCCTCCGCCTGCTCCGCGCGCGCCAGCGCCGCGTGGGCGACCGCGGCGCGCCCGCGCTCGACGGCCCAGCCCGCCGCCGCCGCCGCGAGCCCGGCGAGGGCGACGGCCCCGGCCACCGCAGGCAAGCCGTCGATCGCACCGCCACCGATGAGCACGCGCCAGCACGCCAGCAAGCCGAGCGCCGCGGTCACGGCCCCTAGCGTGATGACGAGGGCGACCATCGCGCCCCGCACCATCCCGGGCCGCATGGCATCCACCGCGATCTCGCGGAAGAAGTCCGCCTGCCGATCGAGGCGAACCGCGAGATCTCCGAGCGGATCGTCGGTGCCGATGCCGGGCATGTCGGTCCGCTCGGCGCGGGTCCGCCAGCGCTGCTGCTCGGCCTCTACGTGCTCGCTCGCGCGGTCCATCCCCGCCTTCGCGGAGGCCAGGCCTTTCCTCACGCCGGTGCCAACCGCGTTCACGGTCGTCGCGCCCGCCTCCTTGGCGCGGTCGACGACCTCACGTGCTCGGTGGTTGGCCATCCCGCGCCTGGCTCACTGTCGATTGCACGCCGCGTTGATGCGGTCGATGATCTGCTGCTCGCGCGCGTCGAAGTCGTTGGTCTGCGCCACGTGGGCGTTCAGCGCGGACGTGTCGCCGGAGGCCGTTGCGCTCGCCATCAGCGCGGGCATCGCGCGCATGTTGGCGCCGGCCTCTCGGTAGAGCGCCACGAGCTCGCTCCGCGGCGCCGTCAGCGCGACCTGCGTGAGAGGCACCGCCTCCAGCATGGTGGCGCCCGATTCGTATGCGTTGGCGAGCGCGGTGAACTCCGCGTCGAACTGATCCTGCGGAGCGCCCTCGGGCGTTTGGGGGATGGCCAGGAGGGCGCCGCTCGCGCTGTTGACGGTGTTGATCAGCGGCTGGCACTCCAGCTCGGTGCTGACGCCCTGCGCGAAGCCGTCCGCGAAGGCGCCGAAACAGCAGCCCGCGAGCTGGGTCGAGGTGAGGAGCGAGAAGACGAGGCCAGACCGGACGAGCGCGTGCATGGTGCCGGACCTTGGCACGAAGCGAGGGGCGAGCGCGAGGGGCTCCGGCCGTTCACTGCTCGTTGTGGCTCGGCCCCGGCAGATCCTGGCGCACGAAGACGATTCGACCGCGGCCAGGGCCGGCGTAGCCTGGGTCCTCGATCACCTCGAAACCGAGAGCCCGGTGGAAATCCACGGAGCCCTCGTTGCCGACGTTGGTGATGGCCTTGGCGCGTGTCGCGCCCCGCACCCGCGCCTGCTCGAGGAACTCGGTGTAGAGCTGCTTGCCGATCGAGCGGCGCCGGTGGTCGGGGTGGATGCCGACGAGGTGGATGTACGCCGTGCGCTCGGCGGGCCCCGCCGGGTCGGCTGCCGCGCTCGCTCCCGCGGGGTCGGCGAGGAAGCCGAGGAGAAAACCCACCACGTGTCCGCGCTCCTCCGCGATGAGCGCGAGCTGCCCCAGCTCGTAGAACAGGATCGGGTGCGCGAGATCCCGCGAAGGGCCACCCCACCAACGGTCCAGGACGGACACGATGTGGTCCCAGTCGGCCTTGGTGATCCCGCGGATCTCCACAGGCGGGCTCTAGCAGGTCGAAGTCGGCGTCGGCAACAGGGCTGGATGAGCTGGGGAGGCATTCCCCTGGAATTCATCGATCCGGCCGGGCTAGCATCTCGCCATGAGCTACTCGGGCGCCGCCACCGCCAAGGCTGCACGTGAGAACCTGGGCCGTTCACTGGCCTCGCTGCAGGACGATCCGAACATCCCTCAGGACGTGCTCGCCGTGGCGCAGAACCTCGCCCAGGCGGTCGGAAAGCTCTTCGAGGCCGAGCGCGCGAGCAATGAGGTCGACGGCAAGGGCGCGGTGAAGGCAGCGCTCGGCCTCATCGGCCAGACCCTCGCGCTCCTTCAGGACGTGCGGGGCCAGCACCGGGGCGTGCAGAACGCGACCGAGTCGCTCGCCTTGTCGATGTCCTCGCTCTACCCGCTGACCACGGTGCCCTCGATCCGGCCGCCCGCGGCGGCTCCCGCGGCGCAGGCGGGCTACCCGCAGCCGGGCCAGCCGACGCAGGCCTACGTGCCACCGTCCGTGCAGGCGCCGCACGCTCCGGCGCAGCGCCCGCCGCAGAGCGCGCCGCAGAATCCGGGCCTGGGCTTCCAGGCGACCCATCCCTCCCAGGTCGCGTACCAGCCCAACGCGTACCCACAGCCCGCGACGCAGCCTTCGTACCCGCAACCGACCGCGCAGCCGTCGTCTCCGCAACCGGCCGCTCAGCCAGCGTTTCAGCAGCCGGCGGCGCAGCCTTCGTACCAGCAGCCTTCGTACCAGCAGCCTTCGTACCCGCAGCCGGCGGCGCAGGCAGCATTTCAGCAGCCGGCGGCGCAGCCTTCGTACCCGCAGCCGGCGGCGCAGGCAGCGTTTCAGCAGCCGGCGGCGCAGCCAGCGTTTCAGCAGCCGGCGTCACAGCACCCGACGCGCAGCCAGCGACCGCAGCAAGCAGTCCCGGTGGGCTACCGAGGTGATCAGAAC
>JBKDQC010000312.1:0-1283 GCA_046342295.1 Deltaproteobacteria bacterium | reverse complement strand
CTGGATGTACCTCGGCGCGAAGAGCACGAGGTCCACGGCGCGCAGTTCGCGGTGCGCGTCGCGGTAACCGCTCTTCTCCTTGAGCGTGGTCTTCTCGGGGTTCGAGGTGATGATGCGCTCGAGCAGCGCCGCCTCCGTGGGGCGCGTCTCGCCGGCGACGCAGACCGGCGCCTGGAGGTGGTAGCTGTTCACCTTGAGGTCGGGGCGCCCGCGCTCCTCGGTCTCGCCGCGGTAGAGGCGACGCAGGTAACGGTGCAGCGTGTTGAGCCGCTGCCGCTGCATGTCGTAGGGCTTGTACTCGTCGATGAAGACCGGCACCGAGCGCGTCGAGGTGAGGAGCTTGAGCAGCGCGAACTCCGTCTCCGTCGCGCTGTAGGGCTCGGCGTCGCGCACGCCGAACAGCGGCCACATGATGTCGATGCAGAGGCTCGACTTGCCCGAGCCCTGCGTGCCCCAGACGAAGAGCGTGGGGAAGGAGCCGACCGCCTTCATGAAGCTTGCCTTCATCGGTGTCGCGAAGAACCAGCCGAGGATCGGCAGGATGACGGCGGGCGTGTTCACCTGCGGCAGGTACCGGAACACCGTGCTCGCGATCTCGAGGAAGGTGTCGTCGTCGGTGGGCACGTAGGAGACGCGCTTGTCGAGCGACGCCCCGCTCGGGACGTAGATGACGGGCGACGGCGTGAGGAAGCCGTCCTTGCTGATCGCGCAGTCGGGCCCGAGCCAGACGTGGTGCTCGCCCTTGCGGTACTCGCCGAGCATGTTCGAGCCGGGGCGACGCGGGACCGGGCGACGCGCGAGCACGCGCAGGAGCCCCTGCACGTTGTTGTCGCTGCCCGTCCACTGGAGGTCGGCCGAGGGCAGCTGGCGAATCAGGTCGCGCTTCGAGTGGAACGACGTCAGCGGCAGCCGCAGCGCCGGCACCGTCGTGCCCTTGTCGGTGTGCGCTTCGCCGAGGATGAGCTCGCCGTCCTCCGTGACGACACGCATCGTCGGGTTGATGGTGAACGACGAGACGACCTTGGTCTCTCCGCGCGCGGTCACGCAGTAGTAGAAACAGGTGTCCTCGTAGATCTCCCCCTCGATGGCGTCATCGGTACTCTCGGCGTCTCCGCGCTCGTCGTCGTCCTTGGGCGGCGCGGTCGCAGCTCGCGCGACGGCCTTGCGCAGGTCCTTCGCCTTGAGCCCGAAACGCTTCTCGACGAGCCCGAGGTACTTGCCGTGCACCGAAGGGTCGCGGTGCGAGATGGCGTCGAGGATGGGCTTGAGCCGGTACTCCAGCT
>JBKDQC010000311.1:0-4022 GCA_046342295.1 Deltaproteobacteria bacterium | reverse complement strand
GGACTGGAGCGAGCGGAGGCTCGGCCGACCAACGTGAGCGCGAGTATAGAGATGCCGTAACGGGACGGCCAGCGCGTCCTGACGGGTCGGGCGGCTCGGCGCGCGCCGGGGCGTCGAACAGTCGTGAGGAGGTCCGCGGATGGGGAGCATTCTCGAGGGGCGAGTCGCACTGGTCACGGGCGCAGGTCGGCGGGTCGGGCTCGCCATCGCGACGGCCCTGGCCGACGAGGGCATGAGCCTCGCGCTCCACCATCACACGAGCCGCCGCGAATGCGACCGGCTCGCCGCGCGCGTGCGCGAGGGCGGGCGCGAGGCCGTCGTTCTCGCGGCGGACCTCTCCTCCGGCGCCGCATGCCGGGCGCTCGTCCGCGAGGCGATCTCGGCCCTGGGCGGCATCGACCTCCTCGTCTCGAGCGCCGCGAGCTTCGAGCGCATCGCGCTCGATGCCGTCGACGAGGACGCGATGGATCGCGCCTTCGCGCTCAACGTGCGCGCCACGTTCTCGCTCGCGCACGAGGCCCGCGCGACGCTGCGCGCCCGCCGCGGCTCGATCGTGGCGCTCACCTGCACGAGCGCCTCCTTGCCTTACCGAAACCACCTCGCCTACGCGGTCAGCAAGGGCGCCGCCAAGCAGCTCGTCCGCACGCTCGCGCTCGAGCTCGCGCCCGAGGTGCGGGTCAACGCCGTCGCCCCCGGCACGGTGCTCGCGCCGGAGTCGATGAGCGAGGCAGAGCGCGCGCTGCTCGCCGCCCGCACGCTCGTGCAGCGTCTCGGGACCGCGGAAGACGTCGCTCAGGCCGTGGTCTACCTCGCGAAGGCCCCCTTCGTGACCGGACACGAGATCCTCGTCGATGGGGGCGTCGTCCTCGCAGGCCAGCACTCGGGCGAGGGCTGACTTCGAGGCGCCCCGCGAAGCGGACAACCCTCATCCGTAGCGTGCGGCGAGGGCCCGGCAGAGGGCCTCGAGGTGCGCGCGATCGGTCTCGTCGAACGCGGCGGGGTCGTCCGAGTCCACGTCGAGCACGGCCAGCACGCCGCGCGGTCCCACGAGCGGCACGACGATCTCCGAACGCGTCGAGGAGCTGCATGCGATGTGGCCGGGGAAGGCCTCCACGTCGGGCACGAGCTGCGTCTCTCGCGTTCGCGCCGCGGCGCCGCACACGCCTTTGTCGAAGGGGATGCGCAGGCAGCCGTGCCCCCCCTGGTAGGGACCGACCGCGAGCATCGACGGCCCGATCGCGCGGTAGAAGCCGGTCCAGTGGAAGTAGCCGAACGCTTGGTGCAGCTCGCAGACCACCGTGCTCATCGCGGCGACCCAGTCGTCCTCCTCTTCGAGGAGCGCGTCGATCGACGCGCGCACGCGGCTGTAGGTTTCGTCCTTCTCCGCGGCGCTCGCTCGGGTCGGGAGCGGAGGCAGTGAGGGCGCGCCCATGCCGCGAAGCTATTCCACCGCCGTGCAGTTTGCACGGCGTCGCCGGCTCACGTTGCCGGCTCACGGCTCGTGGATGAACGATGAATCGGGCTCATGCCAGGCGTACGCCGCCCGCGAGCGGGGCCCCGAGGGAACGGGTGACCCCAGCCTCGCGCTGGTGTCCAAGCACACCGCTCGGTGGCGGCTCGGGCTTCCACCTCGGGCGCGCTCACGGCGGGCGGCCCTGCGTTTCGCTCGACATTCGTCGTGCCGTCCCCGGGCACGGGATTCGCTGGTCCGGCTGCTGCGCTCGCGAAGCGCCGCGCGCGCCGCGAGGTGTGGGCGCTCAACGAAGGTCGGAGGCGTACATGATGTTCAGCGGAGCAGGGTGCCGGATCCCCAAGGTCGTGTCGGTGTCGTTGTGGGTGGTGACGGCGGCCCTCAGCGGGTGTGGCGGAGGTGGTTCGGGGCGTGACGCAGGTGGTGGGCTCGACGCGCCGGCGCCCGATGCGCCGCTCCCGCCAGGCACCGACGCGCCCGGGTTCGGGCGACCGGACGCGGCCACCCTCGAACGCCCCGACAGCATGGCGCCGCCAGGCACGCTCTGCGAGGACTCCTGCGGGTCGTCCGGCGACATGGAGTGCGACGACGGGGGCCCCGACTCCCTCTACTCCATCTGTGCCTTCGGCACCGACTGCAGCGACTGCGGGCCGCGCAACCCCGCGGACTGCGTGCCACGGTGCGAGGAGCGCAACTGCGGCGACGACGGCTGCGGCGGGACCTGCGGTGAGTGCGCCGCGCCCGAGACGTGCATGGGTGGGACGTGCGGCGTCTGCACGCCCGACTGCAGCGACGCGACGTGCGGCGACGACGGCTGCGGCGGCAGCTGCGGCGAATGCACAGGCAGCGCAGTGTGCAGCCGCGGCACGTGCCGTACGCCGGACTGCGCAGGCCGCGAGTGCGGCAGCGACGGCGCCGGGGGGACTTGCGGGTCCATGGACGGCCGCTGCGCCGAGGGGTCGGGCTGTCGCGACGGGCGCTGTGTCCCGTGCGACTGCGCAGGGCGCACGTGCGGAGCCGCGCTCGGGTGCGAGTCCTGCGGGGAGTGCCCGAGCCCTCCGATGGGCATGGCGCTCTGCGACCGCCTCACCGGGATGTGTCTCCCCGCGGCGACGCCCGCCAACTGCAACGACACCTGTCGCTACAGCGGTGACAACGAATGCGACGACGGCCGCCCCGGCGCGCACACGTCCCTCTGCGATCCCGGCACCGACTGCACCGACTGCGGCCCCATGTGACGGTCCCGCGGGTGGAGGGCGGTCCGACCGCCCTCCGCCTCGGTGCGGCCCGAGCAGCCGAAGCCTGTGCCGCACCGCGGCACCGCATGGGAGTGGACCTCTGACGGCACCTTTCACGCCGTCTGTCTTGGGGCACACTGCCGCGGCGATGTCCTCGCCCGATGCGCATTCGGAGGCGCGACTTCTGGAGCGCGCACACGCCTTTGCGGGCTGGACGATCGCCGAGCTCGCCGAGGCGTTGTCCATGCCGATGCCGCGCGACCCTCGGCGCAGCAAGGGCGCGATCGGGCACCTCGTCGAGCGCGCGCTCGGCGCAGCCCGTGGGTCGCGGCCCGGCCCCGACTTCGAGAGCGGCATCGAGCTCAAGACGCTGCCCGTGAACGAGCGAGGCGGCCCCGCCGAGAGCACGTTCGTGACCGTGCTCAGCGAGAGCGATCTGGAACTGCCGTGGGAGCGCTCGCATGCGCGCGCGAAGCTCGCTCACGTGCTCTTCGTTCCGGTCGAGGGTCCGAGCGTGCGTCCCTTCGCCGAGCGACGGCTCGGTCGCGCGTTCGCGTGGCGCCCGAGCGCGGCGCAGGACGAGGTCCTCGCGCGCGACTGGTCGAACCTGCGGGACCGGATCCTCGTGCACGGAGAAGTCCGCGCGAGCGAGGGGTGCGCGCTTCAGGTCCGCCCCAAGGGCAGGAACGCGACGGACACCGCGCGACGCAGCGACGCGGACGGCGCGCCCGCGCGACAACTCAAGCGCGGCTTCTACCTCCGCGCGAGCTTCACGGCGACGCTCCTCGACGGCTCCGGGCTCGCCCGCTGGGCCAGTTACCGGGGGTGATGGGAGAGGAGGGGCGCCGCGAACGTCCCCGGGAGGTCTCGACCCTCCGACCGTCGGCTTAGAAGGCCGCTGCTCTATCCAGCTGAGCTACGGGGACCCGCCACGCGGTCGGCGCGTGGCGTGTTCAGGAACGGGATCGGGGTGGAGGGATTCGAACCCACGACGACGAGCACCCAAAGCTCGTGCACTACCAGGCTGTGCGACACCCCGTCGGGACCGGTCGACTGTAGCAAAAACGCAGCGGGATGCCGCGATCCTCCCGCCTGCTCGGAGAGGACGCCTCGGGTGCCCGGAACTTGGTCATCCTGCGCCTCCGGATCGCGCGAACATGTCGCGGTTGTTTGCGGCCTCGGTGCGGCGCCTCTGGCGTTCGGTCGATGATTTCGCGGGAAATGAAGGGAGGTACGATCGCTGCACAGGGGAGAGCATGCGCATCCAACTCGCCCTCGCCCTCGCCCTCGCCCTGGCCCTTCTTGCGCCCGCC
>JBKDQC010000310.1:0-24198 GCA_046342295.1 Deltaproteobacteria bacterium | reverse complement strand
CGCGAGCGGACCGACTTCTGGAAGGACACCGCCCACGCCGCCGAGAACCACGAGGAGCTCGAGCATCTCGAGGCGGCGATCGCGCGCGTGCGCCGTGTCGAGCACATGCGCGATGCGGCAACGAACGCGATCGGTCGCGCCTCCACCCGTGTCGCGCTCGAAGAGGCGGCGCGCCTCGTGCGCGATCACGAGGCGCTCGTCGTGACGGCGCGTCGCGAGCTCGTCCACCTCGCGAGCCCGGCGTCGCGCGCCGACGCGCTGGTCGAGGTGCGACCCATCGGCGGGCGAGGCCCCGAGGCGCGCGACCTCGTGACCGAGACGCTGGTCGCCTGGGCCAGAGACAGGGGCCTCGCGGTCGAGTGGCTGCGCGATCCGACCGAGGACGAGGAGCCAGCGCTCTTCGTGCTCCGCGGCCCCCACGCGCACGGCTACGTCGGCGGCGAGGTGGGACTGCATCGCCTGCGCCTCGGCAGCGACGGCGACGAGCACGCAAGGCACGTCGCGGCGCGTGTGCGTACGGCGCCGCTCGACGGCGTCAGCCGCGAGGTCGGCCGGCTCGTTCACAAGACCGCGCGCGGCAGGGGCCGTTTCGGCAGCGACCTCCGCGCGCGCGTGGCGATCGCGGTCCCCGGCGCGAGCGCTCCGCTCGTCCTCGTCTCGCCGCTCAAGCTCGACGCGATCAAGCAGCTCGCACCCGAGGTCGTGCACGCGTGGGCGAACGCGCCCGCGGAGTCCGACGAGATCGTCCGTCGCTACGAGCGCGAGCCCAATCACGTCCGCGACTTCGTCACGGGCTGGTCCTCGGGCCGCCATGACGCGCTCGCCCCCGCCAGCTTCGAGCGCCTGCTCGCGCTCCGCATCGACGCGGGCAAGCACGGCTGACGCCGTCCCGCGTGCGGCGACCTCCATCACGCGGGGTCACTCCCGCGCCCGCAAACCCTCGCGCTCCTTGGCGTCCTGCGGTCGGAAGGACGCGACTTCCCGACCGGGCACCGCATCATTCCGCCCGAAAATGCCCAGTATTCTCGCGGGGATTGCGCGGCCGACAATGACCCCGTCAGGGGCGGATGACGCCGTCAGGGGCGGATGGGCGTGACGCCGACCTTCTGCAGGGCCTCCGCGAGAGGAAAGCCCCAGCGCTCGCCGATCTGGAGGAGGAAGTGTCCGAGCGAGAGGCGCTGCGTGTTCGACTTGCGCAGCTCCGCGGCGACGTGCGGCTGGAGCACGTGCGCCCGTACGGCGGTGGTGAGCAGCGCGACGCGGTGATGCTTGCCGGGCGATGCCTTCCATGCCTCGACGCGCTTGATCGCGCTGCCGACGCCATAGTTCGTGACCACCTCCTCGGGGCGGACGTCGAGGAGCACGCAGGCGGTGGCGTTGCCCCCGAGCGCGTCCTGGAGGCGCTCGCGGTGGTCACCGGGGAGGTCGGAGAACAGAGCCTCGAGCGCGCCGAGCGAGAGCTCCTTGTTCGCCGCCAGCACCCCGCACTCGGGGCCGCCGAGGATGCCGGCGAGGCGGGCGACGAGCTCGTCGAGGAGATCGGTGCGGCCCTCGCGCTTCCAGCGCGCCAGGGTCGCGGCCTCGGGGCCCTTGGGCTCGTCGCGCGCGAGCAGCGCGCGCACGTCGAGCTCGAGCGGCGCCGCGCCGCTCGCGCCCTTGCCCGCGAGGGGCAGGAGCGCCTCGACCCACACCATCGGCAGATACCCTGCGAGCACATCACGGAGGAGGATCGCGTCCGCGAGCTCGTTCGGCTTCATCGACTTCAGCACGTCGGAGGCGTACGTGAACGAGCGCGGTGGCGCGTCGGAGAAGATGCGCTCGTGGCTGCGCGCGAGCGACACCACCGCGGGGTGCACGTCGTGGCTCGAGGCCCACGCGAGCCACGACGCGCGGTCGGCGCGCACGGGCACCTCGAGGAAGCGCGCGCGCAGGGCGGCGTCGAGCGGCGTGACCTGGTACTCGCCCGTCTCCGGGTTGATCGCGGCGAAGACCGCCCAGCCCGGAGGCAGCGTGTACTCATGCAGGCGGCGCGCGGTCAGCAGCTGGAGCGCCGGCTGCTGGATGTAGCGTTCGGCGCGGTTGAGCTCCTCGAGCATCAGGATGCCGGCGCCGCCCTCGGGCAGGAAACGCGGCAGCGCGTAGCGCGTGCGCCCGGCCTCGATCGAAGGCAGGCCCACGAGGTCAGGCGGCTCGAGCAAAGAGAGGTCGAGCACCAGGTGCGCGATGCCGAGCTTCCTCGCGACGGCGCCGACGAGCTCGGACTTGCCGATCCCCGTCGGTCCCTCGAGGAGCACGGCGCGGCGCGCTCGGTAGGCCACCTCGAGGATCGCCTCGACGCGGGGGCCGAGCGGCAGCGCACGCGCGCCCTCTCGGGCGGGGCGGAGGTCGGTGCGAGGCTCGGCGCGGCGGGTCATGCGCGAAACGCCCTACCAGCGGAGCCGCGCGCTCGCCACGCCCATCGACCGGTCAGCTCAATTCTCCTTCGGGCTCGCCTGGCTCTCGAGCTCGGCGCGCACTTTCTCCATGTCGAGCTTGCGTGCTTCGTCGACGAGCTGCGTGAAGGCCTTCTTCGGGAGCGCGCCCTCGTCGCGGAAGACGAGGATGCCGTCGCGGAAGACCATGAGGGTCGGCACGGCGCGGATCTCGAGCGTCTGCGCGAGCTCGGGCTGCTCGTCGGTGCAGACCTTGCCGAACACGATGTCGAGGTTGTCCTGCGCGACCTGCTCGAAGATCGGCTCGAACATGCGGCACGGCATGCAGCGCGTGCCCCAGAAGTCGAGCACCACGATGCCCTGCTTCTCGATGGTGCCCTGGAAGTTGTCGACCGTGATCGTCTGGGTGGCCATGGAGAGCATGCTCTAAGGCCTCGCCGGCCCGCGCACAAGCCCAGACCCACGCGCGTGCGCGCCGCCCGGCCGCGCCGCCCGTCCGCGCAGATCATCCGCGCCGGTCCACCGTGCGGCTCAACCGCGGTCGTTCGCACGCTCGTGCAACGCGCGCACGAGGTCCGCGAGGCGACCCGAAGCGACGAGGCTCGAGAGGCGGTGATCGTCGTCGACCTCTTCGAGCGTGACCAGACCTGGCGTGCCCGTGCGCGAGAGCGCACGGCTGTCCTCGAGGGGCACGACGTCGTCGTGCACGCCGTGAACGAGCGCGACGTGTGCTCCCGCCGGAAGCGGGTCGAGCACGCCGAGCTTCTGGGCCGCCTGCGCGAGAAGGAGCGTCGGCCCGCGCCACAGACACCGCGCCAGAAGCGCGACCGCGATCGCACCGCCGAAGGAGCTCCCGACGAGCACGTCCGGGCCCCGGCCCTCCTCGACGGCGTTGCGGATCGCGAGGGCTTGCGTGCGGATCGCTCCCTCGAGATCGCGCGTGTCCATGGAGGGCGTCACGGCGTCGAAGTGCGCCGCGAAGAAGCGGGCCTTTTCTCCTTGCGGGCTCGACTCGAGGCCGTGGATGAAGTGGACGCGGAGGGGTCGTGTCAAGCGCGCTCCTTGCCGCGGGGTCGCGGCGAATGGGCGTGAGGATAGCCGGGCCCGGCGGCCCCTGGCGCCCGAAGAACGCGGCGCTGTGACGCGGCTACGAAGACACCGCCTCGCGCCCGACCGCTCGGCGAGACAGCCTCGGGGACCGCGCCTGCCCGCGGTCTTCATGCAACGCGAAGCTCAGGATCTGCGCCGCTGGCTCCACGCCTTCGTCTTCGAGGGCGGCTTTCTCGCGCGCTACCCGTACCACGCGCACATCCTCGCGGGCCTCGAGCCGGTGCTCGACCCGAGCGTGGAGCTCCTGGGCGTCTCGCTCGCACCCTCGGGCGACGGAGTGCGCGCGCGCTACTTCCTCCACGTGAACGTGGAGGCCCTCAGCCGAGTCCCGCAGTTCTTCCGCGGCCTGCTCCTGCACGAGGTCCACCACGTGGTGCTCGGCCACCTCGCGCACCCGCGCTTCGCCTCGCCCGAGCGCCCCGAGCTCATGCAGCTCGCCATGGAGACGACCGCCAACGAGCACGTCGAGGAGCCGCTGCCCGCGCCGATCCTCTGGCAGCACTTCGAGCGCTTCGGCCTGCGCGCGGGCCAGAGCACGATGGAGCGCTACCGGCTGCTCTGCGACGCGGAGACCGAGGGCCTCGTCCCCAAGCCCAAGGAGGGCACGCGCTCCGTCGACGACCACAGCTTCCTCGACGGCGCGGCGCCGCCCGCGAGCGGCGTGCCCGAGACGCGCCGCATCCTCGAAGAGGCCGACCTGAAGGGCCCCCCACCAAGCGAGGCGACCGAGGTGCCGCGGCGTCGGATCACGATGGCGGGCAAGACGCCCAAGGAGCTCTTGCTCGAGCTCGGAGGCGCGAGCGCTCCGCGCGAGGTGCTCCTCGACTGGAAGGAGGCGCTCTCACGCTTCGTCGCACACCGCCGCGCGCCCGTGCACACGTGGTCGCGCCCGAGCCGCCGCTTCCCCGCCGAGATCGGCCGCGTGCCCGGGCGCAGCTACCGGCCGCGCACCGCGCTGCGACCCACGATCCTCGTGGCGATCGACACCTCACTCTCGATGACCGAGCGCGAGCTGAGCGAGATCGCTCGCCAGCTCCGCCCGATGAGCGAGCTGGCGCAGCTCGTGATCGTCGAGCACGACGCGAAGGTCACACGCGTCGCGAGCTTCCACGGCGAGCTCGGCGGCGTGCTCACGAGCGTCCAAGGCCGCGGCGGCACGGACCTGCGCGTGATCTTCGATCCGGGCCTGCTCCGCACGACGCACGCCGACGGCGTCATCGCCTTCACCGACGGCGACGGCCCGACGCCGGAGCGTCCGCCGACGATCCCCGTGCTCTGGATGCTCACCAAGCCCTGGGACTTCGCGTGCGGCTGGGGAGATCGCGCCAAGCTCTTCTCGCGCTGAGCGGGCCCTGGGCTGCGATTTCGCTCCATCCTCGACCGTCACCGTTCCGCGTTCAGCCAACCTGCGCGCGCCGTGGAGCCCGCACCCACCCGCTGAGTCGAGCCCGCGCCAGTTGCGTTCGAACCGCGCACGCGAGCGTGCGTCAGACCCCCCGCGGCTCGGTGGGGGGCTCGGAGGCTCCGCCGGGGCGCACAGGGCGGCGGGATCTCGGCACGCAGCGCGGGCCCTCGGTGCCTGCGGCAGAGCACGTCATCGACGACGGGCACTCGCTTCGAATGAGTCGCCGCGCCCCCTCGGCGAACGACGAGCATCGAACGACCGCGCTGCCGGCACACCGGTTGTCCTGGCCGACGTTTCCGCAGGGGTCGCGCCATGCCCGGGCCGCATCGACGGCGACGAGGGTCTCGCCTTCGAGCGCTGCGAAGACCGTCCCGTAGTCACACACGCTCTCGGGCGATCGGATCCCACCCGACACGACGCCTCGAACGACATACGAGCCGGGCGAGGCTGCCTCGAGGAGCGGACCTCCCGAGTCGCCGAAACACCCCTGGCCGGGAATCCTGCCCGAGGGTCGCGCGTAGATCTCGTACCCCGGAATGAGCCGCGTGTTCTCGTAGACCTCACGGGCGAGCTCTTCGAACGACACCGCTTCTGCCGCACTGGGCGATTCCTCAGCGGCGCCCGCCGCCAGAGGCGCGAGACCGAGCGCCGCCCGGTCGAGCCCTGTCGTGGCGAGGTGGGATGTCGCGGTCGCAGCGTCGGGATTCAGCCACGTGACCCACTCGAAGAACGCGTCGAACGAGCCGAACGCATGCTCGTAGAATCGACCCTCGCTGGCGACGAACTCGATCGAGCCGATGCGGCGACTGCCGTACTCGAGCCCGGCAGCATCCTCGGTGCCCATCCCAGCCACGAAGAGCGGGCGGCCCGGTCGACGAGGACCCTCCACGCGCATCGGCGCGATCCCGCGCACCGGAGTCTCGAGGTGGAGCACCGCGACATCCCTGAAGTAGCCCACGAAGCCGGGATCGTCGCCCAATGGGACGGGCGTCGACGCGACGGCCTCGGACGAGTCCGTGGGCGCCGAGGCCTCGGAGCCGACACCGAACCACACGCGGTAGCCCTGGTCCCAGAGCTCCGCACAGTGTCGCGCGGTGAGGACGGTCTCTGCCGCGATCAGCGTCGCCGTACAGAACGGGAGCACGGTTCCGTCTTCGGTGCGCATGTGCAAACTGCCCACGGCCCTCAGCCCCGGCGCGTCCCGCCCTCCGATCAGCTCCGCCTCCGCCGAGCCGACCTCCTCGCCACCGCCGACACATCCGGACACGGCAACTGCGAGGCCCCCGCAGAGGAGCCACCGGCGAGGATGGCGACACAGGGTCTCGACTCGATGTCCTTCTCGCATGGATCGATTCCTTTCGTTCCGACGCCTGCGTCCTGCGGGCGCAACGCGACCTTCGCGGCGCGCCACGACGTGCGCCGCTTCCTTTGGTTCGGCGTGCTGTCGACGCGGAGACCGCTTCCAGGCACGCGGCGACTGGCTTTCCAACATCCATGCCATTCACGCGCTTCTGCCCCGTGGCCCCATGTCTCGGGCTTGTCGCACGTGGCACATCTCGTCTCGCGAGAGGACTGCGCATTTCGTGACGACAACAAGCTGGCGGACCGCGGAGCGACGCCGAGCACCGCGTGCGAGCACTGTCGCTCGGTCCTCCGACCCAGAGGTCCGGCTCGACGACCCAGCTCGAGCTTCCGGGCAGCGGGACCCGCGGTCCGACAACCGGCGCTCGGCGCGACGCCGCCGGGAAGCGGCATGCCGCACCTTCGGGTAGAGTCGCGCCCTCGCATGCACGACCGCATCTACGACTCGGTGCTCGACCTCATCGGCCACACGCCCCTCGTGCGCTTGCGGCGCCTCTCGCCTCCCAAGGGCGGTGAGGTGATAGGGAAACTCGAGAACCTCAACCCGGCCGGGAGCGTCAAGGATCGCCCCGCGCTGCAGATGATCCTCGACGCCGAGGCGCGCGGTGAGCTCCGCGAGGGCGCGACGATCATCGAGGCCACGAGCGGCAACACGGGGATCTCGCTCGCGATGATCGCGGCCGTGCGTGGCTACCAGTGCGTGCTGGTCATGCCCGAGGACATGAGCATCGCGCGGAGACAGATCCTCCAGAGCTACGGCGCCGAGGTCGTGCTGACGACGCCGGACGACGGCATGGCGGGCGCCGTCGAGCGCGCCGAGGGCCTGCTCGCAGAGACGAAGAACGCGTTCATGCCGCGGCAGTTCTCGAACCCCTCGAACCCCGACGCGCACGCCAAGACCACGGCGGAGGAGATCTGGCGCTCGACGGACGGCAAGCTCGACGCGTTCGTCGTCGGCGTGGGCACGGGCGGGACGCTGTCGGGCGTCGCGCGCGTGCTCAAGCAGCGCCACCCTGCGCTGCACGTCGTGGCGGTCGAGCCGCGGGGCTCGGCGGTGCTCTCGGGCGGAAAGCCTGGATTGCATGGGATCCAGGGACTCGGGGCTGGCTTCGTGCCCGAGGTGCTCGACCGCACCATGGTCGACGAGATCGTCACCGTGAACGACGTCGCGGCCGAGCGAGCCCAGCGCCGGCTCGCGAGGGAAGAAGGCCTCTTCGTCGGCACGAGCGCCGGCGCCAACGTGCACGCCGCGGTCGAGGTCGCCAAGCGCTTCAAGCCCGGCACGCGCATCGTCACGATCCTCTGCGACGGCGGCGAGCGCTACCTCCGCTGAACGCGGCTCCGCTCCGAGAGGCCGAGCCGAATCGCCGAGGCGGCGAGGCCGTCCCGGCGATCCTGCGGCGCTCCCGTGGGCGCCTCACCAACCACCGGGGACCGACTCGGTGCGCTGCTCGCGGCGCACGACCGCGCGGCCAACGAGCGCGCGCTCGCCATCGAGGGTGAAGCGGATCGTCTGGGTCGCGTCGAGCACGCGCACCCGGATCGTGCCCGTGATGGGGCTCGCGTCGAACACGCCCCTGTCGGGCGCCGAGGTGCGGCTCACCTCGATGAGGTAGCTGCCGGCCGTCGCCGAGCGCAGGCCGAGGGTCTCGGTGCCTGCGCCCGTGGGGGCCGAGGCGACCACGCCCGTGCGCCCGCCCATCCACGAGAGGCGGCTGCCGTCGGGGGTGATCAGCGCGAGGTCGAGGTCGTCTCCACCCGCCCAGCTCGCGTCGAGCAGGAGCTCGCCACGCGTGGGCAGCGGCGCGGCGGACCCAGCGGCCACGCGGCGCGCGCGCTCCCTCGCGCGCTCCTCGCGCACGCTGCGGAGGAGTAGGTCGGCCATCGCGCTCTGACCGAGCGCCCGCTCGCACCGGACCGCGGCGCCGACGCGCTCGCCGTTGTTGGTGTCGAGCTCCGCCATCGCGACGCGGTGCGCGCAGCCGCGCTCGCCCTGCCCCGCACGCTCGAAGGCGTTCGCGAGCCGCTCCTGCAAGAGCGCGTCGTCCGGGCGCAGATCGACGATGCCCGTGAGCACCCGCAGGGCCTCGTCGCGGTGGCCCGAGCGCGCGAGGAGATCCGCGCGGGCGCCGAGGGCCTCGGGGTCCATCCGGTCGCGCGCGATCCACGCCTCGGCGACCTCGAGGGCGCGCTCGACGTTGCCCGCGCGCGCCAGCGCACGCACCGCGGCGCGGTGTCGCTCGCGGCTGTCGGGCAGGAACTGGAGCTGCTGCTCCGCCACGCGCGCGGCCTCCTGCTCCCGGAAGGTCACCTCACCCGAGCCAGAGACCTCGCCGACACGCACCCAGACGCGACGCATCCAGCGGCCACCCGAGGATTCCCTCCTCGGCGGGGCAGCCGGCGGGGCCGAGCGAGCCGCCCGCGCTGGCGCAGCGGTCGCCGCGGGAGCTTCCGCGACCGCGTCGATCGGCGCCCCCGCCGTATCCCCATCGAGCGCCCACGTACCGCCGCCGCGGGCACGCCCGACCGAACCGAGACCGCCAGGTGAGCCATGCCCGATCGAACCGAGACCGCCGAGCGAGTCGCTCGACGCACCTCGGCTCTCCATTCCGCCGAAATCCCCCGCGAGCAGGAGCTCCTCGACCTCGCTCGCTCCCTCGACCGAGGCGACCACGCCCTCGGCGGCCTCCTCGCCCGTCCACGCGGCCTCTTGCGCCTGCTCGCGGTCGATGCCGAAGGCTCGGAACATCGACTCGCTCTCGAGCACCAGGAGCGACGTGTGCCGCGACATCACCGAGTACGCCTTGCTCAGCGCGATGATGCGCGCCTCGTCCTCGCCGCGGCCCTCGAGCTCGAGGCGTTCGATCGTGCTCGAGGCCCACTGCGCGGGCACGAAGAGGTTGCCCGCGGAGCCCGAGGGCTCGACCGTCACGGCATAGCGCTGCTCGAAGGCCTCGCCGCCGACGGTGCCGCGTACGACCACGTCGCCCGAGACCGTGGGGCGGTCGAGGCGCGCCGAGACGATCACCTCCTCGCCCGAGCGGATGGTCGGCAGCGACGCAGGCGCGACGTCCGACAAGCCCGGCGGCAGCTCGAGCGTCGCGTCCTCGAGCGAGACGCCGTACGTCGTCTCGAGCACCGCGAGCGCCGCCGCGCTGGTGCGCTCTCCCGGGACGAAGGGCACGTAGTGACCGCCGCCGGCGCGCGCGACCGCCGCGAGCGCCACCGTGTCCGCGTCGCCGCCGATGCCCACCGTCGTGATCGCAACGCGCTCCCGCGCAGCGATTTGCTCGGCTTGCTCGGCGAGGGCACCGGCCGCGCGGTGACCGACCGAAGCGACGCCGTCGCCGACGTAGATCACGTGCACCTCGCGCGAGGCCTCGGTCGAGCCCGAGTTGGCCAGGCGCGCCGCGATCCGGAGCGCGGCGCCCAGATCCGAGGCGCCCGCCGGCTCGACCCGCGCCAGCCACTCGCCCGCGGCGCGCACCTCGTCCGAGGTCGGCGCGTGCATCCGGGCGCTTCCCGCGGCGTTCGCGTTCGCGGCCGCGCCGCCATCCATCGAGCGGCACTCGTAGTCGCACGCGAGCACCGTGAATCGATCGCGGCGGTCCATCTCCGCCAGCATGCCGGTGACGAGGCGGCCCGCGCGGGTGAAGCGCTCGCCGACCATCGACTGGCTCGAGTCGACGACGATCACGTAGTCGTGCGTCCGCCCCTCGGAGCGGGCCGGCAAGCGGGGCCGGAGCGCGAAGGTCACGTAGCCTCGCGCGTCGGCTGCGACCTGGCGCTGTGCATCGACGACCTCCCGGTCTCGATCGCGGCTCTGCTCGGGGGGCGCGGCCGCGGCGTGGCCTTGGTAGGACCAGTAGGCGAGCTCGCGCTCGCCGCCCGGCAGCGCGTAGTCGATCACGAGATCCCCGTTCGGGACGAAGTCGCGTGCCTGGTATGTGAGCGCCGTCGCCCCGGCGTCCGCGCTCTCCGTGACCGCGTAGCCGCTCGTGCGTACGGCCTCTGCGCCCTGGATGCGGACATCGACGTTCAGCTCGCCGATGCGCGTCGAGCCATCGCGCGAGACCGGCAGCGGATACACGTAGCGGCGCTCGCTGCCGTGCGGGCGCACGACCTGCGTGTACGCGAGCACGACGCGCCGACTGCCCTGCGCAGGAATCGGGTAGATGCGCAGCTCGAAGTTGCCGCCGCGCTGCCACTCGAGCAGCGCCGGGTCCCGCCAGGGGCCGGGCACCCAGATGAAGTCCTCGGTCGGCCGCCGCTGCGTCACCGGCGTCGCGTTGCGGATCACGCCGGTCCAGATGCGGCGCGCTCGGTTGCGGGCCACGAACGCGCCCTCTTCGAGCTCACCGTTCACGTCGAGCGCCAGGCGCGCGATGCGCGCGTCGGCAGGGAGCGGGAAGCGGTAGATGCCCTCGAGCTCGGCCGCGCCGTCGTTCATGAAGACCTGCTCGATCTCGGTGCGCGCGACGTTGCCGCTGATGCGGATGCGGACGTTCGCCCTCGCGACGGCGAGCGGGCGCTCGCGGTCCTCCCGCTCTCCCGGCCGGCGGGCGCGCAGCGAGCCGATGCCGGGGATCGACATCTCCGCCTCGGGGACGACGCCCGACGTGGCGCTGTCGCCGCCGAGATCGGCCCACGCCACCGCGCGCGCCAGGTCGATCGCTGGCGACACGATCGGCATGCCGCCCGCGCGCACGACGCCCTCCTCGCCCTGCGCGACCTCCGCGGTGCCCGCGGCGTTGGCGACGCGCACCTTGCCGCGCGTGACGCGGACGCTCGCGAACGCATCGGTCGCGGCGAGGTCGAACTTCGTGCCCACGACCTCGACGCTCCCGGTCGGGGTGATGAACGACGCGTTCGGCGCGTTCTCGAGGTGCGCGATGTCCGCGAGCAGCTCGCCCGCGACGAGGTGGAAGCGACGCGGCGCCTCGGGGTCGAGGCTGAGCTCGGTCCCGTGGTTGAGCGTGAGCTCGGAGCCGTCCGAGAGCGCGAGGCGCACGCGCGTTCGCCCGTCCGTGCGAATCGTCGCGCCTGCCGGCACGACGGCATCGGGCCGAACCTCCGCGAAGCCTCCGCCTGCGGCGCGCGCGGACACGCCCGTGCCGGGATCGCCTCCGGCCGCACGCACGATCTCGAGCACGCGCGCCGAGGTTCCCGCGGCGCCGACCGGAGCCTCGGCCCCGCCGCCCGCGCCCGCCGCGCCGAAGACCGAGCCGAGCGTGGCCTGGCCGAGGCTGCCGATCACGACGACCGCCGCCGCCGCCGCCGCCGCGAGCGCGCTGAAGCCACCGAACAAGAGCACCACGCGACCGAGCTTGGTCGACGCACGCGAGACGCTCTCGGTCGGCCGCGGGCCCTTCGATGCGGCCGCCTGCGCCACCTCGAGAGGCACGACGGGCGCGAGATCCGCTGCCTTCGCGACCGGCTCGGAAGGCTTCGCGACCAGCTCGGAGGCCTTCACGACGTCCTTGGAAGGCTGGCTGTCGACTTCGGGAGCCTTTCGCGTCGCGGCGAGGCGCTCGATCTCGTCGCTCGAGAACGCGTTCGCGCGGACCGTGGCGACGGACGTTCCGTGCGCCACGGACGCGACCGAGGCGCCGCGCGCCTCGGGCGTGCGGGCGGGATCCGGAGCGAAGCCCGGGTCGGTCGTGCGGCCCGCCGACAACGACGCCTCGGCCCCGCGCGCCTCGAGCGCGACGAGCAGCCTCGACTCGAGGTCGGCGGGCGGCACGTAGTCGGCGCCGGCCGACGCGATCTTCGCGACCACGGCGCTCGCCTCGTGGCGGAGGTCGCGCGCTTCGTCGTCGTCTGCGAGGAAATCGGCGTGTCTCGCGATCGCGTCCCGGTCGCCGTCGACGACCAGCGCGAGCTCGTCCAGGTACTGCTCCATCTTCTGCGCACGCGAGCTCATCGCTCCACCTCCGCCAAAAGCTCCTTCATCCGCGCGAGGCCCCGGCTGACGCGCTTTCGCACCGCCGCCTCGTCGACCCCGCAGGCCGCCGCGATCTCGGCGTACTCGAGGCCAGCCTGGTAGCGCATCGCCACCGCATCTCGCTCGCTCGGCTTCAGCTCCTCGAGCGCCTCTCTCACACGCTGCGCGCGACGCCGCGCCTCGAGGACTTCGTCGGGCAAGCGCGCGTCGTGCTCGGCGTCGTGCACGAGGCGCAGCCGCCGCTCGCGTCGCCCGCGCATCTCGAGGCGCTTGGCGCACATCCTCCGCGCGATGGCGAAGAGCCAGGCCCGCACGGTGCCATCGCCGCGGAACTCTCCCATCGCGTCGTGTCCGGCGAGGAGGACCTCCTGCACGCACTCCTCGGCCTCGGCCTGGCTGCCGAGCATCGCCATGCACAGGCGACCGAGGGAGGCGCCGTGCAGGCGCGCCGCGAGGGTGGTCGCGTCGCGGAACGCCCCCGCCTGGATGGCCCGCAGCACGGGGTCGTCCGTGGTCTGGGCGTGGGCCCCTTCCGGGGCGGTCGAGAGTGGCTGCATCAGCCCCATGTCGCCACGACCCGTCCGCTTGTGACCAGCGCAAAGCCACGAGCGGGCCGTTCGGGCCCGTGCAGGAACAAGATCTGGACGCGGCGCTCGACCGACGCGGCCGGGGCCACGCTCCTAGGCGCGGAGGGACGCGCGAACGCCTCGGGCGCGACGGCCCGAAAGGACTCGTACTCCGTGCGCGTCGCGCGCGTTGGCACGGCGACCTTCGCTACGTACGAGGCGTTCACCAGCGCCCGCAACCGCCACATCTTCCTCTCCCGCTCGGCGGATTCCGGAGCGAGCTGGGCGGCACCCGTGCAGGTCTCCACCGGCACGGGCGACGGCTTCATCGCGGCGCAGCCCCGCATCGCCGCGACGGCCAACCGCTCGTGCGTCGTCTGGCGCGACAACCGGTCGGGCTCGCTCGATGTCTTCCTCCGCGCCTGGAACGTGGGCACGAGCGCGTTCGTCGCAGCCGAGCAGCGCATGGACACGGGCACCGCCGCGGGCGCGTCGTCGAGCCTCTCCGCAGACGTGGCCGCGGAAGGCAACAACGTCTACGGCACGGTCGACGAGACACCTGGTTCGTCGTCTCTGTGGCGCTTCGCCAGGAGGATCGGGACGGCATGGGCTGGTTGCGCTCCTCCATCAGGCCGGAGTGTTCGGCCATCGTCCGCGCCCCTCGGACCTGTGTCGTCGTGGTGTGTGCGAGGCATGGCGGGTCCGTCAGATCGGCACCATGACCCTCCTCATGCCCGCTGAGCGCACGCCCCGTCCCGACGCATGGACCGAGCCAGCGCGCGCGGCGCTCGAGGTGTCGTGGCGCGAGCATGCCCAGCCGGGGCGCGCGGGCGGAGCGCACCTCTTCGCTTCGCGGCGGCTCGACGCGCTGTGGCGCGCGCCTTGGTGGTGGCCCTACGCGTTCGCGCTGCCGCTCGCGGTGGGCGCGCTGGTGACGAGCCTCGCCGACGCGATCGACGTGCTCGCCCTCGCGCGACGGCTCGGGTGGGCGCTCTCGGGCGCGCTGGGCTGGACGCTCTTCGAGCACTGTCTGCACCGCTTCGTGTTCCACGCGCCGGGGCAGAGCGAGGTCGCCCGAGCGATCCTGCTCATCGTGCACGGTCATCATCACGTGTGGCCCCAGGACCGAGGACGCCTCACGGCGACGCCTTGGCAAGCAGGCCTGACGATCGCGCCCGTGTACGGCATGGCGACCGCCCTGCTCCCCGCGAGCGATGCGCTGGCGCTCACCAGCGGCTTCGCACTGGCCTACGTCGCCTACGAAGCGATGCACTTCATCGCGCACCACGGCCGGCCGCGCTCGCGCCTCTTGCGAGCCATCCGCGCCCACCACCTGCGCCACCACCACGAGGATCCGACCTCGCGCTGGGGCATCAGCTCGCCGCTCTGGGACCACGTGCTGCGCACGCTGCCGCGAGCCCCGCGGGCGTGAGCCTGCGCGACGACGTGATCGCGGGCGAGGCCTTCGCGATCACAGCACGCTGGGCGCACAATCTCGACGCAGGCTGGTGGCGAAGACCCAACCCTGCGCGGGCGTCTCGATGCGGTACCAGCGGCCGCGCTGCTCGACGGGCACGATGGTGGTGCCGTTGGGCAGCGTGCCGACTGGCTCACGCCGCGTCGAGGCCTCGGGTCGAACGTTCGTGTTGCCGTCCGCATCATCGACGACGAGCGTGCACACCTGCCCTGGAGCGGCGGGAGCGATCGCGAGAAATCCGTCGATCGTCTCGCGCAGCGCGACCGGGATCACCGAGTCACCGTACCCGAAACCGCTCTCCTCCAGCTCGGTCGGAGGGTCGCCCTCCAGACCCGGCCAGAATGCGGGCGTCTGCACATCGCCGATGTCGCCCCGAACGAGATCGAAGAAGGGTCGGCCGCCCGCGCCGAGGACGAGCCCGCCCACGACCGCGCCTCCCCGCAGCACCGGCACGAGCACGACGCCGTCCCAGGCGTTGCCGCACTCGCTCACACCCTCCTCGTGGTCGCGGATCGACATCCGATGACCTCCGGCGATGCGGCCTCCGCGCACCCGGATCGCGCCGTAACCGCGCACGGACGAGAACATGGGACCCGCCTGGCGGTACAGCAGATGCCCGTCGACGCAAGCGAGGCTCGCCACCTCGAAGCCCGGAGCCGTCAGCTCCTGGTGCCCATCGGTCAGCACGAGCCGGAACGCGGCCGCTTCGCGTTCCACGCGCTCTTGATCGATGTCTTCCTCGCGCGTCATGGCCGCTTCCGCGATGCACCTCAGCCGCTCCTCGATCGTTCCGGTGCATCGGAGCGAGGGCGGAGCACCACGAAAGCCGACCTCCAGCCCGCAGGAGCGGTCAGCCAGCCACTCCGTTCCGGCGCGACGCACCGGAGACGCTGAGAGCGTCTGGGTCGTGAGGTCCCAACCAGAGCGCGGCCCATGCGGATCGATATCCACGAAGGCGGACAGCGCCTCACGGCTCCCCGCCATGACGCAGTCCGTCGTGCCGTCGGGGCAGTAGTGCACCATGCGAACGACCGTGACCTCGGCCGTGCCGGGAAGCCGAACGATGTCCCGCTCGGGACCGTCGTCGAGCATCCGCGCTCCCTGGAGCACAGCGACGCGCTCGCCGCCGACGGGATCAACCATGAGCACGAGCTGCCCGGCCAATCCCTCGTGCGCCTCGCAGACGACGTGGCCTCCATCTTCCACGTCGAAGGTGAGGGAGCGCGCGCGCACACGAACGGTCGTCCCGGCGCCTGCGATCACCGCATCCTCGGGCTCGGCCGCGCCTCGGAAGCATCGCGCCACCTCGTAGCCCATCCAGCGGAGCTCCTCGGGGCCCCTGCTCTGCGCCTGGGGGGCTCCGCCCGCGGTGTTGTCGAGGAACGCGAGGTCTGCGGCCCTGTCGCCCTCAACGGAGGCGGTCGCGCCCCCCTCGCCCGACGAAGGAACGGTCGACGAAGGACTGGTCTGGGGCGCCGGTGCGGAGCCTCCGCAACCAAGAGCGCCGATCGACGCGAGCAACAGCGACCTGAGAGACCGAGAAGCGATCGTTTCTCGGGCTCGAATGGCTGTACGGGGTCTGGGGGCAACGCCCCCAGCGCGCGGCGCGAACGCGCTGTGCAACAAGCCGAGTTTCGTTGGCATAGTCGTCTGCAGCGAGCATGGGGACGCCTCGAGGTCCCAACGAGTTCGGGGCGAAGGAGGTCGTCCCCATGGTCAAGAAGGTATCGTACCGAGCGGTTCCGATCGAGAGGCTGACGAGCGCGTTGCTCGCTGCGATGCTGGTCGGCGTGAGCAAGCTGGTCGTCGCGATCGACGTGGCGAAGCTGAAGATGATGGCGGGGTTCGGGAGCGAGGACGGGAGCATCGCGCGCCTGGTGTTACCGGGCGAGCTGGTTGAGGGGTCTCCCGCCGAGATCGCGCACGCTGCGTGAGGGGCCTGGGCCGACGCCGTCGATGACGGGCATCAGGCTTGCCGGTTTCTCGCGTGAGCGACCCGGGCCGTCGTAGCGACGAGGCCCGTCCATCCGAGTGCCACGTGCTCTCAGGGAGGATCGCGTTCGCCCCGCCGTAGAGTCAGCCGTGCGCCGGAACGCCACCCCGAGCCTGCTGCGCTGCGCAGTGGTGGGCTCGCTCGTGCTCGCTGGCTGTTCGGCGGAGGGGGGCGCCATGGCCGAGGGCCTCCTCGGGATGCTGCTGACATTCGTCTGCGTGGTCGTGGTCTGCCTCGGCCTGGCAGGGCTCGTGCTGGCCGCGGCCGCGAGCCTCCTCGCGGCCGGCGGCGTGTTCATCACCTGGAACCTGCTGCAGCCGTCGGCGCTCACGCGCGTTCTCGGTCTCGTGGCCGGCGCGGTCACCACGGCCGCCGGCGTGGGCACGCTCGTGTGCGCGGGGTGGGCGATGGTGAGACCTCACGGCGGACACCTCGGGCTCGACTTCGGCTCGGGCCGCGTCCTCGCGCCGCTGGGTCTGTTGCTCCTCGCGACCGGGCCCGCGGCGATGCTCGCGGCGCTCTGGCGCCGGCGAAGTTCGCTCCGGGCGGAGACGGACCCGGACGGAACGCGATAAGGTGCCGGACCATGGCGCCGACGAACACGAGCGATCCGTACCGAAGCGCCGAGACGCCCTCTGGCCTCAGGCCCTACGTCTCGAGCGGACGCACCCCCATCCTCGGTCTCGTCTCGGGGTTGTGCGCAGGGACCCTCGCCGCGATCGGGCTCTCGGTCCTCTACGCGTACGGGACGCTCTATATCCCGATCGTGCAGATCGAGTTCCTCCTCACGGTGGCCTTCGGGGCCCTCGTGGGCGCCTCGAGCGCCACCGTGATGCACCGGTTCAAGGTGCGGAGCCGCGCCGTCGTCGTGGGCACGGCCTTCCTGCTCGGTGTCCTGGCGTGGGCCGCCTCGTGGCTTCCTTGGATCTACGGCACCTTCCAGCGCTTCGAGGCGCCCATCTCGCCGGCAGACGTGCTCAATCCCTTCTTCCTCGTCGGCGCGATCCCACAGATCTACGGGACCGGGACCTGGAGCATCGGACACTCCTCGGAGGCCGTGAGCGGCCCCCTCCTGGGTGCGGTGTGGCTCGTGGAGGCGTTGACCATCGTCGTGTGCTCGACGGCGACCGGCCTCGCGACGATGAAAGACCAAGTGTTCTGCGAGCCGTGCGACTCGTGGTGCACCGTGCTCGAGGATCGCGCGCGTTACGACGCGGGCGCGGGCGAGTCGGTGCGGGCGGCGCTCCGCGAGCGCGGGGATCTCTCCGTGCTCACCAGCGCCCCGAGGCCGAGCGCGAAGGATCGATGGCTGAGCCTCAAGCTCGGCTTCTGCACCGGCTGCGGCGAGACGAACGTGCTGGCCCTCGACGAGGTCAAGCAGACCATCGACAAGCAAGGTCACGCCCACGCTTCACCCAAGGCCTACCTCGCGTTTCACTGCGTCTCACGCGGCGACATGGCGGAGCTGCGGCGCGCGCTCGGCGCGTGACGCGACCGCCGCGCCGTTCCCACCGCGGGCGGACAGCCGAGCTCCGCGGGGGTGGCCGGCCGCGGATCAACGGCTCGTGTCGGTCATGTTCTCGACGCCGCTCAGGGTGACGGAGACCCTCTCCTCGAAGCCGCTTCCGCCTGCGGCCGAGGGCGCGCTGAGCACCAGGGTGCACTCCCCGTCGGAGACCGCGTAGACCGGCTCGCCCACGACCTGCCCGTACGCTTGGAGGCAGAAGAAATCCAGATCCTCGCGACACGCGGGGCCGCGCGGAGCGCAGCGGTCGACCGGGCCCGAGGTCAGCGTGAACCACTCCGGGGGCACGTCGGTACAGAGCGTCGTGCCGCCGACGGTCGCCACGTCCACCGTCGCCAGGATGAACCGCGAGCTGCGCCCCCAGCCGGGCCCGTAGGCGCCACCGTCCTCGAGCACCGTGGGGCCGGCAGCGTAGCCACCGACCTCGAAGGTGACCCCGAAGTCCTCGACGTCCTCGACGTCGACGACCTCGACCTCGAGAGGCTCGCCGACCGCCGGATCGAGGAGAATCCTCCCCGGCTCGGACGGCATCGTGAGCGAGCGCTCATCACGCCACGGCGCCCAGGTCCCGGCCGACGCGCCGCAGAACACCACGTCGTACGAGAGCGCGCGGTTCGGGAGGGCGTTGACGGGGATGACCTCCCGGCCGTCGGGAGCGATGACGTGGAGCGACGGATTCTCCATGGCTCGTCCGACGGCCCCGCGCACCGGGCTCGCGCAGGCGCTCCAGCGGCTCGTCGTGGGCTCGAACACGACCACCGCCACGTCTTCGCGGAAGCTCAGCTCGGATCCGGGAGGCAAGGTAGAGGCGCAGCGGTCGTCCGCGGCCGTGTACGAGCCCGTCAACGTGAGGGTGGTCGAGCCGGCCCCGAGCGGCGTCACCGTCGCGGTGCGATCTCCGGTGAGCTCGACGTCGAGCACGCCGCCCTCGGACACCGCGGCGCCCGTCACGCGCAGGGCACCGTTCAGCACACCGCAGCTCCCGAGCCACACGGGACCGAGCGTGACGTCGAGGGGCCCCGAGAGGTCGGGCGACAGCGCGAAGTGCGCCTCGGACCGGGCCTGGAGGCCGATCACCTGCGCGCCCTCTCGCACCAGCGATTCCGGCTCGAGCACGTACTGGCCGAGCCGTGCGGTCGGCGGAGCCGCGGCGTGACGGTGGAGGGTGACGCAGTCGCCCGAGGTTCCGGAAGGCCCAGCGCAACCCGTGGCCAGGCATCCGGCCGCGATCACGAGCACCGTGCTTCGAAGGTTCATGTGTGCACCTCGAAGAGGTTCATGGCCCAGCCGCCGTCCCGCGCGAAGGCCGGCCTCCGCACGGGACCTGTGCAGAAATGCACCGGATGCTCCGGCCGACGCCACCACCGCATCGACGGTCTCGATCGGGCGCCGGCGCGCCATCCCCATGGGTGACCCCTACCGCGCAGACCGCTCGCTGCGTCCAGGGCGGGCGCCGGCTCGAGCGCCCGCAGTTCGTCCTCCGACGAGACTCGCTCTGCCCTTCGTGCGCCGCCGCCGAGTCACCGCACGAGTGCGCGCCACCCGCGCACGTGCCGCACGTGACGACCCGGCACCTCGCGCATTCGGTGTCACCCGCGCAGCCTCGCAAACACCCGGGCCGGTCGCCCCCGCTCCATCTCGAACGCGCGGTCGCTCATCTCTCGAGGTCGTGCTTCTTCAGCTGGTGTCTCAGCGCATCGTAGGTGAGGCCGAGGCGTCGGGCGGCCTCGGCGCGGTTGCCGCCGGTCGCGGCGAGCGCGTCTTCGAGGAGGCTGACCTCGAAGGCCGCGACGGCCTCTGAGAAGGGCAGCGCGGAGAAGCGCGCCGTGTCGTGCGTGCTCGGCAGAGGCAGTCCCAGATCGGCCACACCGATCTCGGGTGCATCGTCGCGGTACACCGCCCGCTCGATCACGTTCTTGAGCTCACGCACGTTGCCCGGGAAGTCGTAGCGGCGGAGGGCCTCGCGCGCCGCGGCCGACAGACGCCGCGTGCGCAGGGCCGGCACTTCACCGACGAAGCGCTCGAGGAAGTGCACCGCGAGCACCTCGACGTCCTCCGGACGCGCGCGCAGCGGTGGGATGCGGATCACCTCGAACGCGAGGCGATCGTAGAGGTCGGGGAGGAAACGTCCTTCCTTCATCTCCCGCTCGAGGTCCGCGTTCGTCGCCGCGACGATGCGGGCGTCCGAGGTGAGCTCCTCGTGGCCACCGACGCGCACGTAGGTGCCGTACTCCACGACGCGCAGGATCTTCCGCTGGAACGCGAGAGACGTGTTGCCGATCTCGTCGAGGAAGAGCGTGCCGTTCTCGGCGAGCTCGAACTTGCCCGACGTGCGCTTGTCGGCGCCCGTGTACGCGCCGCGCTCGTGGCCGAAGAGCTCGCTCTCGAGCAGCGGCTCCGCGAAGGCCGCGCAGTTCACGGCCACGAACGCCCCACGGCGCTTGTGCGGCCCGCGGCGTGAGGCCGAGTGCACGAGGTGCGCGAAGAGCTCTTTGCCCGTGCCGCGCTCACCCAGGATGAGCACGGGGCGCGGCACGGGCCCGACGCGCTCGGCGGCCTTCACGAGCTTCTCGAGCAGGGGCGACTTCGTGACGATGCGGTAGCGTGCCTCCTCGGCCTCGCGGTGCGCGCGGTTCTCGCGCACGAGCGCGCGCTTCTCGTCGAGCAAGTGGACGAGGCGGCGGATCTTCTCGATCTGCGTCGCGACGCGCTCGCCGAGCTTCTCGCCGCGCACGAGGAAGTCGTTGGCGCCCGCGGCCACCGCCCGTCGCGCGATCTCTACGTCGCCCCGCTCGGCCACCACGACGACGGGCAGCTCCGCATCGAGCGCGCGCACCGAGGCGAGCACCGAGAGGCCGTCGTGAGCGCCGTCGCCGAGCCGGAGGTCCACGACGAGGAGATCCCACGCGTGCTCCTCGATGGCGCGCTCGAGCGCACGCGCGTCGAGCGCGCGCACCACGCGGCTCTCGTCGCCGCACGCGCGCTCGATGCGATCGACGAGCGCGTCGAGCTCGCTCGCGGAGGGGTCGAGGACGAGGACCTTCGTGGGCATCCCACCGAGGTGTACCCCAGCGCACGCGCCGCGAGCAGACGGACGGCGCTTCTGGTGCGCCGCGCCAGGTGTCTGGCGTGGAGCACCCATCGCCGCAATCGCTTCGAGACCGGGCGTCTTCGAGAAATGCCCGCGCAGAGGGCCGGGTTGGGAACCACACCGCGGTTGGCACGGTGCTTCCAACGAGGGGCCCCGTCGCGACGCTGCGACGGGAGGACCCCGTGTCGTTCTTCGAGTGGATTTCGTCCTGGGCCAACGTGCCCTTCGCCATCGCCGGCCTCGCGACGCTGCTCTTCGGCGCGGTACAGGCGAGCGGCCTGCTCGGGCTCCTCGCCGGCGGCGGTGACGCGGAGGGCGACGCGGACAGCGACGGCGATGCGGATGTCGAGGCCGACGTGCACGCGGAGGCGGAGGGCGACGTGGACGCCGACGGCGAGGGCGAGGACGCCGAAGGGGAGTCGAGCTCCACGGACGCGTCGCTCCCGGGCATGGTGCTCGCGCCGCTCGCGATCGGCCGCGTGCCGGTGACGCTCACGGCGCAGACGTTCGCGATGACCTTCGCGGTCGTCGGGCTCTGCCTCAACGCGATGTGGACGCACGCGGCGTCGGTGCCGCTCTTCACGCTCGGCTGGACGCTCCCCGCCGCGGGCCTGCTCGGCTACGGCGCCGCAGCGCTCGTCGCGAAGATCGCGCTGCCGATCGTCGATGACCGCCGCCACGCAGCCACGACGCGAAACGAGCTCGTGGGGGCGATCGGCGTCGTCATCAGCTCACGGGTGACCAGCGAGTTCGGCGAGGTGCGCGTGCGCGACAAGTCGGGCCACGACGTGCGCATGGTCGTGAAGCTCGCGCCGCGCTCGCGTGACCTCGAGGAGCGCGAGGAGGCCGTGATCGTCGACGTCGACGAGCGAGGCACCCCCCGCGTCACGGCGCTCGACTGATCTGAGAGGGTCCGTCTCGCGAAGAGAATGAATGGAGTCAGTCATGGAGCTCACAACAAGCCAGATCGTGATCGGCCTCGTGGCCGTCGGCAGCGTGTTCGTCGTCGTGACGGGCCTCGCGCTCGTGAGCCGGTTCTTCCGGCGATGTGGCGCGGACGAGGCGCTCGTGCGCACCGGTACCGGCGGCAACAAGGTGGTGATCGGAGGCGGCGTGATGGTCTATCCGATCCTCCACCAGCTCATGCGCGTGACGCTGCGCAGCGTGAAGCTCTCCGTGGAGCGCGAGGGCAAGAATGCGCTCGTGACGGCCGACAAGATCAAGGCGAACGTCACGACCGAGCTCTACATCAAGGTCGAGCCGCTCGCCGAGGACGTGCTCGCCGCGGCCCGCAGCTTCGGTGAGCGCAACCTGAACGAGGAGGCGATCGCCGACCTCATCGAAGGCAAGCTGACCGACGCGCTCCGCAGCGTGGCGGCCAACCAGACCTTCATGAACCTCCACTCCAAGCGCAAAGAGTTCGCCGAGATGATCCAGGCGACCCTCAGCGAGGAGCTGAAGAAGAACGGCCTCACCCTCGAGAACGTCTCGATCACGTCGCTCTCGATGGTGCCCGTGACCGATCTCGATCCGGCCGACGTCTTCGACGCCGAGGGTCTGCGCGCGATCACCGAGAGCGTCCAGACCAACCGCGAAAAGACCAACGCCATCTCGCGCCAGAAGGAGAACGAGGTCCACGCACAGAACGTCACGGCGCGCATGCGCGCCCTCGAGCTCGAACAGGCGCAGAAGCAGGCCGAGGCCGACCAGACGCGCCGCGTCGCAGAGTACGCCGCCCACCAGAGCTCCGAGACCGCCAAGGCCGTGCTCGTCGAGGAGCAGTCACGCGAGCTCGCGGCCTACGAGAAGCAGCAGAAGGTCGAGCAAGGCCGCATCGCGCAGGAGCAGGCCGTGGCCGTCGCGCTCGCCCAGAAGAGCCGTGCCGAGCGAGAGGCGCAGATCGCCGCCGAGGAGGCGCGCCAGGCCGCCGAGATCAGGAAGCTCCGCACGATCGAGGCCGCCACGATCGAGAAGGACAAGATCGTGCAGGCCGCGGAGATCGATCGGCAGAAGGCTCTGGAAGCCGCGACGATCGAGAAGGAGAAGGTCGTGGGCGCCTCGCTCGTCGACAAGGAGCGTGAGATCGAGGTCTCGCGCAAGAACAAGGAGATCGCCGTGACGCAGGCCGAAGAGGCCCTCGCGCGCGCGGCCGCCTCCCGCGCCGAGGCGCAAGCCGAGGAGGAGCGTGCGGTGCAGTCGATCACCATGGTCGAGGCGACCGCGCCGGCGGAGCGCGTGCGTGCGATCCGTGTGATCGAGGCCTCGGCGGAGGCCGAGGAGCGTCGGATCGCGGCCCAGGCCCGCGCCCAGGCCGCCATCGAGGAGGCCGACGCGATCCGCCGCATCGCGGAGGCCGAGCGCCAGAAGGGACTGGCGCTCGCAGAGGCACGCCGCGCGATGGTCGAGGCCGAGAACGCCATCGGCGACAAGCTCCTGCTCCGCGACGTCACCACCAAGGCGCTCGAGGTCGCTCCCGAGGTCGTGCGCGAGCTCATGAGCCCTGCGCAGAAGATCTCCGAGATCAAAGTGCTCCAGGCCCATGGCCTCTTCGGAGGCGGCCCGTCCTCCGACGGCGCAGGCCTCGGCGCGATGTCGCCCATCATGAAGACGATCATGGAGGCGGGCGCCGCGTACCCCCTCGTCCGCGAGCTGATGGCCTTCGGCAAGGTCGATCGCCAGGCGATGCCCGACAAGGTGCGCGAGCTCCTCGGTGAGATCGCGCCGGCGCTCGGCGACCTCGTGCAGGGCAAGTCGGAGGGCAGCGCACCCGCGCTGTCCGTGGGGTCGGACACCGGGGCGATCGCGCCGGTCTCCGTGCCCGACCCGGCGTCGAAGTGAGCGGAGGAGACGACTCCATGGATCATGCGCTTCTGGCCACGGCCGTGTTGGCGCTCGCGTCGGCGCCGCGCGGCGCCCTGCCCACGTCGCTCGACGAGCTCGGGAACCTCGTGCGCGCTCGGGCGGACGGAGACCCGATGCAGGCGGCGATCACCGCGGTCCTCGGGGGCGCCGCGCTCTTCTACCGGGCAGAGCGCGGCGTGAACCCCAAAGTCCAGCGCTTCGAGGATGCGCTCGTGTTCTGTACGACGTGCCTGAGCGTGGGCTACTCGGACATCTTCGCGCGCACACCGACCGGCAAGCTCGTCGCGTCCTTCCTGATGACGTTCGGACCGGCGCTGGGCGCCCGCCTCCTCGACGCGCCCAAGCGGTGAGAGACCCGAAGAGAATCGACGTCTCGCGCGGCGCGAGGCGCGCGGATTGGGGCGCGCGGACTGGGGCGCGCGGACTGGGGC
>JBKDQC010000309.1:0-10340 GCA_046342295.1 Deltaproteobacteria bacterium | reverse complement strand
CGACCGCGATCGAGCGGCTGGAAGGCGCGCCGATCCCCTTCGAGGCGCTCCTCCGCGACGTGCTGCCTGCACGCGTCGAGGGCTTTCGCCCGAGCGACCTCGACGTGCTCGTCGCGAGCGGCGAGCTCGTCTGGCGCGGCGTCGATCCGAGCGGCGGAGGAAAGATCGCGCTCTTCTTCGTCGACCGTTACGGGCTCCTCGCGCCGCCCCAAGGGCAGGCCGAAGGCGAGCTCGAGACGCGCTTGCTCGCGCTCTTCGAGAGCCGAGGCGCGCTCTTCTTCCACGACATGACTCGCGCGCTCGCGGGCGTGTTCGCACCAGACCTGGTGGAGGCGCTCTGGTCGCTCGTCTGGAAGGGGCTCGTCTCGAACGACACCCTCGTCCCGCTCCGCGCGCGCCTCTCGCCCGAGCCTGCGAGCCGGCGGCGCGCGCGCGCGGCGGTCGCGCGGACGCGCACGACGCCAGGCACCGAAGGCCGATGGTCCCTGCTCCCTCCGATCGACGCGGGGGCCACGGATCGGCGCGCGACGCTCGTGCGTGCGGTGCTCGAGCGCCACGGCGTGCTCTGCCGCGAGTCCACCTCGATCGAGCTCGACGAGGCGTCCTTCGGCCGCGCCTACGAGGTCTTGCGCGGGCTCGAAGACGCCGGCCGCATCCGCCGCGGCTGGTTCGTCGAGGGCCTCGGCGCGACGCAGTTCGCGGCGCGCGGAGCCGACGAGCTGCTCCGGGCCACGCGCGAGCCCTCGCCCGAGCCGACCGCGCTCGTGCTCGCCGCCTGTGATCCGGCGCAGCCCTACGGCGCCGCGCTGCCCTGGCCCGCGCGCGAAGGAGCGCGACCACAGCGCGCCAACGGCGCGCAAGTGATCCTGCTCGAGGGAGCGCTCGTCGGCTGGCTGGGGCGCACCGAGCAGAGCCTGCTCACCTTCGTGCCTCCGGCGGAGCCTGCGCGCGGCCGGGTGATCGACGCGCTCGCGGACGCGCTCGCGGGCCTCGTTCGCTCGGGAGCGCGCCGCGCGATCCTCCTCGCAAGCATCGACGGCGAGAGCGCGATGCGCTCACCGCTCACCGAAGCCCTGCTCGCGCGCGGATTCCGGCATGGCCTCCGGGGCCTCCTCCTCCGCGCCGGTGACCCGCCGCGGGGTGCGGTGGGTCCGAGCACGGTCCGGAGATCCCGCGCGCTCGCACCCGCCGCCGCGCCGGGCGGTGAGACCGACGATTGGGGCGATGAGCCCCTCGACGACGACGGCGCCACGAGCTGATCGAGGCTCGATTCAGCCGACCGGCGCGGACCAGCCCACGCGCACGAGCTCGTCGCCCACGATGGCGTAGAGCGCGCCGGGCTCGCCCCACGCGAGGGCGCGCACGGGCTGGTCGGTGCGAATCGTCCCGAGGCGGGCTCCCGTCGGGCTGTAGAGGACGATCCCGCGCGCAGTCGCGAGCAGGATGCAGCCGCTCGGTTCGAGCAGCAGATCCTCGGCAGGATCCCCTCCGAGCGCGAGCGCGGGGCCGGGGACCCCGTCGGCCGACCACGAGACGAGCTCGGCCCGCCCGAGGCGCGTGGCGAGCGCGCGGCCCTCGCGGGTGATCGCGAGATCGCCCAGATCGCCGGGCGATTCCACGCTCACGAGGCCGCCGGTGCCCACGCGCGCGAGGCCGCGCGTGTCGCCTCGCTCGAGCACGACCCAGACGCTGCCGTCGCCGGCGACCGCGAGCTCGTCGGGGATGGCACCCTCGAGCGCCGCCGCATCGACGAGCACCGTCGTCGCGAGCGAACGCTCCGTACGCACGACGCGGCTCCGCCCCCGCTCGCTCGCGACCACGCGCCCTTCGGCGTCGCGGGCCATCCCGCCGAGCCCAGGGCTCTCGAGCCTGCGGCCGCCTCCCGAGTCACCGGCGTGCGTGCGGACCACTCCGAGCGCGTCGAGCGCGGGCACGTACCGGAGCACGACATCGGCGCGCGGATCGGCGAGCCACAAGGACGCTTCGTCCTCCGACCAGAGGAGCGTTCGCACTGCGCCGACGCCATGGGCCAGCCGCTCCACCGTCGGTGCCAGGCCCACCATCCCCTCGATCGCCGCGTCGTCCCGCTCGAGCGCGAGTGTCACGCGGGGAGGCGCCGCCTCCGCGCGCGGTCGGTACACATCGAGCCAGGCGTCGCGCACGAAGTAGAAGTTCTCGGGGCTCCGCGAGATGGGGCCGTTCATCGCGAGGATCGCGACCTCGATCCGGGCACCGGGGCGTGCGTCGCGCGTGAGGACCACGCGGTTGGGCGCGTTCCAGCCAGCCACGACGGCCCCGCCGCGATCGCCGAGGAGGGGGCGCTGGCGACCGTCGACCCAGAGCTCGGCGTAGTCATCGACGCTCACCTCGAGCGCGAGCGTCGCGCCCTCGAGCTCGATCTCTCCGATCCGCGCGGGCAGCGTGAGCTCGACGCGGAACCAGCCCATCGCGAGGTGACCATGCCCGCGGCGAGCCGCCGCTTCGTGAGGTCGCAGCGCCTGCCACGACGCGCTCTCCCAGCTCGTCGCCCGCGGACGCGGCACGAGGTCGAACGTGACGTGCTCGGCGCTCGGCGCAGGTCGGTCGTCCGCTCCGAGATCGACGCCCTGCACCTCCGCGAAGGACACGGGCGCGTAGCGCCATGACGCGCCCACGAGCGCCGCGCGCGCATCGTCCAGGAGATCGACGGTCGCGTCGGGACGACCCGTCGCGACGCGCGCGAGCGTTCGGGGCTCCGGAGAGGCCGTGGTGGGCAAGCCCGCGGCCCCGCACCCCACGAGGGCGAGCACGAACGGAAGGGCGCGGCGCCGACCGCGCGCACCAGCGTGTGCCGCCGTCCGACATCCGAGGGCTCCGTGCACGGGACCCATCGCGTCAGAACGTCAGCACGATCTTGCCGACGTTCGCGTCGGCCTCCATCTCGCGGTGCGCCTCGACGATGGACTCGATCGGCAGCACGCGATCCACGACCGGCCTCAGCTCCCCACGCGTGATCGCGGGCAGCGCCTCGCGCGCGAAGCGCTGGGCCAGCGCGATCTTCTCTTCGATCGGTCGGCTCCTCAGCACCGAGCCGACGATCGAGGCCCGGCGCGAGAGAAGGAGCCCGAGTGGCAAGTTTCCCTGCACGCCCCCGAGGAGCCCGAGGCACACGATCACGCCGCGGGGCGCGAGCGACCGCACGTTCTCCTCGAGGTAAGCCGCCCCGATGGTGTCGATCACGACATCGACGCCGCGCCCCTCGGTGAGCGCGAGCACTTGCGCCGAAAACGATGGCGCGATCCCCTTGGCCGCCGTGACGACGATCCCGTGCTCGAGGCCGAGCGCCTCACACCGCTCGAGCTTGCTGGGGCTCCGCGAGGTCCCGATCACGCGCGCGCCCACTCGCGCCGCGATCTGGAGCGCCGCCGTCCCGACGCCGGAGGCGACGGCATGCACGAGCACCGTCATGCCGGGCCGGAGCTCCGCCTGCGCATGGAGGGCATCCCACGCGGTGAAGAAGGCCTCCGGGAGGGCGGCCGCGTCGGGGAACGACAGCTCGGTGGGGATCGGGACGAGTTCGCGCGCGTGCGACAGCAGGTGCGACGCCATCGCGGCCCCGCCCGTGATGCCCATGACGCGATCGCCGCTCTGCACCACACGCACCTCGAGGCCGACGGACTCGACGACGCCCGCGAACTCGAGTCCCGGCACGTCCGGCGCGACCCCGGGCGGCGCCGGGTACACGCCGCGGCGCTGGAGGATGTCCGCGCGGTTGAGCCCGCAAGCCTTCACCGCGACTCGCACCTCGCCGGGACCGGGATCACGGATCGGTCGCTCGACGAGCTCGAGCACCGACGCCTCTCCGGGCTCTCGGATGCGCACCACACGGGCTGTGATTGTCATGCTGGCCACCTCACGCGTCGGGCGCGCCGCGTCTCACGAGAGCGCCGGGTAGATCGCCTGCACGTCGTCGTCTTCGTCGATCGCGGAGAGGAACGCCTCGACCTCGCCGCGCTTGGCCTCCTCGTCGAGGGCCACCGGATTCTTGGGGCGCCAGGCGAGCTTGGCCGCGGTGACGTTCCACCTGCGCTCCGCGAGCGCCTTCGCGACCGCGTCGAGCTCCGTGGGCTCCGTGTAGAAGAGCGCGCCTCCCTCGCCATCGAGCTCGACCTCCTGCGCGCCCGCCTCGATGGCGGCCTCCTCGGGGTCGACCGCGCCCGGGCCCGAGAGCGCGCCGGGCGGCATCGCCTCGACCTGCCCCACGCGCTGGTAATCCCACGACACCGAGCCCGTCGAGCCGAGCTGCCCCTTGCGGAAGAGCACGCGGATGTTCGACGACGTGCGGTTCTTGTTCTCGGTGAGGCACTCGACGATCACGGGCACCTGGTGCGGCGCGAAGCCCTCGTAGAACACCGTGTCGTACTGCACCCCCCCGTCGAGCTGGCCCGAGCCCTTCTTGATCGCGCGCTCGATCGTGTCTTTCGTGACCGACGCCTTCTTGGCGGCCTCGAGCGCCATGCGCAGGCGGGGGTTGGCGCCCGGGTCCGTACCGCCCTTGGCCGCTGCGGCGATCTCGCGCGCGATCTTGTCGAAGACCTTGCCCTTCGTCTTCGCCGCCGCCTCGCGGCCCTTCTGCTTCCACTGTGCTCCCACGATCCGCTCCTCGATGACCGGCCGCGGTGCAGCGCGGCCGCGCGATCGGTAGCGTGTTCGCGGCCTCCGCGCACCGCGACGGCGCCGCCCCCATCCGAGACGGCGACACGCGGTTGCGCACGAGACCGAAGCCCCTCGTCAGGCCAGCGGCGCGGGGCTCCGCTCGGCGAGGAGCCTCGCGAGGGCCTCGACCGTGCGAGGCGCGGAGCCCTCGGCCTTGTTGTTCACGATCACGTAGAGGGGCAGCCCCGCTTCGGCGCAAGCCTCCGAGAGCGCGACCACGTCGGCGCGCATCGCCGGCTGAGGAACGACGATGCGATCGAAGGGCTCGAAGGCGGACTTCTGCGCCTCGTAGCTCCGCCCCTGCGGCAGCATCAGGCGCGCGACGACCACGGGCCCGAGCACGCCCCCGCCCCCGAGCACCTGCGCGACGCGCGCGCGTTGACGCCCGAGGCTCGGCATCCGCGACCAGAACGTGAAGCAGTGGCTCGCGCCCCGCGCGGCGAGGATCTCGAAGTACCGATCCGTCATGAGGCGCGCGTCGCGCACCTCGACCGCGAAGGGCCCGAAGGGCGCGGCCTCGTGGAGGAAGAGATCCAGGCTCGCCTCGAAGCGCGCCACGTCGGGCGCGTGCCGCGTCGGCGGGATCTCGATCACGTGCGCCGCCAGGTGCGGGCGGAAGGTCTCCTCCACCGGCAGGGCGATGTGCTCGGCGAACGTGCCCACGTCGAGGAATCGCGGGTTCGGTTGCCCCGCGCGCGCGCCCGCACGGGCGTGCTCGGGATACGAGAGCGCCGAGACCTCGTCCCACACCTTCATCACGACGCGGTAGCCCGCGGGCAGAAGCGCTGCGTACGACGCCAGCTCGGCGCGAGGCAGAGGGCCGTAATACGAGCGATCGACACCGACCGTGCGGAGGAGCGGGTGCGCGACGTACTCCTCGAGCGAGCTCCGCACGAACTCTCTCTGCGAGGGATAGTGTCTGCGATACACGAAGTCTGCCCACCCCGGGAAGGTCCAGCTCGAGGTGCCCAGGCGCACGTGCGGCGGCACCCGAGCCGCGAGCGCGACGTCCTCGGCGCGCGGGGGCGGCACTGGCGAGAGCGCACCGAGCGAGCCGCGCATCGAGACCGCCGCAGGGGCCTCGGGAAGGCTCGTCACGTCCCCGAGCAGGTCTCGGTCGAAGAGCGACAGCGTGCCGTCCGGCGGCTTGCGGCGCGGCATACGGTCACTCCTCGAGCGTGCTGGCTTGCCGCTCGCGGTCGCGGAGATCGGAGACGCCCTCGTTGTGCGCCTCGAGCGTCGCGCTGAAGACGTGCTGGCCGCGCCCACGCGCGACGAAGTAGTAGTAGTCGTGCTCCGTGTGCTCGAGCACCGCGCGGATCGCGGGCAGGCCCGGGTTGCAGATGGGGGTCGGCGGCAAGCCCTCGCGGCGGTAGGTGTTGTAGGCGTTGCCCTCGTCCTCGAGCATCGCGCGCGTGATGCGCCGGCCCTCGAATCCCTCGCAGGAGGGGCGCGTCGGCTCGACCTTGCAGCCGTAGGAGACCGTCGGGTCGGCCTGGAGCCTGTGGCGCGGCAGGAACGTGGCGCTCTCGAGGCGGTTCACGAAGACCCCGGCGATGACGGGTTGCTCCTCGCGCACGACGGCCTCCTGCTCGCCGACGGAGCCGAGCACGACCACCTCGTGGCGGCCGAGGCCGAGGCGCGCGAGGCGCGCACGCCTCGCGTCGTCTCCCTCGAAGAGCGTGTCGGTCGCGGCGCGGTAGGCATGCACGAAGCGCCGCACGACCTCGCGCGGGTCCGAGCCCGTCGCGAACGTGTACGTGTCCGGAAGGAGATACCCCTCGGCCGAAGCGCCCGGGATCGCGAGCTCGTCGAGGAGCGCGCGGTCCGCGGTCGCCGCGAGGAACTCGTCCTCGCCGCAGACATCCCAGCGTGCGAGGCGTGCGGCGATCTCGAAGCGGTCGAAGCCCTCGGGCACCAGCACGTCGATCGGCGTGGAGCCGAGGCCCTCCGCGAGGCGAGCGAGGAGGGTGCGGATCGACATGTCCCCGCGCAGATGTACCGGCCCCCGCCGCAGGCGCTCGTCCGCCCCGAGGAGGCGCGCGTAGAGCGCGAAGAGACCCGCGTCGTCGATCGCGCCGAGGCGCTGGAGCTCGGCGGCGACGTCGTCGATGCCGTCCTCGCCCTCGACCACCAGCGTCAGCTCCCGCCCGTCCGTCCGGCCGCCGCGCACCTCGGCCGGATAGACGAGGAAGATCCACGTGATCGAGGCGATCGCGAGGACGAGCACGGCCGCGAGGGCGAGCTCGGGCATGCGCTGGCGGCGCCGCCCGCGGCTCACCGACCGCCCTCCGGACGAAACGCGATCGCCCGCGCGCGGACCTCCTCGCGCGCCTCGAGGAATGAAGAGAGCAAGAGCGTCGCCGCGACGCTGTCGAGCTTTCCTCGCTGCTTCTTGTGCGAGAGGCCCTGCGACGAGAGGGCCCGCGAGGCCGCGACGCTCGAGAGCCGCTCGTCCCAGAGCGCCACGGGAAGGCCCACGCGCGCGCACAGGCGCGCCCCGAGGGCACGCGCCTTCTTCGCGGCCGGACCCTCCCGTCCGCTCAGCTCGAGCGGCAGACCGAGCACCACGACGCCCGCGCATTCTTCGCGCGCGAGCTTCGCGACAGCCTCGATCGCCGCCTCCTCGGTCACGGGCGTCATCACGGGGCGGGGATGCGCGAGCTCGTTGTCCTCGTCGGAGATCGCGAGGCCCCAGCGTCGCTCGCCGGGGTCGATCGCGAGCATTCGCAGACGCGCGGCCATGGGCAACCTCTACCGCGGCAGAGATGGAGCGTCGAAGAAGAGGCCGCTCGCGTTACGCTCCGGCCGACCCATGGCCCGGACCCCCAAGAGCCGATCGCAGCGCTACCTCGACAACCGAGGCCAGCCGACCATCGAGGTGCGCGGCCTGCCGAGCGCTCCGCTGCGCGACCTCTTCCACCAGTTGCTCACCATGCGCTGGGGCGTCTTCCTCGCGCTCGCGTTCGTCACGTACGTCGCGCTCAACGGCGTCTTCGCCGTGTTTTACTACTTCGAGTCCGGAGGCGTCGACAACGTGCGCCCGGGGAGCTTCAGCGACGCCTACTTCTTCAGCGTCGAGTCGATGATGACGATCGGCTACGGGCGCATGGTCCCCGTCAGCACGCTTTCGCACGTGCTCGTGACGATCGAGTCGTTCGTCGGCCTGCTCACCACCGCGCTCCTCACCGGCCTCATCTTCGCCAAGTTCGCGACGCCGACCGCGAACGTCCTCTTCAGCGACGTGGTCTGCATCGCCAGGCACGACGGCCACCCCACCGTCCTCTTTCGGCTCGCGAACGCCCGCGGAAACCGCCTGATCCAGGCTTCGCTCTCGGTCACGCTCGCCAAGACCATCCAGACGAAGGAGGGCGAGACCTTCCGCCGCGTGCACGACGTCGCGCTCGTGCGCAGCACGAACCCGCTCTTCTGGATTGGCTGGACGGTCATGCACCGCATCGACGCGTCGAGCCCATTCCACGGCGAGACCAAGGAGTCGCTAATCGAGAAGGGGGCGGAGATGATCGTCGTGCTCTCGGGCGTCGACGAGCACTCGTCCTCGACCGTGCACACGCGCCGCTCCTACAGCCCGGAAGAGATGCGCTGGGGCGAGCGTTTCGTCGACTTGCTCATGGTCAACGCCCAGAGCGGGCTGCGCGAGGTCGACTACGCGCGCTTCCACGAGACCCAGCCCGCGGAGCTTTGATGCGCCTCGCCTCGCTCACCACCCAGCGGCGGTGAGCTCGAGGGCGAAGCTGCGCCCCGGCAGGGGGAGACCGAGCACGTCGTAGCCGCGCACGTCGGCGACGTCGCGCACGAGGGCGTCGATCCGCAGCCAGTCGTCGAAGAACGAGACCGAGACGCCGAGGCCGAGAGTCGAGCGGTCGGGGATGCGCACGAGCGCCGCGGGGTCGGCCGTGCTCGCGCCGACGTGCTCGATCTCGACGTAGACACGGCCCCCCGACCACGTGCCCAGGCCGCCAGGCTCGGGGCCGTCGACGTGTCCCTCGAGGCGCACGTAGCCGACGACCGAGGGACGCAGCGGCAGCGCGAGATCCGTCCCGAGATCACGGGCGTCGAGGAGCGTGAGCGCGCCATCGAGGCGAACGTGCCCGAGCAAGTCGCCCGAGACGCCGGCCTCGAGACCGACGAGGCGCGCATCGAGCACGTTGAGCGGCACGGCCTGGTTCTGCGCGACGCGCTGGTAGCGCACGAGATCCTCGAGGTGGCTCGCGAAGCCGCGCAGCTCGAGGCGTCCGCGCACCACCTCTGCGCGGCCTGCGACCACCACGCCGAGCTCCCCGCCGTACGAGGTCTCGGGGCGGAGGAGCACGTTGCCCGCGAGGTAGCCCCGATCACCGAAGAGCTCGAGGCTCGAGGGCGCGCGGGTCCCCACGCTCACGCTGCCGACGATGGACACCGCCCGAACGATCTCGACGAGCACCGACGCGCGCCCCGTCGGAAGCGCCAGCTCGACGCGCTGCGCCTCACCCCCCCGCTCACCGCTCGGGTCGCGCAACGTCGCGAACGCGCCTTCGAGACGGCCCGAGACGCGGCCCTCGATCCGAACGTCGTCGAAACGCAGCGCGAGGCGCGGCTCGAGGGCGAGGGCCGCGGTGTCTCGCTGGCTCTCGGTGCGCGCGCGCGCGGGATCGGCCGCATCGAGGAGTCGATCGCGGCTCGCGAGCTCCTCATGCACGTACTGGCCGATGGCGGTGAGCGCGAGCTCCTCGGTGATCGCGACCGTCCCTGCGACACGCGCGTGCGCGCGCAGGAGATGGTCTCTCGCTTCCCGGGAGAGCTGGCCGAACTGCGCGAGCGGGTCACTCACGCCGCGCGCCTCGAGACCCACACCGACCGCCGCGGCGATGCGCCAGCGGGCCTCGCTCGCCTGCCCGAGGTCGCGCGCTCCCTCGAGCCAGTCCATCGAGGCGCCGAGCGTCAGGCGCTCGGAGCTGCGTCGCCCGATGGGCGCGTCGACGAAGCGCGACGGAGGAGGCGCGAGGCCGCCCGTCCGCTCGAGCAGCGTGCCGATCAACGAGAGGCGCCCATCGAGCACGCGCGCTCCGACGTGCGCGAGCGCGCTTCCCTCGAGGAGCTGCGCGTTCTGGCGCGCGCGCTCCCGATCGTCGCCCGGGACGAGCGCCGTGCCGTTGTCGTCGAGGTACGGAAAACCGTTGCCCGCGCTCACGAGCGAGGCGCCCGCGAGCACGCCGAGCGCGCGGTCGCCGGCCGCGATCGACGCGCGCCCCTGGAAGCGGTCGAAGCTCCCGAGGCCGGCCCCGAGCTCGACGCGCGCACCGTGCGCCGATCGCGGCACGAGGCGGAGCACGCCCCCGATGGCGCCGCTCCCGAGCCAGACGGGCGCGCCACCGCGGTAGATCTCGACGCGCTCGAACATCCAGGGTGGCAGCGTCGAGAGATCGACCGCAGTGCCGTCCGCCGCGATCAGCGGGAGATCCCCGAGCAGCACCGCGGTGTGCTCTGCGTCCGCGCCCCGCAGCGAGAGCGTGCTGAATCCTCCGTAGCTCGAGGTTCGACGCGCGCGCGCCCCCGGAGCCTCGCGGAGGATCTCGTCGAGGGTCTCGAGGGCGCGCGGACGTTCGGAGAGCGAGAGGGTGGTCCCCGAGGCGCTCGGGTCGATC
>JBKDQC010000308.1:0-5548 GCA_046342295.1 Deltaproteobacteria bacterium | reverse complement strand
TCGCGACGCGCGACGGCATCGCGAGCCGCGCGCCCGCGCCCGTCACGACCTCGAGGCCGCGCACCCAGCGCGCCGTCGAGCCGTGCTTGAGGCTGCTCGGGCCCGACGCGTTCGTCGCGACCGTGCCTCCGATCGTGGCGCTCTCGAGGCTCCCCGGATCGGGCCCGTAGAAGAGTCGCTCGGCCCGGGCGGCCTCTCGGACCCGCGCGAGCACGACGCCGGCACCCGCGACCGCGATGCGATCGGAGACATCCACCTCGAGCTCGCGGTCGAGCGCGGAGAGCACGAGCGCGATCCCGTCCTCGTCGGGGATGGCGCCTCCCGCCTTGCCGCTCGCGCCGCCGCGCGGCGTCACGCTCACCCGCGACTCCGTGGCGGCGCCGAGCACCGCGGCGACGTCCTCCGCGCCCGCCGCCAGCACGACGGCCCCGGGCACCCTCGGCGCAAGGCCGCTCTCGTCGCCGGCATGGGCCTCGCGTGCCGCGAGGTCCGTGAGGATCGCGAGTCCGGGGCGCGAGCGCGCCGCCGCGAGGAGAGCGCGATCGAGATCGGAGGGCATGGGTGGATTCATCCGGCTGGCGCTCGCCAGGTCAATCCGGACCATTCGCGGGCAGGGTCCGCGTGGGTTGCGGTAAGGTTCGAGCATGCTCGGTTCGACACGCGTGACGCTCCGCTGCTCGCTCTTGGCCGCGCCGCTCATCGCGCTCGCCATCGCGGGCTGTCCCACGGAGCCCGACCCACCGCTTCCCGATGCGTTCCGGCAGCGCGCCGATGCGGGACGGTTGTCCGAAGACGCCTTCTCCGCGATGGACTCGGGGCGCTTCGATGCGGGCCTCGACGCGGCCTCGGTCCTGCTCGACGCGAGGCTCGAAGACCTCGACGCGACCTTCGGGCCCCCGTCCGATGGAGGCCCCTGCGGCAGCGCGGGCGAGGACACTGGCATCTCCCGCTGTGATTGCCTGCGTCTCGGGCCGGACTGCTCGAGCGCGGAGTGCCCCGCCGGGCTGGCCTGCGTCTCCGACGGCTGCGGACGGCACTGCCAGCCCTCGGGCGACGAGTGCGCGATGGCGGCGGACTGCCCCTCGGGCTCGACCTGTGCGGACACCGTGCTCGGAAGGCGCTGCGTCCGCTCGGCGCCCGGGTGCGAGACCTCGCGCGACTGTCCCGAGGGCTTCTCCTGCGACGCGGGCGGCTGTGTCGATCGGCGGATCGGGTGCACCGCGTCGGACTTCGACACGACGTGTCCCTTCAACTTCGTGTGCAACACGGAGCTCGGCTCGCCCTTCTGCATGCGTGGAATGCCGCGGTGTCGGAGCAGCGCCGCGTGCCGTGACTCCTTCGCATGCGTCGACGTCGAGGGAGACGGCGCGCGCGAGTGCGTGGGCCCCGGCCTGTGCGACGAGACCAGCGACTGCGAGATGGGCAGCTGCGGGGTCGAGCCGTCGCGCCTCAGCTTCGAGTGTCTGCCCCAGGGGCTCTGTCGGACCTCGTCCGACTGCGCTCGAGGACGCGTTTGCCTCGATCTCTGGGGCGACGGACAGCTCGAGTGCGTCGAGCCAGGCGGCGAGTGCGACTCGCAGATCGACTGCGCCGAGGGCTTGCTCTGCGCGAGCCCCTTCGAAGGCGGGCCGCCGCGCTGCCTCGATGTGCCGCTCGCGCTCGACCCCGTTCGCTTCCGAGACGCCGGGACCGACGCGTTCACGGTGCCCGACGCCTTCGAGCCACCCGATGCGTTCACGGTGCCCGACGCCTTCGAGCCGCCCGACGCCTTCGAGCCGCCCGATGCGTTCACGGTGCCCGACGCCTTCGAGCCGCCCGACGCCTTCGAGCCGCCCGACGCCTTCGAGCCGCCCGACGCCTTCGAGCCGCCCGACGCCTTCGAGCCGCCCGACGCCGCGTCTTGAAGCGCGCCGGGCTCGACGCGTCGCGCCCAATCTGACAGCGAGCCACCGTGCTCTCACTCTCCCTGCATGCGCGCCTGTCCGAGGCGCAAGCGGGCGGCGACCTCGCCGCAATGGTCGAGCGCGCTCTGCGAGACTTCGCGCCCGACGTGACGATCGAGCGGCCAGAGAGCGCCCTGCTGACGATCACCGCGCACCCCGCGGCCGGCCCGATCGAGATCGCCCTGCGCGGCCGTGCTCTCGGGCTCGAGGCCCTCACTGGTTCGGCCGGGCCCGGTTACCACGCCTTCGTCTGCGCCTTGGCCGACGTGATCGCCGCCGCCCTCGGCATCCGGTGGAAGGCCGTCCTGGACCCCGCGCTGTACTTCGCGCATCGAGACGCCGAAGCGCTCGACCGCGCAGCGCTCGACGCGCTGGGCGCGACCGCGAAGGAGATCCTCTCACTGGCCGCGGGGGGCGCCTCGGGCTTCGCGCTGGCCTTGCCCGCGGGCCTCGAGGTCGCGCACGACGGCCTGCTCGCGACCGCCCTGGGCCCCCGCGATCGCGCCTGGCTCGAGCGGGTCGCGGTCGATCCAGCGCACGGGCGCGACGTCTTCGCATGGCCGACGCCGGCCCGCGACGCGACCTATCACCGGGGCGTCGCGCTCGCGCTGATGTGGCTCGAAGTGCGGTGGCGAAAGCCCATGGACGAAGTCGAACGCACGCTGCTCGATCGCGTCGTGACCGAGCTCGAGCGAGCGCACGGGCTCGACGCGGGCCTCGAGTACCCGTGGGGCGCGTGGGCGGAATGCTTCGCGCTGCTCGGAGAGGAGTCGCTCCGCTCGACCCGCGCGCAGCTCAAGGCCAGCGAGCCACGCGAGCGAGATCGTACGCGCCCGGGGTACCGGCGCCGGGCCGTGCGGGTCACGCTGTCGGGCGGGTGGTCGATCGCGATCCCGGGCGAGCTCTCCGAGCGATGGGACGAGCGCGGCACGTGGGCGGCCACGGACCCGAAGCGAAGCGTGTGGATCACGAGCGCCGAAGCGCCGCCGGACCACGACACGGAGGCCACGCTGGCAGGGCTGCCCGCGCTCGAGGGCCAGGGCGACACGCTCGCCATGGAGCGCGGCGCCATCCGCGGCGCGGTGCGCTTCGAGGTCAAGGACGAGGGCAACGGCCCGATGCACGTCGCCCATGCGCACGCGGCGGTCGGGCCGCACCTCGTGGTCGCGACCTTCCTCGCGCGCGAGGAGACCGAGCGAGAGACCTTCCTCGAGATGTGGGGCTCGCTCGAGCATCCCGACGCCTCGGGAGCTCCGTAGCGGGCAGGCGCCGCGACCGGGTCGAGCTGCTACAACCGCGCGCCATGAAGCTCGTCAAGCTCGGTCCGCTCGACGTCCGCCTCGCCGGAGGCTCCGATCGCGAAGGAGGCGGCACCGGTCCCCTCGTCGTCTTGTTCCACGGGTACGGGGCGCCGGGCGACGACCTCGCGGGGCTCTACCGCGGCCTCGACGTCGATCGCGCCGTGCGCTTCGCCTTCCCGGCGGCGCCGCACCTCTTGCAGGGCGGCTTCGACTTCAGCGCCTTCGGGATGGGCGCACCGCGCGCGTGGTGGCACATCGACATCGCCGCGCTCGAGGAGGCCCTCGCGACGGGGCAGCACCGCGACCTGACCCGCGCGATCCCCGAGGGCCTGCCCGAGGCGCGCGAGGGGGCCTGCGCGATGCTCGACGCGCTCGAGAAGGAGCTGTCTCCTTCGCACCTGATCCTCGGCGGCTTCTCGCAGGGCGCGATGCTCGCGACCTCGATCGCGCTCGAGACCGAGCGGCGGCTCGACGCCCTCGTCGCCTTCAGCGGAACCTACCTCGGCGAGGACACGTGGAAGCCGCTCATGGGCACGCGCGCGGGGATGCGCGCGCTCATCACCCACGGCACGCACGACCCGCTCCTGCCCTTCCCTCTCGCGCAGAGGCTCGCCGAGGATCTCGGTGCGGCCGGCGTGATCACGAGCTTCGTGCCGTTCCGCGGACAGCACCAGATCCCGCCCGTCGCGCTCCACGCCTTCGAGGCCCTCGTGCGCGAGGTGAGCGGCTGAACGGCCGCTCGGCTCGACGGCGAGCCGTCACTGCTCGCCGAAGGCCGCTGCGCGCGAGATGATCGATGGGTCTGCGATCTGCGACGCGACCCGCTCATGCACCTGACGGCCGATGGTGCGCCACGCGGCGATGTCGCTCGCGCTCATCGGCAACACCGTGAGGCCGCGCTCCCACAGGGCGGCGATCGCCTCCTGCTCCGCGCGTGCCGCGTTGCGACGAGCGAGGTAGCGCTCGGTGCGACGCGAGGTCGCGAGGTGCAGATCCGCGTAAGGGCCGACGAGCACGTAGCCGCGCACCCGCGCTCCCAGCGCCGGCGCCGCGAACACCGACGCTGCCGCGCCGAGGGAGATGCCCATGACCACGATGGTGCGCCCTCCCGCGAGCGAAGCCGGACGATGGCTCTCGAGGTAGCGCACGGCGGTCGCCACGTCCTCCCGCGCGCTCCAGCCGAAGTCGTTGCGATGGCCCTCGGAGTCACCGTGGGCGCGCACGGTGATCGGCAGCACCGAGAAGCCGAGCGCGCGCAGGGAACGCGCCTCGTCGAGCAGGGCCGAGCGGGAGCTGCCGTTGCCGTGGACGAGCACGATCGCGCAGCGCTCGTGCTCCACTTCGCCGAGCCGCGAGCGTCACGGCACCTGGCGCTGACGTCGTCGTCACGCGCTATGGCGTCGGCACCGTCGAGTCACGCGCAGGCCTGCGGGCGGATGCGGATCTCGCGGCCGATCGCGACACGACCCTCGACCCCAAGACCTTCGAAGGCGTCGACTGTGTGCTCGTCGATGAGGCGCAGTTCCTGTCGGCCAAGGTCGCCGATCAGCTGTGGGCGCTCACGCTGATGCCGGGTCTGCCCGTCCTCTGCTTCGGCCTGCGCACGGACCTTCAGACTCACCTCTTCGAAGGCAGCCGACGCCCACTCGAACTCGCGGACTCGATCGAAGAGGTCAAGGTCTCCTGCCAGTGCTGCAACAAGAAGGCTGTCTTCAACATGCGCCTCGTCGGCGGCAAGCCCGTGCGCGAAGGCGAGCCGATCCAGATCGGCGGCGATGAGTCCTACGAGCCTGTCTGCCACGGCTGCTACGTCCGCTCCGTCGAGACGGGAGCCATACGCGTCAGACCGACTCGATCAAGAGCGTCGTCTGCGGCCCCTTCGGATCCACGCTTGTCTCGAGCCACGGCGTCCGCGACCAGGAGCGTCTCGTTGCCGCTACGCTCGTCGGATGCTGCGTCTCGCGGTCCTGCCCGTGGTCCTCGGCGTCGCCGGCTGCGGGCTCCTCCTGGACCCCGCGCTGTCGCGTCATCACGACGCTGGAGATCGCGGCATGGACGCGGGCGTCCTCGATCCACGCGATACAGGAGCGAGCTGCATGGGTCTGCGCGACTCCGGCCTCCTCGACGCCTCGGTGCCGCTCGACGCGGCGGCGGCCGACGGCGGCGGCGGGCCGGACGCTCCAACCTACCTGGTCGATGGAGGCCCGGATGCCGCCGTACGCGACGACGGAGGCTGGGACTCGGGCCTCGGCATGATGGTGCCGTGCGAGACCAACGCCGAGTGCGACGCGAGCGAGTACTGCG
>JBKDQC010000307.1:0-4994 GCA_046342295.1 Deltaproteobacteria bacterium | reverse complement strand
CACCTCGTCGACGCCTACGCGCGCCACGCGGCGCGCGACCCCCTTCTCGGCACGCACGAGGCGATCGAGCGCGCAACGCCCGAGGACCCGCGCGGGATCGTCGCGCTCGCGAACGAGCTGCTCGAGTCGAGCGAACGGACGGACCGCGCGCGCGCGCTCGCCCTGGTCGAGCGGCTCGGTGGCTCCGAGGACGGGATCCGCGGTCATCTCGAGGCGGCGCGTACGCTCGCGAACCTGCGTGTCTTCGATCGCGCGCTCCACCACCTCGAGGAAGCGGCGTCGCTCGCGCCCGACGCGCCCGAGGTGCTGGACGCCCAGGCGGACGTGCTGGCGCGCGCGGGCCGTGACGAGGAGGCAGAGCGGGCGCTCGAGCGGCGCATCGCGCTCGCGGCCGAGAGCGCCGAGCCCTCGGAGCGCGACGCGGTCGAGCAGGCCGAAGCGCGGCTCGTCGCGAGCTGGGCGCGGCGAGGCCGGATCGCGGAGCATCGGGCGGAGCTCGAGCGAGACCACGCGCGCGGCGAGCTGTCGGCGAGCCGCATGCTCGCGGACGTGTAGCGGCGCTCGGGCCAGCTCGAGCAGGCCCTTGCCACGCTCCTGGCGCTCTCGGAGCGCCGCCCCGGCGATGCGCGCCTCGAGGCGATGCTCGCCCGGCTCCAACACGAGCAGGGCGACTACGACGGCGAGGTCCGCGCGCTCTTGCGGCTCACGGAGCTCGAGCCCGCGCGCGCCGGCGGGCACCTGAGCCAGCTCGTCGAGCTCGCGCTCGCGAGCTACCGGGACGATGACGCCATTCGTTTCGCCGACGAGGCCACCCGCCGTGCGGTCGACGCCCCCGAGCGCCACCTCCGCCTCGGTCGCCTCCACGCTCGGCGGCGGGATCCTGCGCGGGCCGCGCGCGCCTTCGAGCGGGCGCTCGAGCTCGACCCCGACGCGCACGAGGCGGCCTGGGAGCTCGCGGGCCTCGAGCGCGAGCGCGGCGCCGGTCGGCGCGCCCTCCAGCTGCTGCTCGGAATCCTCGAGCGCTCGAGAGACGACGACCTCCGGGAGCGCGCGGGTCGCGCGTTGCTCGAGACGGCGCGCGCCGAGGGCTCCGAGGAGGCGCTCGAGCCTCGCTTGCTGGCGCTGGCGCTGGCGCACGGTGACGCTCCCGTCTTCGAGCGCCTGGCCCTCTCGCTCTACACGTCGCTCACGATCGGCGCCCGTGCGCGGGCGGATCGCGCTGCGGCAGAGCGCTGGACGTCCCGCGCACTGCCGGTCCTCCTCGCAGCGCTGCGCGGCGACGACATCGGTGCTCAGACGGGCGCGAGGCAGCTCCTCTTCGCTCAGCCGGTGGCGGGAGCGAGCCAGGCCCTGCTCGCCGAGGCCGCAGACGAGTCCGTCGATCCGGCTTCGCGAGCCGACGCGCTCGCGGCGGCACTTTCGGTGACGACCGAGCGCGATCTCCCCGCGCTCGAGGCGCTGCTGGCCGCCCCGAACGATGCGCTCGCGGCGCTCGCGCTCCACGGCGTCGTCCGGCTCGGCGAGAGCTCGGCCCGGGCAGGGCGCGCGAGGGTGTCGGCGCTTCGGCTCGCCCGCACCCGACCGGGCCGAGTCGGCGCCCATGCCTGGGCGCTGACGTTGGTCCTCGGCGGGGCTGCGCTGCGCGACGCCCGACGCGAGGTCATCGGCGAGGGTCCGAGCAGCATCGCGCCGGGCGCGGGGGGCAGCGCCGCAGCCGCTCCCGAGCCCTGGATCGTCTCTTGGCTGCTCGCCGAGACCTCGAGCGAGGCGCCCCCACCCGAGCCGCTGCTGGAGCTCCTGCAGCGCCACGCCTCACGCCGCGAACGCGACGAGGCGATGCTGCACCCGCGGATCGACTTGCTCGCCCGCGGGACGCTGGCCGCTCCGGCGCTCGACGCCCTCGCCCGCGCCGCGCTCTCTCCCGACGAGCACGGGCAACTCGCCCTGCGCGCGCTCCTCGGGCGAGCGGAGCCCGCGCTCGCCTGTGCGCCGCTTCCGGCCCGTTCAGATTCGGTCGAGGCCTGGCTCGCGCGTGCGATTGCGACCTGCCCGCGGCGCGCCCGCGACCCTTCGGTGGTCGCCGAGGCGCTCGTGCGTGCGGTCGCCGCCCTCGACGAGGCGCGCGTCCCGGGAGCCCTCGAGGTCGTGGCATCGCACGGCGAGGAGCCCGCATGGCGCCCTCTCCTCGAGCCGGTCGGGACCGCCGTGGTCGCGCGCACGTTGCCGGTCGAGGCGACGACTCCGGAGACCTGTCGCGCGCTGGTTGCTCTCGCCGAGATCGTCCCGCGCCTGTTGTCGGAGCGTGACTGGCGCGCGCTCGCGAGCCGCCCGGAGCGGGCCGTGCGGGCGGCGGCCGTCTCGCATGCGCCCCTGCCCGTTCTGGCCGCGCACCTGACCGAGGTCGTCGCGCAGGATCCTGCCTGGACCGTTCGCCGCGCTGCCCTCCAGCGGCTGGCGAGCGGGCCGGTGGAGACGACGCTGCTCGAGCGCGCCGTGGCCGAGGGCGCGCACGACGTGTCCGCGTTCGTCCGGAGCGAGGCCGTCGTCGCGGGCGAGGGATTGCCCGACGCGAGCGCGTGCAGCCTGCTCGCGCCGCTCCTCCTGGACCGTGACCCGAGGGTCGCGGAGCAGGCGCGGTCGCTCGCAGAGCGGAGATGCGCGCGTTGACGCGCCGCGCGCGGATGCCGTACAAGACGATCGCTCGTGGAAGAGCGTATCGGCATCGCCTGCGGAGCTTGCGACACGTTCGCTCCCATCGGGGCGTCGTGGTGTCCGGGCTGTGGGCAAGCGCTCTTCGGCCCCGTCGACGGGGCCGACACCGAGGAGCATTCGCTCGTCGTGGAGACGCCTCCAGCAGGGCTCCTCGCGACCGAAGGAGACTTGACGAAAGGACCGGAGGCGACGGAGCCTCCGGATGCGGTCGCGGCGTACGCAGCGGCCCGACAGGAGGAGCTCGTGGAGCAGAGTCGGTTCTACACGTGCAGAGAGTGCAGCTCGCCCGTGCCCCCGGGGCACAAGTTCTGCGGAGCCTGCGGCACGACGGTGCCCGACGACGCTCTCGAGCGCAGAGTCGAGTACTTCGGCTCGATGCAAGCGCCGGGCAAGGCACGCCTCATCCTCATCCGAGGCACCGACGGGGCGGACGGCCTGAGCTACCTCCTTCAGGGCACGGAGCACGTCGCGGGCCGAACGGACGCACAGATCCCATTCCCGAACGACGCGTGGATCAGCCCTCGCCACGCCAACTTCATCTACCGCGGCGACAAGCTCGTCGTTCGCGACGAAGGCAGCCTCAACGGCGTGTTCGTGCGGGTCCGCGGGAGCGCTCCGATCGCGCCCGGCGAGCACTTTCTCTGCGGCGAGCAGACCTTCCGAGTCGACCTCACGCCCAAGGACACCTCGGGGCCCGAGCCCGACCAGACGTACTTCTACTCGTCGCCCAAGCGACCGAGCGCGTTCCGCGTCGTCCAGATCCTGCGAGGCGGCACGGATGGCATGCTCCACTGCGCGAAGGAGAGCTCCGTGCAGGTCGGCCGCGAAGACAACGAGATGAATTTCCCCGACGACATCTACATGTCGGGGCGGCACGCCCGCATCGACCAGCTCCCCGACGGCAACTTCGCGCTGCACGACCTCGGCTCACGCAACGGCACCTACGTTCGAATCCATGGCGAGCGCGAGCTCGCGCACGGCGACTACCTCTTCATCGGCCAGCAACTGTTGCGGGTCGAGCAGACGAACTAGCACTGCCGCAAGGTTCGGCGAAACCCTGGACCGATGCCCGAGCCACGGTCCCAGCACTCTTGCCTCGAGGCCCCATGAAGTCGCTCCTCCCGTTGCTCGCATGCGCCCTTCTCTGGACGGTCGCGCCATCACGCGTCCACGCGCAGGCCGCACCGACCGCCGAGCAGCGCACGCGCGCGCGCGAGGCCTACACGCGTGGGCAGCAGCTCTTCGATGCCGGTCAGTTCGAGCCGGCGCAGGCCGCGTTCGAGGAGGCCTACGTACACGTCCCCAACCCCATCGTGCTGCTGGGTGTCGCCTCGGCCCAAGAGGCGCGCGGACTGAGATCCGAGGCGCGCGTGACGCTCGAGCGCTACCTGCGAGAGAGCCCGAACGCGCGTGACCGGGCCTCCATCGAGGCCCGGATCGCAGCGCTTCCGTTGCCAGCCTCGGGCTCGTCGGTTGCCGGCACCGCGCCCAGCACGACCCCTCCACCGAGCGCGGGCACCGCGCCCAGCGCGACCCCACCGAGCGCGACCCCACCAAGCGCGGCCACCGCGCCCAGCACGACCCCTCCACCGAGCGCGGGCGCTGCACCGAGCGCGCCGAACACGGGCGCCTCACCAGGCACAGCCGCGCCCAGCACGACCACCACACCGAGCACGTCGGGCACACCCGCGGCGGACACGCCCGCTTCGGAGGCATCGGGTCACGAGAGCGCCCCCCCCACAGGCCTCGAGGAATCCGACAGTGCGGAGGCAGAGGTCGTCGATGCGGGGGAGACCGACACGGCGCCTCCCGCGCCGACGGGCCCCTCGACGGCGGTCTGGGTGCTCACCGGTGCCGGGGCGGTCGGGCTCGTCGCGGGGACGGTCTTCGGGTTCATGGCGCTGTCGCGCCAGAGCGATTTCGATGCTGCCCCGTCGCTCTCTGCCGCCGATGAGGGAGAGGCCTTCGCGCTCGTGGCAGACATCTCGTTCGGCGTGGCTCTCGCCGGCGGGATCGCGGCGATCGTTCTCTACGCGACCGAGGGCTCGGGAACGACGACCCGGGAGGCCGCGTTCCTCCTCGTACCGACAGCCTCGCCCCAGGGCGGGGGCGTTGCGGCGACCGGCCGTTTCTGACCGCTCGGCCCCTCCGGGGGATTCAGCTCAGAGCATGAGTCACATGCTGTGACGTTTCTGCCGGAGGGTCTGGCCGCAGACCCTCCCTCTCGCCGAGTAAATCGGCGAGAGCCTCCCTCCCGCCGATTCGAGCCCGTGGCACCCGCA
>JBKDQC010000306.1:0-6409 GCA_046342295.1 Deltaproteobacteria bacterium | reverse complement strand
CATCCGCGATGTTGCGCAGCTCGAGGAGATCGCGCGTGACGTGATGCTCCCAGTAATACTCGCGGATCTCGTCTTTGAGGAGCGCGACGCGGCGCGCGGCACGACGCAGACGCTTGTCGGTGCGTACGATCCCGACGTAGTTCCACATGAAACGCCGCAGTTCGTCCCAGTTCTGGCTGATGACGACGCCCTCGTCGCTCGGAACCGCCTCGCCCTCGTCCCACTCGGGGACCTCCGCGTGGGGGCTCTCCTTGCGGAGGTTCGCGAGCGCGTCGGCTGCCCGCTGCCCGTAGACGAGACCTTCGAGCAGCGAGTTCGAGGCGAGACGGTTGGCGCCGTGCAGACCCGACGCGCTCACCTCGCCGATCGCCCAGAGGCCAGGCACGCTGGTGCGGCCCTCTGCGTCGCACGCGACCCCGCCGCACATGTAGTGCGCGGCGGGCACCACGGGGATCGGCTGCGCGGTCAGGTCGATCCCGAAGCGCAGGCACTCGGCGTAGATCGTGGGGAAGCGCTCCTTCAGGTAGCTCGCCGGGTGGTGCGTCATGTCGAGGAACACGCAGTCGGCGCCCGTGCGCTTCATCTCGTAGTCGATCGTCCGTGCGACCACGTCGCGCGGCGCGAGGTCCTTCATCGCGTGGTGGCGCGCCATGAACGCATCACCGTTGGCGAGGCGCAGAACGCCGCCCTCACCGCGCAGCGCCTCCGAGATGAGGAAGCTCTTGGCCTGCGGGTGGAAGAGCGCGGTCGGGTGGAACTGGAAGAACTCCATGTTCGCGACCAACGCGCCGGCGCGGTAGGCCATCGCGACGCCGTCGCCCGTCGCGACGTCGGGGTTGGTGGTGTAGAGGTAGACCTTGCCCGCGCCACCCGTCGCGAGGACTGTCGCGCGCGCCGAGATCGCGTGCACCTTGCCCGCGTGCGGACCCTCTGGCGTCGTGTCGAGCACGTAGGCGCCCGCGACCTGGTGAGGGCCGCCGTACTTCGAGAGCTCGAGCAGATCGACCGCCATGTGGTGCTCGAGCACGCGAATGTTCGGGTGCCTGAGCGTGGCCTCGGCGAGCACGCGCTGCACCTCGCGCCCGGTCACGTCTCCGGCGTGGATCACGCGCCGCGCCGTGTGGCCTCCTTCGCGGGTGAGATCGAAGCGCGAGAAGTCGAGGCTCGAGAAGTCGAGCGCGTGGCCGTCGACCACGGCGCTCGGCGCCTTGTCGTCCTTCTCGTCGAAGTGCGCGCCGAGCTCGATGAGCTTTCGGATGCCCGCGGGCCCACCCTTGACGACCAGGTCCACGACGCTCGGCTTCGCGAGGCCGTAGCCCACCGTGAGGGTGTCTTTGGCGTGCGCTTCGAACGAGTCGTTCGGGTCGAGCACGGCGGCGATGCCGCCCTGCGCCCAGCTGGTGTTCGAGTCCGAGAGGCCGCGCTTGGTCACGACGATGACCTCGCCGTGCTTGGCCGCCTCGAGCGCGAAGGTCAGGCCCGCGACACCGCTCCCGAGGACCAGGAAATCGCACGTGATTCGCATGGACGCGATGGTAGAGGCGGCGCGGTGGTCCGGCCACAGGCTTCAGCGCAGCCGCGCGAGGCGTGCATGCCGGTCTGGGGCCCCGCGCGCAGCATCCGCGTCCGCGAATGGAGCCCGCTTCGCAGGGGAGGGCCCGCACGAACCCTCGGGCCACCTCAGCTCAGCCCCCGGCGATGGCGCGCTCGAGCGCGGCCGCGAGGCGCTCGTGGCCCGCGTCCGTCATGTGGACGCGATCGCCGAGCACGAGGCCGGCACGCTCCCAGTCCGCGAGATCGCTCTCGCCGCCCTGGAACGCGATCAGATCGAAGTACCCGCAGCCTCGCCGGAGCGCGGTCAGGCGGTAGGCCGCGCGAACTTCGGCCGCCCGCGGCCGGACGACCCACGCCTCGCCCCGCTGGAGCGGGTAGTTGGAAGGCCCGATCACGACGCACGCAGCCGACGGCGCGGCGCGGCGGAACCGATCGATCAACGCCTCGAGGGCCTGCGCGTGCTCGGCGACCGGCCGCGTGCCGCTCGACTCGTTCGTGCCGTAGGAAAGGAACACCACGTCGGGCGCGAGCGCGCGCACCGAGGACTGGAAGGTCGGATCGTCCCACCGCTCGGCGTGCTCGGCGCGAGCCCCCGAGACGCCGAAGCTGTCGAGGACCAGTCCCGTCCGAGCCTCGACCGAGACCCCGAAGATCCGCGCGCGCGAGGCGCGGATCTCGAACGGCTCGTTGGGCGCGACGTCGGCCTCGAGCTCGAGCACCGCATCGACGTTGGACGCCATCTCGCGCTCCACCTGTGCGCTCCGGTAACGCAAGCGGACGCGCGCGGTCTGGCGGCCTCGGAGCGGATGCGCGCGCGCGAAGACCCTCACATGGGCCTGGAGCTGGTGCAGGACCCGGAAGCGCGCCACGCCGCTGCTGCGGGCATCGAGCGCCATGCCCATCCCGCCGAGCGGCGAGGATCGCGACGCCGAGACCCCTTCGATCCCGGACAAGCCGCTCGAGGACACCACCTCGATGTCGCGACGCTCATAGAACGACGTGGGCGGAGCCGGCATGAAGGCACCCGCACCGCCATCGCCGAAGCGCGCCTGCAGGCGCGTGCGGAGCGCGCTCGTGTACTGGTCCTGCGCGGTGTGCGAGGCCCCCCAGAACGAGAGCCGAACGAGACGGCTCTGCGACTGCGCGAGAGCAGCGCGAATGCGCGGCACCACGATGTGGAGAGGATCTTCGATCTCGACGCCCTGGCCGGCGTCCTGCGCCGCCGAGCGCCCCCGCTGCCCATCGAAGGCCGCGCTCGAGGCGACGGCGAGCGCTGCGAGCAGCGCGAGGCTGGCAGCGAGCGACCGCTTCGGGCGCTCCGGAACCTGGGTCTCCCACTTCATCGCTGTCTCGCTCCGACCACGCTGGGAAGATCCCACATCTCGGGGAGATCGTCTCCCTCGTGGAGCCATCTTCCCGGAGGGCCCGTGCAGAAATGACCTGGACGCCACGGTCACAGACCGACGGCCGCTTTCTTGACGAAGCGCTCGCGGCCGCAGTACCCGCCGTCCGATGCCCATCGATCTCGTGCTGCTCCAGGCCGCGCAGGGTGCCGGCGCGACCGAGCCCACCCGGCTCGATCCGCTCCAGTTGGTTCTCGACGCGTCCTTCGTCGTGAAGCTCGTCTTGCTCGTGCTGTTCGCGATGAGCCTCGTCTCCTGGTTCGTGGTCGGGACCAAGCTCGTCCGGTTGCTCCAGGCGCAGCGACAGAGCTCAGCGTTCCTCGACGTGTTCTGGAACCGGAGCGAAGGGAACAAGTGGCCAGCCGATCGGCTCGAGGCCATCTACGCCCGCGTCTCTCAGTTCGACGGCTCCCCCCTCGCCCGCGTCTTTCACGCGGGCTACGTCGAGCTCGCGAAGGTCACGGCCTCCGAGCGCGGCACGGCCGCCGACGACATCGAGAACGTCGAGCGGTCGGTGAAGCGCGCGATGGGCCGCGAGATGACGAGCCTCGAGAACCAGCTTCCGATCCTCGCGACGACCGGTTCGGTGGGGCCGTTCATCGGCCTCTTCGGAACGGTGTGGGGCATCATGAACTCCTTCCTCTCGATCGGCGCCGAGCATGGCGCGGGGCTCGACGTCGTCGCTCCCGGCATCGCCGAGGCGCTGATCGCGACGGCCCTCGGCCTCGCGGCCGCGATCCCCGCGGTCATGGCCTACAACTACTTCGTGCGCCGGATCCGCGTGCTCGAGAGCGAGACCGAGGCGTTCGCGGCGGACTACCTCAACATCGTCAAGCGTCATTACCTCTGAGGGCCCAGCCATGGCGATGAGCACCGGAGGTTCGAGCGGCCGCGCGCCCTTGTCGGAGATCAACGTGACGCCGCTCGTCGACGTCATGCTCGTGCTGCTGATCATCTTCATGGTGGCCGCGCCCATGATGACGGCCGGTGTCGACATCGATCTCCCGCAGGCCGACGCGCCTCGCATGGACATCGACGAGCAGAAGCTCCTGCTCACGATCGACCGCGAGCAACGGGTCTTCCTGGGCGAGGACGAGATCCCGAACGAGCGGCTCGAGGACGTGCTCCTCCACAACGAGCGCCTACAGCGGGAGCGTGAGATCTTCGTGCAGGCCGACGCGGCCGTGCCCTACGGCGTCGTCGTGCGCGTGCTCGCGATCCTGCGGCGAGCCGGCATCGAGGATCTCGGCCTCGTGACGGATCCGATGGGCGCAGGCGGAGCGCCGGTGCCCTCGGGCGCGCGCCCGTGAGGGTCCCCTGTTCGCACGCGATTTGACGCGCCAAGATGCCCCGAGCCCCTGCGGTCCCTCCTCCATGTACCTCGACCCCAACGACATCCGGCCTCGCTCGCTGCTCGACGGACAGCTGCCGGGCCTGCGCGAGCTCGCGGCGGGCGCAGCGGCGGCGCTGCTCGTCCACGTCGCAGTCCCGGGTGTGGTGATGGCGGTTCTCGGCCTCTTCGCGCTTGCGGGCGTGTCGTTGACCACGGAGCCCGAGCGGCCCGAGCCCGTGATCGACGACGTGGTTCAGGCGCGCTTCGTCCAGCTCGGGGAGATCCTCGACCCGAGCCAGCTCCCCGACCGCGTGGCGCCGATCCTCCGCACCGACCAGCCCGACCCACGGCACGCACCGTCTCTCGAAGACACCCCGCCGCCCCCGGCCGAGCGGCCTCCCGAGCCGCGCCAGCGCGACAGCGTCGATGACGCCATCCGCCGCCTGAGCGAGGACGCCCAGGTCTTCGCCGAGCGCGAAGAAGCGCGCATCCGCGAAGGAAACCCCGAGGGCGTCGAGGGGGGGACCGAACGCCAGGGCACCGAAGGTGACCTCTACCGCGGGCGCTTGTGGGCCTTCTTCCGCCGCGGCTGGAGCGTCCCGACGACCATCCCGGTCGAGGTGGTCGAGGAGCTCGTCACGGTCGTCGTGATCGAGGTCGCCGACGACACGCGGGTCCTCGGCTTTCGCATCGCCCGGGGAAGCGGCAACGCCGACTTCGACGAGTCCGTCACGGCACAGATGACGCGAATCCAGCAGGCCGAGGGCAACATCCCTCCGCCGCCCGAGGAGGTCGCCGACCAATACCTCGGCCGGTCCGTCACGTTGAACTTCCGCGGCCGGGACGCACGTCGCTGACACGCCGCAGGATCCGCGCGACGTCGAGCGCGCCTTCGAGGAACGTACGGCGGTAGTGCTCGCTCCGGATCTTGCTCGCGCGCTCGAGCACCCAGCCGCGCGCCTCCTCGCGCGCCTGCCGGGCCTCGTCCACGAGCCCGTTGGCCTCGAGCGCGTCGATGTGCACGCGGAGGGTGGACGCGGGCTCTCTGCAACGTGAAGCATCTGTGTCGAGGGCTTCGACGACGTTTCTGGCGTGAGCCAGGGCGAGGGCAGCATCCCCGGCCCCCCGGCGAGCAAGAAGCGCGTCGGCGAGCGACGTCCTCGCCGTCAGCGCGACGGGGTGCGCCGCAGGAAGCAGCGTGAGCGCCCGCTCGGCCTCGGATACGGCCTCCTGGACGTGGCCGCCGGCGAGGAGGACACGCGCCGTGGAGTCGCGTGAATTCGCCTCCAGCATCGCATGTCGTCCTTTGGCGGAGGTCGCGACCGCCTTGCGCCCGGCGAGGAGCGCCTCGTCGAGACGCCCGAGACCCAGCCTCGCGACGCAGAGGTTGTTGAGCGTTGCCGCAACGGCGTACGTCAGCCCCAGCCGCTCGCATTCCGAGAGTGACGCCTCGAGCGTCTGTGCCGCCTCGTCGTAGGCCCCGAGCGTCAAGAGCTCGCTGCTGAGATTGACCTGCTCGGCCAAGTCGCCGCGGGTGTTTCCGGCGCTTCGGAGCCGTCGGCTCGCCTCGCGGTAGAGGTGGACCGCAGTCTCCGTCTCCTGTGCATGTTCGGCGCGCACCGCACGCCAACGCAACCATTCGTCGAACACGCGCACCCCTCTCGACTCGGGCGGCGAGTCGCTCGACTCGAGGAAAGAGACCAGCGCCTCGGCACGCGCATGGGCTCCGGCGCGGAGCGCGTAGGTCGCAATTCGTATGGCATCGCCCACAGCTGCGTCGTTGTCGCGATGACGCTCGCAGAGCTCGCACGCGCGAGCGAGCGTCTCCTCGAGCTTCGGCGTATCCCCGGCGCGGTGCGCGCCGAGCGCACGCCAGCGGAGGGTTGCGGCCTCCTGGTCGACGGTCTTTGCGACCGCAGCGAGCCGCCCGGCCGTCTCGCAGAGCGCGGGGTTGTCGGCGAGCCAGGAGTGCGCCTCGGCGCGCGCGAGGAGGGCCTCGACCAGGTCGTCTCCTCGCGCGCCGCAGCGCTCGGCGGCCTCGGCGCGCGCGATGGCGCCGGTGAAGTCGTTGGCCTCGAGCGCCTGCGTCGCGGCCTTGGCCCACCACGGCGCCGCGCGC
>JBKDQC010000305.1:0-12494 GCA_046342295.1 Deltaproteobacteria bacterium | reverse complement strand
AAGGTCCACGCCGACGCCCGTCTGCGGTCGTCCACGGGTGCAGAGCGCGTCCGGCTTCAGCAGCGCACCGCGGCCGAGTTGCCCCAGATGAACAAGGCGGCGTGACGCGGTGCGATCTGCACCCGATTCACTCGGCGAGAGCCTCGCCGATTCGAGCCCGTGGCACCCGCATCGATCCATCCGAGTGCCACGTGCTCTCAGTTCTTGGTCTTGTGGGTCGGGAACGAGCAGGCCGGCGCGCGCCACACGCGGTTGTCGTGGGGCACCTTGCGGGCCCGGTCTCCGACGACGTCGCGCTCGGCGAAGACATGGTCCCAGACGGCCTCGGCCTGCGGTCGTTGCTCGACCGCGACCATCTTGCTCGCCTCGAGGAGGCGCTGCTCCATCCGCTCGCGCAGGGCGCGGCACTCGTCGGCGCCGCGCAGGCCCCGCGCCGCGAGCTTGCGCTCGAGCTCGAGGATACAGTCGATCTCGCTGTCGACGTAGTTCGAGCCCGAGCTCGACGAGTGGCCGTAGAGGCGCGAGACGTAGGCCTCGAGCACCATCGGCTTGCGCTCGGTACGCACGTACCGCATCGCGGCCTCGAGCCCGCGGTACGCGCTCTCGACGTCGTTGCCGTCGATGACCGCCGTCTTCATGCCGAGCGCCGCGCCGCGGTCGCAGATGTGCTCTCCGCCCTGCTGCTCGTGCTCGGGCGTCGAGATGCCCCAGCCGTTGTTCGTGACGAGGATGAGCATGGGCAGCTCGAAGCCCGGTCGCGCCGCCCACACGAGGCAGCTCGCGAAGTCGCCCTCGGCCGTGCCCGCGTCGCCGCCCTGCACGATGGTGATGCCGTCCCCGTCGCCGCCCTGGCTCGGCCGCGCGCGCTTCTGCGCGATCGCGGTGCCGACCGCCTGCACGTACTGGATCTCGATGGGGCTCGTGATGGGCGCGACGTTCCAGGCGCGCCGCGAGTAGTGGCCGACGAAGTTTCGCCCCGCCGAGTAGGGGTCGGTGACGGTGTTGCGCATCTGGCGCAGCGCATCGACCGGCTCGGCGCCCATCGCGAGCAGCGTCGCGCTCGAGCGGTAGTGGAGGTGCAGGTAGTCGTGGTCGAGCCCCTCGCCCTGGCGCACGAGGAGGCCGAGCGCGACGTTGAAGGCCTCTTCGCCCGGCCCGCCGATCCAGAAGTAGCCCTCGCCGCCCCGCTGCATGCGGATGAGGCGCTCCTCGAGCGCGCGCGCCTCGACCATCCGCTCGTGGAGCCGGAGCAGCAGCTCGGCCGCGAGGGGCTCGGCGTTGGCGGGACCACCGCGCAACATCGGGAAGGGATGCGCGCTCGGGGACGAGTGGCTCTGCGTCATCCGAAACCTCTATCACGCACGTCGGCTGCCCCGCACGCCGCGGCCGATGACGCGACGCATCAGCGGGACCGCCGAGCGCTGCTGATCGTTCGTCACGCGGGGGCCGTGAGGGGCTGACAAAGTGACACCGTCGCGCGGGGGCGTGCCCCGCGGATGCCGCGAAAAAAGGGGGACATGCGCGCGTCGATGTCCATGGCACGCGGCCTGCGAAGACGAAGGGCATGACCCCGACCCGCCTCGCCGTGTATGTCCTCGCGGTTCTCGTCGCCGTCTTTGGAGTCGTCTTCGTCGCCGACGCGGTGGTGGAGTCCGACGAAGAGCGCCTCGAGGCCCTCGAGGCCCGCCTGCGCGACGCGCGACCGAGCGCGCGGAGCGAGCTGCTCGCGCGTCTCGGCGGCGAGGAGCCCGTGGCCGTGGTCGCCGATCACCGGCGCGTGTGGGTCGATCGCGACGAGGGCGCTGCGGCGCTGCGCGCGGCGATCGACGAGGCGCTGCCCGAGCTGTCCGACGGCGTCCCGATCGTGGCCAGCGAGGTCGCGCTGACCGGGCAGCGGGCGAGCCTGACCCTCAGGCTCCGCGAGCGCCCGAGCGACGCGCCGGTCGACGCCGTCGTGCAGCTCGCGCTCGAGGCGCAGGCGATCTCGCTCCTCGAGGTCCGGCGCCTGCGCTGAGCGCTCGTGCTACAAGCGCCCCATGCCGCGAATGGTTCACTGCGCGAAGCTGAACAAGGACGCCGAGGGTCTCGACCGACCGCCCTACCCGAACGAGCTCGGCAAGCGCATCTACGAGTCCGTCTCGAAGGAAGCGTGGAAGCAGTGGCTCTCCCACTCGACGATGCTCGTCAACGAGTACCGCATCGACGTCTCGTCGAAGTCGGGCACCGAGATGCTGCTGAAGCAGGCCGAGGCCTTCTTCTTCGGCGACGGCGGCGCGCGCCCCGAAGGTTACGTCCCGCCCTCCGAGAGCGGCGGGCAGTGACGCCGCGCGCGCGACGCGGAGCCCCGTGAGCGAGACGCGCGCCGTGCGGCACGACCCGACCGCGCAGCACGACCCGACCGCGCAGCACACGGAGCGGCGCGATCGCCATCGGCGGGAGGCCGAGCGGCTCGAGGCCGTGGGCCTGCGCTTCTCGGCGGTAAACCTCGGCCTCTTCGGTGCGGCGGCGAGCCTCGGAGGCGCCGGGGTGTGGGGCGGCGAGCCCATGACCGCGCTCGCGGGCCTCGCCTGCTTCGCGGTATTCCTCGTCGCCTACGTGGCCCACGGTCGCCTCGTGCGCCGGCGCGAGCGCGAGACCACCCGCGCGGAGATCCACGAGCGGCACCTCGCGCGCATGCGCGGGGCGCTCGAGGGGCTCGACCGCGGCGACGGGCTCGCGCCGCCCGAGCATGCCTACGCGGGAGACCTCGACCTCTTCGGCCCGGGATCGCTCTTCTCGCGCCTCGCGGTCGCGCACACGGAGGCCGGCCGGCGCCGTCTCGCGACGTGGCTGCTCGCACCCTCGAGCGCAGCAGAGATCCTCGCGCGTCAGGCCGCCGTCGCAGAGCTCGCCGGGGCGATCGATCTCCGGGCCGACCTCGAGGGGGCCGTGCTCGACACGGGCCACGACCTCCTCGACGGAACGCGCTTTCTCTCGTTCGTCCGCGGGCCCCGCCACATCCTCACGCGCCCGGCGCTGCGCGCCGCGACGCTGCTCCTGCCGCTCGGCACCCTCTCGCTGATCGCGCTCTCGGGGGTCGTGCTCCCGCACTACGCGTGGGTGCCGCTCGCGCTCCTGCAGGGCCTGCTCGCTTCGCGGGCGGAGCGCATCGTCGGGCCCGCGGTGGGGCTCGTGATCTCCCGCGCGCGCTTCGTGCAGGCGTACCGCGCGCTCTTCGAGACGATCGAGGGCCACACGTGGTCCGCGCCGCTCTTGGCCGCGCAGCGAGCACGCCTCGGCGACGGGGGTGGCCGCGCGACCGCCGAGCTGCGCCGCCTCGAGGGCTGGGCCAGCCTGCTCGAGCTGCGGCAGCAGGGGATCGTGCACCTCGTGGTGAACCCGCTTCTTCTGTGGGATCTCAACGTGCTCCGGCACGTCGAGGCGTGGGCGGAGCGCGTCGGGCCGAGGTGCGCGGACTGGTTCGAGGCCGCGGGCGAGCTCGAGGCGCTGAGCTCGCTCGCGACGCTCGCGCACCAAGATCCCGACGCGATCGCGCCTCGGATCTCGGAGCGCGGTGCGCCGCTCGTGGCCGAGGGCCTCTGTCACCCGCTCCTTGCACCCGAGCACCGCGTGCCCAACGACCTCCGTCTCGAAGGCGAGAAGCACGCGCTGCTCATCACGGGCTCGAACATGGCCGGCAAGAGCACGCTCCTCCGCGCGGTCGGCGCGAGCGCCGTCCTCGCACTGGCGGGAGGCTACGTCGCCGCGCGCGCGTTCTCGCTGCCGCCGCTGCGCATCCGCGCGAGCATGCGCGTCGCCGACTCGCTCCAGCGCGGCGCGAGCTACTTCCAGGCCGAGCTCGCGCGCCTGCGCACCGTGGTCGAGGACGCCGACGACGAGGACGCGCCGCCGATCTTGTTTCTCCTCGACGAGCTCCTGCGCGGCACCAACGCCAAAGCGCGGCACAAGGGCGCCCGCGCGGTGCTCCTGCACCTCCTCGCGCGGCGCGGCATGGGCCTCGTCGCGACGCACGACATCGCGCTCAGCGAGCTCGAAGAGGAGCTCGCCCACGACGCAGGCGGGATGCGCGTCTCGAACGTGCACTTCACCGACGTCTTCGAGGGAGGCGAGATGCGATTCGACTACCGCCTCCGGCCAGGGGTCGTGCGTACCTCGAATGCGCTGCGCCTCCTCAAGATGGCGGGCATCGACGTCGAAGAAGACACCTCGCTCTGACGGGCGTCGCCGACCCGCGCGGCCCGGCCGAGCCGTTCGGTGTCGAGCGCGCCGTCGGCGCTGGGTCTCGTCGCCGCGGCGTGCCGCCGTCAGGGAGTGAGCACGTCGATGCGATCGGTCTCCACGGCGCGCACGGCCGTGCGCGTGAGGCCCTTCACGCCCTCGATCATGAACGCGTAGCGCGGCTCCTGCGTGAGGCCGCGCGCGTAGCGCTGGTAGAGCTGTTGCGCGACCACCGCGAGCTTGAAGAGCGCGAACGCGAAGTAGAAGACGAGGTTCGTGACGGGGCGGCCGGTCTTGCCGCCCCAGCGCTCGACGACCTCCATGCGGCGCAGGCTCCGGGGCGCATCGGTCGGCCCGAAGCGCATCGCGGTGAAGAGCGGCGGATCGCTCGCCTCGACCCAGTAGGAGAGCACCGTGCCGAGATCCATCAGCGGATCGCCGAGCGTCGACATCTCCCAGTCGAGCACGGCCACGATGCGGGAGAGGTCCTGGGCGTACACGACGTTGTCGTACTTGAAGTCGTTGTGGAGGAGCGCGACGCCCGACTCGACGGGCGTGTGCTCCGCGAGCCATCGCGCGATCGCGTCCACGTCGGGGACGTCGTCGGTGCGGGCCTTCTCGTAGCGCTCCGTCCATCCCTGGACCTGCCGCGCGTTGTAGCCCGCGGGCTTGCCCAGCTCCGTGAGGCCCGCGGCGTCCACGTCGAGGCTGTGGATCTCGGCGAGGGTGTCGATCAGCGTCTCGGACAGCCTGCGGCCGTCGAGCGAGGACAGCTCGATCCCCCGCGGCTGCTTGGCGCGGAAGATCACTCCGTGCGCTCGCTCCATCACGTAGAAGGGAGCGCCGAGCACGGCCTCGTCGGTCTCGAGGCCGATCGTGGCGGGCACCTTGTCCCACACCTTCGCGAGCCCGCTGAGGATGCGGTGCTCGCGCCCCATGTCGTGCGCGGATGCGATCTTCACGCCGGTGGGCGGTCGTCGCAGCACGATCTCGCGCGGCGCACCGCCCTCGGGGCTGACGCGCAAGAGGTACGTGAGGTTCGAGTATCCGCGCGGGAATTGCAGGACCTCGATCGCACCAGGCAGGCCGTGCGCGGCGAGCCAGCCGGAGAGCTTGCCGAGATCGAGGCGCGCGTTCTCGCGCACCGCCTCGGGCCGATCGAGCGAGTCGTCGTTCATCGCGGCAGACGATACCAGCCGCCCGCGCGCGCGTGCCCTCCCGTCGTAGACGTGATCCCGTCCGGCCGGGCCTCCCGGAATCTACCGAAGACTTGAACCGATGTTCAGTCGCTGGTATGCGTTGCCCATGTCGTTCGGACGAAACCCCCACGTCGCGAAAGCCCAGGCGGCGGAGCAGAAGGCCGAGCTCGCCACCGACCACCTGGCCCGCGAGCGCGCGTACCGCGAGGCGGCGCACCTCTGGGAGCGCGCGGCCTCTCGAGAGCAGCCAGGCAAGCGAAAGGCCGAGTACGAATCGAATGCCGAGCGTCTCCGCGCGATCGCCGACGGCACCGAGCCCGCGGACGAGGACGGCGCTGCGCCCGCCGAGCGCGGCGTGTCCGCCCCCGCGGCCCCCGCGCGGGAGCGTGGCGTCGAGTCGCCTCGCTTCTTGAACTGAACGACGCGCGGAGCGGCGCCCTGGGGCCGATCACCACGCGCCGGTGTTGGGCATCGACAGCCATGGCTCCGCGGGCGGCAGGGCCCCACCGCGCTGGAGCAGCTCGACCGAGTGGCCATCAGGCGACTTCACGAAGGCCATGCGCCCATCGCGCGGTGGCCGGTGGATCGTGACGCCGCCCTCGCGCAGGCGCGTGCACGTGGCGTAGATGTCGTCGACCTCGAACGCGAGGTGACCGAAGAAGCGCCCCGTGGGGTAGGGCTCCTTCTCGTCCCAGTTGTGGGTGAGCTCGATCTCCGCAAGATCGCGGTCGGCGCCGGTGCCGAGGAACACCAGCGTGAACCGGCCCTGGGGGACGTCGTGACGCCGCAGCTCTCGGAGGCCGAGCTTGTTGCAGAAGAAGTCGAGCGCCGCGTCGACGTCACGCACGCGGAGCATGGTGTGGAGATAACGCATGGGACGAGCATGAGGGAGCGCGTCCGCGAGGTCATCCTCGTTCCGTCGAACCCTCACTTTGAGTTTTCGAAACCTTCGGCGTCCACGTCTCGGCCTCGTCCACACCCTCGAGCGCTGCCGGCGACCGTCATTGGTGGAGGAAGATCGGGTTGGTCACGCCAAAGGGGACGCGGTCGCGGTGCACGGGCTCGAGGGGCGCGTCGCCGTACGCCGCGAAGAGCACGTAGCTGCCCTCGCCGCCCGCGACGTCGACCTCGATCTCGCGGTCGAAGCGGACCGTCGGGTCCTCCGCGCTCGCGTCGGCGGGGAGGATCGCGATCGTGTCGACGATCTCCCCGTCGCGCACCACGTCGAGCGCATCGACGTCGACCCACGACGCAGCCTGCACACGGACGCGGATCGGCGTGCGCATGCCGACACCCCTCGCGTCGCCGCCCGGACCGACCGTGCCCGCCGCGGCCCACGTGTCCACGTAGATGCCCCCCGAGACGGTGGCGCGACCCTCGAGCAGGCGGTCGCGCACGAGGTCCGGCGTGAGCATGCGCGGCTCGTCCGTGCCGACGTCGATGCACGTGCGCGGATAGCCGACGGGCGAGCTCCGGAGACCGTGCGAGTCGCTCGAGCCCACCGCGAAGACGCGGCGACCATGCTCGAGCAGACCGAGCCAGCTCGGCACGACACGACCGCCCACCCAGCCGCTGTCGTTGAAGACCTCGACGAGCGTGAAGTCCTCGTCCCAGCGCGCCGGGTGCGCGGCCATGCCCGTGATCGGGTCGAAGCCTGCGTATCCGAAGTAGTTCGTGTCGCCCATCGGGTGGTTGATGATCACCGTCGGTCGCTCGGAGCGCGCGCGCACGGCTGCGAAGACCTCCGGCGGCTCCAGGGTGCGGAGCGGCCGCGTCGGCGCGTCGGGCTCGGGGAAGTCCTGCCAATACGGCGCGCCCATGTTGCGCTCTCCCGGCAGCGCCTCGATCGGGAAGACCCCCATGTGGCCCCAGATCTCCATGCTCGTCATCTCGACCGACGAGATCGAGCGCGCCCAGCGCCCGACGCCGAGCGCGGCGATCTCCTCCTCGAAGTCTCCGACGTACTCGTGGTCGGAGCGCACGGGGATCTCGAGCCCATCGGCCACCGCGGCCCTCACCTTCAAGCGGCCCGCGTCCGGGGCGTCCGCGCTCCGTCGGGTGTGGATGTGGAAGTCGCCGCATTGGACGTTCGTGGTGTCGACGACGCGCGTGAGCACCGCCTCGAGCTCGAGGGTGTCGGCGTCCGTGACCTCGATCTCGGTGTCGAAGATCTCGTACTCGAAGCCGCGGGAAACGAGGATGCGGTAGCGGCCCGTCGGCAGCGGGAGCATGGTCTCGCCCGCGTGCGCGTACTCGACGAGCACGCGACCGTCCGGATCGGTGTCCACGCCCCAGCGGGCGGGAGGCGCCTCCACCGTGGTGCCGTCGATCGCGAAGACCGAGACGCGTACCGGCAAAGGCTCGCCGAGGAGATCGTCCACGGCCGTCACGCGTACGCGGCCCTGCACGCCGAGCGCGATGTCCGTCGCTCCGCTGGGGGAAGGAGCGCGCTCGACGATGCGCGCGCCGCGCCGCCACGCGTGGAGCTGCACCGCTTCCGACTCGGGGACGTGCACGACGTAGCGCCCGTCGGGGCCCGTCGGAGCCGAGCGCGTGAGGAGGGCTCCGGCCCCGTCGAGCGCGTGGACGCGCACCCCCGCCGCCGGCGAGCCATCGGCCTCGCGGACGAGGCCCTCGATCGTACGCTGGGCCTCGTCGTTCTCCGCGGCGCGGACCGACAGCGCCGCGTCGAGCCCCGGGCCGTCCCCGATCGTGATGCGCGCATGCAGGCGCCGCTCGGACACACAGGGCGCGATGCGCACGCCGCGGCCGATCCGTCCGACGAAGCCCGAGACGTCGATGCCACCTCCGAGCGAGCCGCCGGGCACTTCGTAGGTCCAGCCCACACCGACGTCGTCGACCCACGTGATGCGCTCGATCGAGCCCGCAGGAAGCGCGAAGCCCTCCCCCGGCACGAACGCAGGCATGCGGTCTGCGTAGAGGAAACCATGGAGCGTCACGCCCGTGTGGATCGTCGACTCGGAGCCAGATGCGTTCTCGAAGTAGACGTCGACGTGGTGGCTGCCGGGCTCGAGCACGTAGTCGATCGCGGCCCGCACCTCCGACAGGTCGGCGCTCAAGAGCTCGTCCGTGATGTTCTCGAAGAAGGGCAGCGGCCGCATCCAGCCGAGCGCGCGTACGCCGGCGGCGCCGCCGTCGGTGCCATCACGGAGGACCGTCACGCTCTCGGTGAGCACGGTGAAGCGCCCCTCGAGCAGGAACATCTCGCCGAAGTCGGCGGCATCGACGAGCCGCCCGTCCTGAACCCGCGCGAGGCCCACCGGCCGACCGCCCCACGGGTCGTAGAGGTCGGAGCGATCGACGCCCTCGACGATCAGCGCGACGTGCTCGTTCGCGAGCACGAAGTCATCGGCTTCCCACACCGCGAGCTCCGACCACGAGACGGGCAACTCGGCCGCCGCGAGACGCCCGGCGCGCGCGGCTCCGGCAGGAAACGACAGCGGATCGGCGGCCCCGTCGTCTCCCGCCGAGAGCGGCGGCGGCGCGTCACACTGCACTGGCGCGGCGTCCTGCGGGCTCGCGTCTGCCTCGTTCGCGTCGAGCTCGCGCGCCGCATCCAGCGCGGGATCGGCGCCTGGGCAGCCGGCGAGCGCGACGAACATGAGCGCGGCGAGGCAGCGGCGGGGCTCCATCCCCTACAGGGTACGCGCGCGCCGCGCGCGTGACGACACCGTACCGACGCTCCGCGGCGAGCGCCTGGGCCGTCAACGGCCCCGGAGGAGCCGGCTCAACCACCCGAAGAGACTCGCGGTCCGCTCCTGGCTCGGAGGGCCCGGCGGCGCGTCCGTGACGATGGTGTCGTGCGCATCGGAGCCGCTCGCGGAGACGAGATCGTCGTCGGGCGGAGCCGGAAGGCGGAGCGTGTGCAGCGTCTCCGGGTGCGCGGAGACGGCGCGTGAGATCACCTCGAGCCGAGACACCTCCGAGGCCAGCCTCTCTCGGACGAGCTGCCCGAGCTCCTCGGAGCGCACGCGCTGCGGCGTGACGAGCCGCAGGCGCTCGGCGAAGGTCGCGGCGTCGGGGATGCGGCGCTCGCGGTCGCGCTCGAGCGCCTCGAGCACCAGGTCACCGAGCGGGCGGGGGACGCCGGGGTTCGTGTCGCTCGGATGCGGGATCGGCGCGACGAGCAGGCGGTGGTGAACATCGACCAGGCTCTTCGCCTTGAAGAGGCGAGCCCCCGTGAGCATCTCCCACAGCACGATGCCGAGCGAGAAGACGTCGCTCCGGCGATCGACCTCCTCGGCGCGCGCCTGCTCGGGAGAGAGATAGCCGACCTTGCCCTTCACCTGGCCGGTGCGGGAACGCGTCATCCGCTGTTCGGCGCGCGCGATGCCGAAGTCCGCGACGCGCACGCGGCCCTCGACGTCGAGGAGGATGTTCTGCGGCGAGACGTCTCGGTGGACGATCGCGAGCTCGTTGCCGCGGTCGTCGCGCGCGACGTGCGCGTCGTGCAGGCCGTCGGCGGTCTGCGCGGCGATCTCGGCGACGATGGCTGGCGCGAGCGAGCCGCCCGCGACGATCTTCGCGAGCGAGCCCCCGACGACCAGAGGCATGACGTAGTACGGCGCGCCGTCGGCGTCGCTGCCGAGGTCGAGCACCTGCACCGTGTGCACACTCTTCACGTGAAAAGCGAGGCGCGCCTCGTCGAGGAACATCTTCACGAAGCCAGGCTCGCCGACGATGTCGGGTCGCGGCTTCTTGATCGCGAAGGCGATGCCGGTCTTTCCAGCGCGGCGGCCGACGAAGACGTCGGCCATGCCCCCGGAGGCGATCCGACCCCCGATCTCGTAAGGGCCGATCCACCGAGGAAGTGGCACTGCGTGGCGCCGCGGGATCACCACCGAGAGAGTGCCCCATTCGTTGGGTCGAGACGAGGCGCACACGTCACCCGCCGCCAGTCACCGCTCATGCTCGCCACTTCGGTCGAAGTCTTCGATGCCCAGGAGGCCCGCCGCGTCGGGCGCGCGCGTCGAGGGGAGCGTCACCGGGCTGTTCGCGCGCTCTTGGGCCGCTTCTTCGACCGCGTCGGCCGCGGGCGAGCTCTCGATCGCGCCGCGCTCCTCGCGCGCTCCGCGCGGCGTGGCCTCCCGTGCTCCTCGCAGGTCCGGGAGCAGGGCGGATGTGACGCGCGCGGCATCGCTCTCGAAAGGAGCGTCCGGCGGGGCGTCGGTGGGAGCGGACGCGTCGATCGAGAGCCCGGCGTCCTCTGCCCCGCGCGCGTCCGGGTCCACGCGCCTCGCATCCCGCGACTCCGGAGGGTCCACGCTCAGCGCGCGCCACGCCGCCGCGCCGAGCGCGAGCGCGAGGAGCGCCGCGGCCGCCGCGGGCAGGCGCGAACGCCCGGGCACGGTCCGCGCGGGCGGCGGCGCGGGCGCAGGCGGCAGCGCGACCGCGAGCTCCTGGGCGCGCGCGCGGATCGTCTGCTCGAGCTCGGCGAGCGGCTCCCCCGCACGCTCGCGCACGAGCGCGCCGATCACCTCACGCGCGGCCGAGCCTCGCGACTCGCGCGCGAGCTGCTCGAGGCGTCCGGCGGCCTCGGCCGCCGTGATGGTGCGCGCGCTCCTCTCGCGAACCAGCATGGACTCGCAGAGGTCGGCGAGGCTGCCGTCGAGCCCCGGCCGAACCTGGTCGAGGCGAGGAATCGGGCGCCTGACCATCATGTCGACGAGCGCCAGCGGGTTCTCGGCCGTGAAGAGGCGCGCACCCGCCAGCACTTCCCAGCACACGACGCCGAGCGCGAACACGTCGCTCCTCTCGTCCGCGACCTCTCCGCGGAGCTGCTCGGGCGCGGAGTATGCGAGCTTGCCCTTGAGCTCGCCGCTCTCGGTCGCCGCCGCGCTCGCGGCTGCGCGGGCGACTCCGAAGTCCGACAAGCGTGTCCGGCCATCGACGCCGACGAGCACGTTGTGCGGCGAGACGTCTCGATGGACGAGGCCGAGCGGCGCGCCGCCATCGCCCCGCGCCGCATGGGCGTCCGCGAGGCCACGCGCGAGCTCCGCGAGGATGTTCAGCGCGGCGAGGCGCGGCAGGGGCGACTCGCTCGCATCGAGCAGTTGACGCAACGAAGCTCCGAGCACGAGCTCCATCACTTGGTAGAGGCCCTCGTGCTCGTCTCTTCCGAGGTCGAGGGTCGCCACGACGTGCGCGCTCTCGATGTTGCCGGCGAGGCGCGCCTCCTCGACGAACATCCGAACGAACTTCGGGTCGCGCGAGAGGTGCGGGAGCATGACCTTGAGAGCCACGAGCTTCGCGAAGCTCTCGACCCCGAGGACGCGCGCCGCATAGACCTCGGCCATGCCTCCGGCCCCGATTGGGCAGAGCACCTGGTAGCGGCCGAGCACGTCGCCGGAGCGCAACGTCACGCGGGGAGTCTGCCATGGCGGCGCGCGCGGCACGCCGGTTCCGGGGCTACCGGCGCGGCTCTGGTACAATCCCGGCGTGAACCGTCTCCTCGACCCCGTGCGGTGCGCGCTCGCGTCCTGCCTCGCGGCGCTGTTCTGTCTCTCCTGCAGTCCGCCCGCGCTCACCGAGCTCGTCGTCGTGGTGGAGGCTGGTGACGGCCTCGCGGTGCCGAGGGACATCACCTACGTGACGATCCGGGTCGACAGGCTCGCGGGGGAAGTGCTGCGTGAGAGCGTGCCGTTCACGGGACCTGATGCGCGCGGCTTCCCTCTCACGCTCGGTCTTCGCCAGACCGAGGACCTGCCCGACAGCGTCCAGATCACGGTCGAGGGCTACTTCGCCGACAGCCTCGCGATCTCGCGGCGCGTGCTCACGCGCTTCGTGCCGCGCGAGAGCCGCGTCGTGCACATCGTGCTCGAGCGCGCGTGCCTCGCGCGCGCCTGCGACGCAGAGCGCACCTGCCGCGCCGGGACCTGCGTCGTTCCCGAGATCGACCCGAGCACGCTCCCGCGCTTCGAGGGCACGCTGCCCGACGCGGGGAGCCTCGACGTCGGCATCGACGCACCTGCGCCTGACGCGGGCATCGACGCGGCCGAGCCCACGGACGCGGGAAGAGACGCAGGGCTCGAGGCTCCGCCCGACGCGGCCCTCGAC
>JBKDQC010000304.1:0-2632 GCA_046342295.1 Deltaproteobacteria bacterium | reverse complement strand
CGCCCACGGGCTTCAAGGACGCGTGGAAGAAGCTGCACGAGGCCGGCTGGCGGCGTCTCTCCGAGAGCGAGGAGATCGGCGGGCAGGGCGCGCCTCACACGCTGCAGGCGGTCGTCGAAGAGCTGTTCAGCGGCGCCAACTGTGCGTTCATGATGTACCCGGGCCTCGCGATCGGAGCCGCGCACCTCATCGACAACTTCGGCACGCCCGAGCTCAAGGAGCTCTACGCCTCGCGCATGCACGCCGGGCAGTGGGGCGGAACGATGTGCCTGACGGAGCCCCACGCTGGCTCGGACGTCGGCGCGGCGCTCACGACCGCCAAGCGCAACGGCGACGGCACGTACTCGATCAAGGGCACGAAGATCTACATCTCCGGCGGCGATCACGACTGCGCGGAGAACATCGTGCACCTCGTCCTCGCGCGCATCGAGGGCGCGGAGGCGGGGACCAAGGGGCTCTCGCTCTTCGTGGTCCCGCGCGTGCTCGCGAGCGCCGACGGCACGCTCGGCGCGCTGAACGACGTCAAGGTCGCGAGCCTCGAGCACAAGATGGGCATCAACGGCTCGGCGACCTGCGTGATGCAGTTCGGCGAGGACGACAAGTGCGTCGGATACCTCTGCGGCACCGCCGAGCACCAGGGCCTGCGGCAGATGTTCCAGATGATGAACTACGCGCGCATCGGCGTGGGCCTCCAAGGCCTCGCGCTCGCCGGCGCCGCGTACCTCGCTGCGCTCGACTACGCGAAGGACCGCAAGCAGGGAAGCTCGATCACCGCGTGGAAGGACCCGAGCGCGCCTCGCGTGGCGATCATCGAGCATCCCGACGTGCGCCGGATGCTTCTCGAGATGAAGGCGAAGGTGGAGGGCATCCGCGCGCTCATCGTGAAGCTCTCCATGCACCAGGACCGCGCCACGGCGCTCGCCGGCAAGAACGACGAGCTGGCGGCGTACCACCACGGGCAGGTCGAGCTGCTGACGCCGCTCGTGAAGGCCTACGCGTCCGACCAGGCCTTCCGCGTGTGCGAGCTCGCGGTGCAGGTGCACGGCGGCGCGGGCTACTGCCGCGACTATCCGGTGGAGCAGTACCTGCGGGACTCGAAGATCTTCTCGATCTACGAGGGCACCAACCACATCCAGGCCCTCGACCTCGTCGGGCGCAAGCTCGGCCAGGCAGGCGGCAAGAACGCGCAGGACTTCTTCGGTGACCTGGCGAAATTCCTGGGCGCGCACAGCGATCACCCGGTGCTCGGAGGCGCGGTCAAGTCGCTGGGCAAAGCCCAGGAGGCCGTCGGCGGCGCAGCGTTCCAGTTCCTCGGCTGGTTCAAGGGTGGCGAGGTCGAGCGCGTCCCGCTGAACGCGAACCGTTTCCTCGAGATGATGAGCGAGACGGCGGTGGGCTGGCTGCTTCTCGACGCAGCCGTGGTCGCGCACGAGGCGCAGGCCAAGCATGCCCAGGGCAGCAAGGATTGGGCTTTCTACGAGGGCAAGAAGCAGGCAGCCCTCTACTTCGCGAGCACCGTGCTACCGGAGGTCGTGGCGAAGGCCAAGGTCCTCGCGAGCGGGGACAAGAGCCCGATGGAGATCCCGACCGACGGCTTCGCCACGGTGTGAGCAAGGGACTGCCTCTTCGACGGGCAGAGGACGTACCGGCGCTCCGACCGGCATCGATGTCGCCCGCGCCCGCGGCTCCGTGGGCGCGGGCGCTGTCGTTCGGTCGCCGGGCACGTGTGGCCACGGCTCGCGTTCGCGGGTAGGAAGCAGCCCATGAGCGATGGACTCGTCCTCGGCGGGCACTCCTTCCAGTCGCGCCTCTTCGTGGGCACGGGCAAGTACGCGAGCTTCGAGCAGGGTTGTGCCGCGCTCGAGGCCTCCGGCGCGGAGGTCGTCACCGTCGCGGTGCGCCGCGTCGACTTCAAGAGCGAAGACGGCAAGCGCCTCGGCCGCTACTTGACCGAGAAGCGCTACACGATCCTGCCGAACACGGCGGGCTGTTACACCACGGACGAGACCGTCCGCACCGCGCGCCTCGCGCGCGAGTTGCTCGGGACGTCGCTCCTCAAGCTCGAGGTGATCGGCGACCCGCGAACGCTCTTCCCCGACGTCGTGCAGACCCTCGAGGCCGCGAAGGTCCTCGTGGCCGAGGGCTTCACGGTGCTCGCCTACACCACCGACGATCCGATCAGCGCCCGCAAGCTCGAGGAGCTCGGCTGCGCCGCGGTGATGCCGCTCGCGGCCCCGATCGGCAGTGGCCTCGGGATCCGCAACCCCTACAACCTCGAGATCATCCGCGCGCAGGCGAAGGTGCCGGTCATCGTCGATGCGGGCGTGGGCACGGCGTCCGACGCGGCGATCGCGATGGAGCTCGGCTGCGATGCGGTGCTGATGAACACAGCGATCGCGGGCGCGCGCGATCCCGTTCTCATGGCGAGCGCGATGAGGAAGGCCGTCGAGGCAGGCCGTGAGGCCTATCTCGCAGGTCGAATCGCCAAGCGGCTCTACGCGACCGCGTCGAGCCCGCTCGAAGGCGTGCTCGGATCCAGGCACGGATGAACCTCCCAGCGGCGATCGAGCTTCTCGGCTTCACCGATCCAGGCGGGGCGCGGGGCCTCGTGCCGTACTGCGAGGCGCTGCGC
>JBKDQC010000303.1:0-4031 GCA_046342295.1 Deltaproteobacteria bacterium | reverse complement strand
CATGCCGACGTCATGCGCTCCTGCGGGATCTGACGGGCGCGGATCTCATCCTGATCGAGTGAACTCGACGCTTGGAAACGCTCGAGAAGTATGGGCTGGAGCCGGAGCCTCTTGTCGTCGAGAGCTTCAGCCTTCGCGCTCGGTCGTGCGTTGGCGGATCCAGATCGCGACCGCCTCGACGCCGATGCGTGACGTCGCGATCGCGAGCGTGAGCTCGACCAGCTCCTTCGAGCTCGTCGTGAGGTCCATTCCGTTCTCCGAGAGGAACACGAGCATCGCGTGCAGGCCGACGCGCTTGTTCCCGTCGACGAAGGGGTGATTCTGCACGAGCGAGTGCATGAGCGCGGCCGCCTTGGCCGGGAGGTCGGGATAGAGATCCTCGCCGCCGAAGGAGGCACGCGGTCTCATGACGGCCGCGTCGAGCACACCGGGATCCCGAACGCCGGAGCCGCCACCGAACCTCTCGATCTGGAGCTCGTGCAGCGCGCGCACCTGCGCGACGGAGAGGTAGCGGACGCGCGAGGTCACTTCGCGAGCTCTTCGAACGCCTCCGCGTAGCGATCCGCGAGCGACTTCGCGCCCCGCGCGAAGCGTCGGGTGACCCGCCCACCTTCGACCTCCTCGGCGCCGAGACGGACGACGACTGCGCCCGTGCGGGGATGCACGGACACGTCGACCTCCATGCCCTTCACGAGCTTGAACGCCTGGACCACCTCTGCGGGGAGCGTCACGGCGAGCGAGCCCCCGGCCTGGACGAGCTTTCGACGCATGTATGTACTTCATCAGTATGATGGGACGGCGTCAACCAGGGCATGTCACCGCGGGTCCCCGAACGAAGCGCCGATGCAGCGCGGGACGCCGTGCTCTGCTACGGTCGTCACCCTCGAGGGCGCCATGGCTGCGATGCGACATACCGCCACCCTCTCTCGGAAGGCCTGAGAGAGCACCCGTGACCTGAGCTGCGCCCCTCTGCTCGTGAGGGGCGGCTCGACTCGGTCGCGCGCGGTGCGTCTCCGTCGGTGAGCCCGAGACCGGTGCGCGGTTCGCCGTCGCCCACCACCCGAACTCGCTCGCACGCCGTGCGAGCCAAGAGGCTCGTCTTGACCCATCGCTCCTCCCGCGATCGGGGCCGCCGTGGCGCCCGCTCGCAGCGTTCCTTCGTTCCTGATCCGTTCGATTCCTTCTCCGACCCGCGCGCCTCGATGCTCGCCTCGGAGGCCCGAGAAGCCCTCGCGCTCGCGCTCGCGACGCTCGAGGATCCCGCGCTCGACGAGGTTCGCCTCGTTTCCGTGCGGGCCGACGGCAAGGAGGTGCACGCGACCCTCGCGTGCCCTGCCGCATGCCACGAGGCTGCCCGTGATGCGCTCGAGCGCGTCCGCGGCCGCCTCCGCACCGACCTCGCAGAGTCCCTGGATCGCAGGCGCGCGCCCACCCTGGCGCTCGCGCTCGCGACCGAGGAGGAGCTCGCGCACGAGCGAGGCGAGCCATGACGAAGGTCTCGATGCTCGTCACTGCGCGCTCGCTCGAGCCCCAGCTCGCCCGCTTCGTCGATCGTGTGCGTACGATCGACGACGTCCGCGCGATCGCCGTCTTCCCGGACGTGCACCTGGCGGGTGATGACGCGAGCGCCTCGTGCGTGGGCACGGCGATCGCCACTCGCGCGAGCCTCGTGCCCGCGTGGCTCGGCTCGGATCTCGGCTGCGGGATCGCCGCGCTCCCGATCGCCGCCTCCAGCGATCGTGTCCGCGATCGGAGCACGGCGGCGCGCGCTCTCAGAGCGATCGCGTCCGCCGTGCCCGTGCTCCGGCATCGAGACGCGCTCGAGCTCCCCGCGATCGACGGAATGGAGCGAGGCTCCGCCGAGCTGGTTCGTCACCTCGAGCGAGCCGGTCGCCACGAGCTCGGCAGCCTCGGTCGCGGCAACCACTTCGTCGAGCTCCGCCACGAGCGCGGGTGCGGAGCGCTCTGGCTCCTGGTGCACACGGGCTCGCGCTCGCTCGGCCCCACGCTGCAGGACTGGTATCGCTCCCGCGCGGTCGATCGACGCGGTGGCTGGGAGCGACTCGACGCGACCTCGGAGCGCGGCCTGGCCTACCTCGACGATGTCGCGATCGCGGTCGCATGGGCGCGGGCGAACCGCGCACAGATCGTCGTGCGCGCGCTCGACGCGGTCTCGGACGTCGTCGAGGTCGCGCCCGAGCACGGCGCGCTGATCGAGACCCACCACGACTCCGTGCTCTGCGAGCGCCACGCGATCGCGGGAGACCAGGCCGAGCGGCTCTTCGTCCACCGCAAGGGTGCGATGAAGCTCGACCCGGGAGAGCTGGGGCTCGTGCCCGGCTCGATGGGCGCAGACGTCGCGATCGTCCGCGCGCGGGACGACGCACCTCCGAGCGCCCTGGGCAGCTCGGCGCACGGCGCGGGCCGGTCGCTGACGCGCACGGCGGCCCGGCGTCGGTACGGCGCCTCCGATCTGCGGCGCGCGATGGACGGCGTGACCTTCGACGGGCGCATCGCCTCCGCGCTACGCGACGAGATCCCTCATGCCTACAAGGATCTCGACGAGGTGCTCCGCGCCGAGCGCGCGCTCGTGCGCGTGGTCTCGGTCCTCGAGCCCGTGCTCGTGCACAAGGGCTCCGGATGAGACCTGCCATCAAGTCGCAGGGCGCTCCGTCGCAGGCGCCTCCACGCGGAAGAGCACGATCGCCGCCGCGAGCGCGAGCGCGGCGGTGATCGCGCCGCACCACCACGGAGCGACGTCGTAGGCCAGGCCGAGCGCGAAGCTGCCGAGCCACCACGCGACGCCGAGGACGCCGTAGAAGCGACCGTAGGCCGCGCCGCGCTCGGACCGGGGAACGAGCGTGGCGATGGCGGCCTTCGCGATGGACTCGAGGCCCCCGAGCGCGACGGCCCAGAGCGCGACGCCGGCGAGCATGGGAACGAGGCCGCTCGTCGCGAACACGAGGATCGAGCTCAGCGCGAGCGCGAGGCACGCGACGGAGAGGACGCGCACGCCACGGCGGTCGTAGGCGTGTCCGAAGACCAGCGCCGCGGCTCCGTCGAGGCCCATCGCGATCGCGTAGAGCGTCGGCACCCATGCCTCGTCGAGGAGGCCCGAGCGGCCGACGTGCACGGCCACCAACGCCCAGTCGACGAACGCTGCGCCGAGCAGAGCGACCGCGACGAGGTAGACGCGGAGCGCGCGCTTGGCGTGGACAGGGTCGCTCGGCGCCACCTTCGGCGCGAAGTCCTGAGGGCTCGGGAAGCGCGAGCGTGCGAAGAGCGCGAGGGCGACGTTGAGCAGCACCGGCACGAGCGTCACGACGAAGGCGAGCCGGTAGCGAGCGAGATCGGGCTCTCCCGCGCGAAGCCACATGGCGCCGGCCAGGAGCAGCGGCCCCGCGACCGCGCCGATCTGATCGAGGAGCTCGTCGAGGCCGAACGTCTTGCCGGGACCGAGGCGATCGGCGGCGTGGGAGAGGAGCACCGCGCGCGACGGTGATCGGATGGCCTTGCCGATGCGCTCGAGGACGACGAGCACGGCGGCTGCCTGCCACGCGTCGCAGAGCGCGAGCGTCGGGATCGCCAGGAGGTTGGTCGAGTAGCCGAGAATCGTGAGCGGCCAGCACGCGCGCGTCCGATCCGCGAGCCAGCCGGTGAGCACGCGGAGCCCGGAGCCTGCGAGCTCGCCCAGGCCCGCGGTGAGCGCCACGACGGTCGCGCTCGCGCCCAGGAGCGAGAGGTAGCGGCCAGAGATGCTGCGGGCGCCCTCGTACGAGACGTCGCCGAGCATCGCGACGACCGCCATGAGCACGAGGAAGCGCCACGCGGCGCGCTCGGCGTCCGCGGTCTGGGGCGGGATCGACGTCGTCAGGCGCCCGGGAGGCATCGCGTCAATGGACCCGCAGAAGCCCAGCGTTCTCGGATCGTAGTCGTCTGTAGCAAGCATGGGGACGCCTCGAGATCCCGACGAGAATCGGGGCGAAGGAGGTCGTCCCCATGGCCAAGAAGGTATCGTACCGAGCGGTTCC
>JBKDQC010000302.1:0-22261 GCA_046342295.1 Deltaproteobacteria bacterium | reverse complement strand
TCCGCCAGCGGCTCGCGCGCGTGGAGGCAGCGGCGCTTCGTTCTTCACAACACCTACAACGGGACGGTCGGCGGCCTTCACGTGGCGGACGCGGGCTCGGGGCCCTCGCAGACGTTCCGGGTGCAGCTCCTCACCGATTTCTTCATCCAGAGCGGCTTCCTGCGCACGCCAGGCAGCGACCCGATGATCTCCGACGAGAACCGCCACATCGGAGGCGCGCTCTCGCTCAGCTACACGCCGTTCGACTTCCTCGAGATCTACGGGTCGATCCGCAGCTACGCGAACTCGAACGACACGGAGTCGCCGGGGCTCTTCCAGGTGCTCGGTGACTCGACGTTCGGCCTCAAGGGCTACTACGAGGTGCTGCCGTGGCTCGTCCTCGGTGGCGACTTCGGGGTCCACTTCCTCAACACGGTCGGCGACATCGGCCTCGTGCTCGACTCGACGAGCCTGAACTTCCGCTTCAACGCGTCGGCGGATTTCCGGGCGCTCGAAGGCGTCGAGATCCCGCTGATCGCGCGCTTCAACCTCAGCTACTTCTACGATCGCTCCGCCGTCTTGACCGACGCGGTCGAGCGCGCCCGCTACGATGCGCTGCCGACGACCGGGCCCGACGCACGCAGGCCCGGCCGCACCCCAGACGGGACGATGACGGCGCCCTGCTACACCGAGGGCTACAACTGCGAAGAGGACCGTCACCTGCTCACGCGGGCCGAGCGCTTCGCGCTGAACATCAACCGCACCGATTTCGTGGACATCGCGCTCGGCTTCGAGGCGCCCATCCTCGTGATGGAGAATTTCTACGTCTCGCCGATCGCCGAGTGGGTGGTGCAGGCGCCCGTGAACTCCCGCGGCTACGTCTGTCTCGTCGTCCCCTCGGAGCGTGACCTCGTGGCCCGTGGCGTCGTGGACGGCTGCATGAGCGACGCGGGGTTCGATGCCGTGCCGTCGACGCTGACGCTGGGCGTGCGGGTTCAGCCGCCGGTCCGCGGCTTCGGCATCCTCCTCGCCGTCGACATCGCCACCTCGGGCCAGAGGTTCGTGCGTGAGCTCGCGGGCAACGCGCCCTACAACGTCTACTTCGGTCTCTCGTACGCCGTCGACACGGTGCCGCCGCCGGCGGAGGTGATCGAGCGCGAGGTCGAGCGCACGGTCGAGGTTCGCATCCCGCCGCCGGTGCGTGGTCGCATCCTCGGCACGGTCGTCGAGCGCGGCACCACGACGGGCATCGGCGGCGCCGTCGTGTCCTTCCCGGGCACGCAGCTCACGGCGCTCTCGACGGGGAGCGACGGTCGGTTCGCGACCTACGAGCTTGCGCCCGGCCAGGTCCGGTTCTCGATCGCCCACCCCGACTACCGCGCGGGCGAGTGCGCCGGCACGGTCCCCGAGGCTGGCGGAGACGTGAACGTGAGCTGCTCGCTCGAGGCGCTTCCGCGCGTGGGCTCGGTGCGTGGCCGCGTCGTCGGTGACGGCGGGCAGCCGGTCGCGGGCGCGAGCGTCAACGTCACGGGGCCGCAGGCCTTCACGGCGCTCACCGACCCGAACGGCGGCTTCGCGCGGCAGAACCTGCCGCCCGGCAACTACCAGGCGCGCATCGAATCCGACGCCTACCTCATCACCACCTCGAGCTTCGAGGTCCGCGCCCGCGAGACCGCCGAGCCCGCGATCACCGTCGTGGCGCGTCCGACGCGCTCTCAGGTCCAGCTCCGAGACCGCGAGCTGACGATCCGGCGGCAGATCAACTTCGCGACCGACAGCGCCGAGATCCTGCCCGACTCGATCCCGCTGATGACGGAAATCGCCGACACGCTGATGCGGCATCCGGAGATCTCGGGCATCGAGATCCAGGGACACACCGACAACCGCGGCGGCTCGGAACGCAACATGACGCTGAGCCAGGAGCGCGCCGACGCGGTCCGACAGTGGCTCGTGACCGCGGGCGTCGCGGCCGACCGTCTCACGGCGCGCGGGTACGGCGACACCCGCCCGATCGGCCCGAACATCACGGCCGGCGGTCGGGCGCGCAACCGGCGCGTGCAGTTCATCATCACGTCCCGCGCGGAATGAGCTGGATGTAGGGGCCGAGCAGCCCCTCGCTTCCAACCTCGACCTCGAGCGAGCCCGCCCACCCGGCGGGCTCGTTCGTTTCCTGGCTCTCGAGAGACGCGCTTGCGCGGGGGCGCCCGCGCTGCCCATCATGCGAGCCATGCGTACGACCGTCGCGCTGGTGCTCGCGCTCTTCTTCACGGTCCCGCTCACAGCCCTGCCCGCGGAGCGGGCGCTCGCCTCGGTCGTCGAGGCGATGGACCTCTCCGAGCTCACTGCAGAGGCAGACGTGATCCTCGTGGCCCGGGTGGAAGGTCAGCGCTCGCGCTACGACGCCCAGGGCCGCATCGTGACGGACGTGACCGTGCGGGTGGAGGAGTCGCTCCTCGGCGGTCTCGCGGCCGGAAGCACGACCAGCGTGCTCCGCCTCGGCGGCGTCGTCGGAGACCTCGGCCTGCGGGTCGAGGGAGAAGCCGTCTTCCAGACGGGCGAGTCGGTCGTGCTCTTCGCGCGGCGCGTGCAGATGCGCGAGGGAGAAGTGCTGCGCCCGGTCGGCATGGCCCAAGGAGTCCTGCCGCTCACGACCCGCGGCGGGGTCGAGGTGGCCCTTCCAGGGGGTGCCGGGCTCGAGCTCGTGACGCGGGGAGCGGATGGGAGCCTCGCTCCGGCCGACGGCGCGCTCGCGGTGCCGCGCGCGCGCGACGAGCTGCTCGACGAGATCCGCGCGCTCATCGCGGAGCGCCCGCGTGGTTGAGCTGTGTCGGCGCCTCCGACCCGCCGCGTTCGGGGCGCTGTTCGCGCTCGCGTCGGCGCTCGGGCTGGCCCCGGGCCACGCGCGTGCGTGGTGCCAGATGGTCACCGGCAACCTCCGTCCGAGCCCAGAGGAACCCTGCGTGCTCGCGGCGAACCACGAGGGGATCCACCCGCTCGCATGGCGGCGCCGCTGCACGTCCATCTCCATCTCGGAGGCCCTCCCGCCGACCGACCTCACGATCGATCAGGTGCGCGCGACGCTCGAGACCTCGTTCGCGACCTGGATGAACGTCGACTGCGGCGGGATGACGGCCGGCCTCGACGTCGAGGTGCTGACCGAGACGAACCTCTGCACCGAGTCCGTTCACCACAGCCAGGGTCGCAACGTGCACTCGATCGTGTTCGTGCGGGGGGGCTGGAGCTCCGATCGCGGGCACGACCCGCGCGCGTACGCCGTGACCTACGTCTGGCACGCGCCCGAGAGCGGAGAGATCTACGACGCTGACATGGAGATCAACGAGTCGCGAGGCTCGTTCACTCTCTGCCCCGAGGCAGGCTGCACCGACGGGCGCATCGATTTCCAGAACGTCCTCACGCACGAGGCGGGACACTACTTCGGCATCGCGCACACGCCCGACGATCCGCTTGCGACGATGCACGCGAGCGCGCCGGCTGGCGAGACGATCAAGCGGACGCTGACGGCCGACGACACCGACGCGCTCTGCACCATGTACCCGCCAGGGTCGCTTCCGGCGGCCTGCGACCCCACGCCGCGTGGCGGGCTCGACCTGACGTGCGCGCCCGGCGGCGGCTGCGGCTGTCGCGCGCCGGGCTCCGGGCGGCGCGCACCGACCGGGGCCGTGCTCCTCGCCACGTTTGCGCTCGCCGCATGGGCCCTCGGGCAGAGAGTGCGCCACCGGCGTCGAGCCTGAATCGTTCAAATGGCGAGGCGGTTCGGAGCAGCCCAGCTCTGGCCTGCGCCGAAGCGGCCGTGCTCGTCGCGCGCCACGCGCGACATCGCGACCTCGGCGTCGTGGGTGAAGAAGAGCCGGCCGCCCCGCGCGACGAGGTCTTCGAGCAGCGCGCGCTTCTCGTCGATGAGCAGCTCGGGGAAGCGGTCGTAGCCCATCGTGATCGGCAGATGCACCCAGGGGCGCCCCGGGATCAGATCCGACGCGAACACGATCGCGCCGTCGGCGCTCTCGACCTCGGCGAGCACGAGGCCGGGGGTGTGCCCGCTCGAGCGGTGCAGTCGGTAGGCGTCCCCGAGCGCGACGCTGCGCTCGCCCGTGACGCGCTCGAGCCGACCGCTGCCCTCGAGGAGCGGCATGAGCTCCGGGATGAACGAGGCGCGGTCGCGCGCGTGAGGCGCGATCGCGCGCGCCCAGGCCTGTTCGCCCACGACGAAGGTCGCGCGCGGGAAGAGCAGGCGATGCGTGGCGCCCTCCTCGTAGGGCGCGAGGAGACCGCCAGCGTGGTCGAAGTGCAGGTGGGAGAGCACGACCACGTCGATGTCGGCGTCGCTCAAGCCGAGCGCCGCGAGGCTCGCGAGCAGGACGTGCCCCGGCTCGACGACGCCGAATCGGTCGCGGAGCTTGGGAGGAAAGAACGCGCCGATCCCGGTCTCGAACAGAACCCGGCGCGTGCGCCCGCCCTCCTCTTCCTCGATCAGCATCGCGCGGCAGGCGAGCGGGATGCGGTGCCGCTCGTCGGCGGAGATCCACTTCTCCCAGACCGGCCTCGGGGCGTTGCCGAACATCGCGCCCCCGTCGAGACGCTGCGAGTTGCCGGAGATCGCACTGAGGGTTCGCTGCATGGCAGGAGCGGTTCTACCCACGCGCGCGGCTCCACGTGGACACCGTGCGCCTTCGGCGGTGGGCGAACTCACAGAGCGGCTTGCGCACGTACACGCCCGAGGACCGCGCAGCGCGATCCACAACCGCACCAACTCTGTGTACTGTGGACGTTGTCTTGGCGCTCTCTCGCACGCAGCAACGCGAAGAAACGACGGGCCGCGATCTGCCGGTTCCGCGACCGAACCTGTTGGCGCCGCCGCGCGTGATTTTCCGCGCCAGCGCCGTGGCCTGGGCGCTGGCGTCGGCGCTCGCGCTGGCGTTCACGACGCCGGTCGAGGCAGGCGCCGCGCTCGTCGCGGCGCTCGTCATGCTCGCTTCCGACCGTCTCCATCCGGGGCACGGGACGGTGGCCGTGCATCTCGCGACGTTCGCGAGCCTGCTCGCGGCAGTCATCGCGTCGTGGAACACAGGGGGGCTCACTTCGCCCTTTCTCGTTCTCGGCCTTCCGGGTCTCTTGTCCGCGACGCAGACCAGCGGCCGCACCGCGAGCACCGCGTGGGGCGTCGGGGGCGCCGGCTTGCTGGTGGCGCTCCTGGTCCACGAGCACAGACCGCTCATGGAAAGCCTCGCGCTCTGCGCGAGCTCGCTCGCGGCGGCGACGACCATGGTCCTCTGGATCCTCCAGCATCGCCGCCTGCTCGAGGGTGAGCAGGCGCGGGCGGACAACCGCGCCGAGCGCGCCGAGGCGCTGGCGCGCAAGCTCGAGACCGCGCGTGCCGCGGAGCGTGCGGCCGCGCAGAACCGCGCGAACTTCTATGCCGTGATGAGCCATGAACTGCGCACGCCCCTCGGCGGCCTCGTGGGCCTCTCGGCCGTGCTCGAGTCCACGTCGCTCGACGCCTCGCAGCGCGAGATCGTCCGCAACATGCGGGCGAGCGCCGAGGCGCTCCGCTTGCTCGTCAACGACGTGCTCGACCTCGAGGCCCTCGAGCGGGGCGTGCTGCGCCTCGAGAAGAGCGCGTTCTCGTTCCGCGATCTCGCGGGGGACCTCGCGATCCTCTTCCGACCGACCGCCGCGAGCAAGGGCATCGAGCTGCGCGTGGACGTCGCCGACGACGTGCCCCAAGCGCTCGACGGCGACGCCCTGCGCCTGAGGCAGGTCATCTCGAACCTGGTCTCGAACGCCATCAAGTTCACGGAGAAGGGCGCGGTGGAGCTCCGCGTGCGCTGGAGCGGCGAGCGCTCGTCGGTGATCATCTCGGTGATCGACAGCGGCGTCGGCATCCCCGCCGCGGACATCGCGCGGGTCTTTGCCCCCTTCGAGCAGACCGGGCCTCGGCGCGCGGGCGGTACCGGCCTGGGCCTCTCCATCGTCAAGCACCACGTCGACTGCCTGGGGGGCAAGGAGAGCCTCGCGAGCGAGCTCGGCCGCGGCAGCACGTTCGAGATCACGCTTCCGCTCACGGTGCTCGAGCAGCTCGACGAGCCCGAGGAGGCCGCGCCGATCCGAGGGCACGCCTCCTTCCGCGGCGTCCGCGCGCTGGTGGTCGACGACGACGAGATCAACCGCTTCACGACGCGCCTCTTGCTCGAGCGCCTCGGCGTGGTGGCGGAGGCGGCGGCGACCGCCGAACAGGCGCTCGCCGCGCTCGAGGCAGGCCGCTTCACGCTCGCGTTCCTGGACATGAACATGCCGGGCACCTCGGGGCCCGAGCTGGCGCGGGCGATCCTCGCCCGGCCCAAGCCCCACCCCTACCTCGTGGCGCTCACGGCCTCGACCAGCGAGCGGGATCGGCAGGCTGCCCTCGAGGCGGGGCTCCGCGACTATCTCCACAAGCCGATCGAGACGAGCCGCCTCGAGCAGGTCATCCGCGACGCGATGGCCCACTTCGGCATGGCACCCGCGCGGCGCACCCTCGTGACACGCGACGGCAACGGCACCGCGCCACGCAACTCCGCGGTACCCCCCGAGACGCTCGAGCTGCGACGGATCGGCGAGCTCGTCAGCTTGCTGCCCGAGGGCGAGGGGGCAGCGCTCGTCGAGGACGCGCTCGTGCAGGTGCGGTCCCAGCTCGGAGAGATCGAGGGGGCTGCCTCGCGCGGCGACGACGCTGCGCTGAACAAGCTCGCGCACAAGCTCAAGGGCACGAGCGGCACGATGGGCTTCGCGGCGCTCTCGGCCGCGGCGGAGCGGCTCGAGCAGGACGTCTCTGCGCTCCCCGCGGTGCAGCGCGCCATGGACAGCACCGAGCGCGCCGCACGCGCCTATCTCCAGACGCTGCCGCGCGCGGCGGAGCCGGCGGGCCCGCAGCTGCCCGTGTGAGGGCCCGAAGGGCCCGATCCACGGTCTCAGCGATACCCGGCGCAGGAACGACGACGGGCACGGCGCCCCCTCACCGGACGACGGTCGCCTCGCACACGAACGTCGAGACCGGCCCGTCGCACGCCCGGTCTTCCCAGGCCGCGCGCCTCGTCGAGACACAGTCCTGGTCCCGGCCCGACGGGTTTCTGCTCGAGGGCTCGCCCCCGTCCCACGGCGCATACGGGCCGAGCTCCGCCCCATCGATCCAGCGGAAGGTGGATTCGTCGACGAGGTCGTCGAGCCCGATCCAGGCGTCGTCCGGGCCCAGCGCCCCCGCGAGGACCATGTTCTCGTCCGCGTCGTTGATCCGTACGAGCGCGTAGGGCGGCCGCGACTCGCACGCCATCCGAGCCGCCCCCCACGCGAGGCCCATCCCGGTGACTCGGCAGATTTGGTACACGTGCCCGCGGTGCGCGAGGGCGGTGCATGTGACGGTCGCGGGCCCGATCGTCCCGCCGCACGCGTCCTCGTCGACGAGGCCGTCGCAGTCGTCGTCGCGGGCGTTGCATGCCTCCGCGACCACCGGCCCGCAGGCCACCGCGTCGGGCCCGCCGGCGTCTCGGACCGCGTCGGGCGCGTCCGGCGGCGAGCCGCCTGCATCGGTCCCGGCATCGCTCGCTCCGGCCTCGAAGGGCTCGCGCGCGTCGGCCGGGACTCCGCCGTCGGCGGGCATCCCACCGTCGTAGTCGCCGATCGAGCCCGTCCACGGCGCGAGCGCCGTGCTCACCGGACCGCATGCTCCGCGGTCGCAGGTCTCGCCCTCCGCGCAGGACCGACCCTCGCACTCGGGCACGAGCCAGAGGTCGAGCCGGCGGCTCTGGCCGGGGACGAAGTCGAAGCGCGCCTCGCGCCAGACGAGCAAGCTCGGCGCGTCCCCGTCCCTCGACTTCAAGCCATCGACGCGGACCGTGAGGCCGAGCGGGCCGCCCTCGTGAACGAGGCCGAGCACGCGGGGCTCGCGCGCGTCCACCCACGGACCCTCCGAAGTCTGCGTCCCCGCCGGGCCCTCTCGCCTCGCGGTGATGCGGACGCGATCGAGGGACCGCGGGACCGCGTAGCTCGTGTGCACCACGACGACGACCTGGGTCACCGGCGCCGGCGCACACCCCGCGGCGAGGGCGAAGAGCGATGCGAGCGCGGGATGCCTCATGCGGCGAGCGTGCCTCGTTGGGGGTGCCTGGGGCCGCATCGTCTTCGCTCAAACGCAGTCGTACGATTCGCCGCTGAGCTGGCACATGGTCCCTGACCCACAGCGGCGGCCGCACTCGCCACAGTCGCCGCGTCCCGCGAGCGACCTCTCGCAGCCGTTGTCGGCGCGGCTGTCACAGTCCGCGAAGTGCGCGGCGCAGGTGAACGTGCAACTGCCTGTGGCGCACGAGCTCGCGGTCACGTTCTCGAGACGCGAACCGCAGCAGTCCCACGCGTCCGCAGGGGTCACGGCATCAACGGGCGCGCCGGCAGCGACGGGCGTGCTGACATCGAGGGGCGCGCCGGCATCGAGGGGCGCGCCGGCATCGACGGCGTCGATGCGCAGCCCACCGTCGTGGTCGCCAACCGAGCCCGTCCAGACGGCGAGCTCGGTGGCGGCGACCTCGACCGGGCGACAGGCACCGAGATCGCAGGTCTCCATGCCGCAGCGCATGCGGGCGCACTCCGGCACGAGCCAGACGTCGAGGCGGCGGATCTGGCCGGGGACGAAGTCGACGCGCGCCTCGCGCTGGACGAGCATGCTCGGCGCGCCCCCGTCCCTCGACTTCAAGCCATCGACGTGGACCGTGAGGCCGAGCGGGCCGCCCTCGTGAACGAGGCCGAGCACGCGGGGCTCGCGCGCGTCCACCCACGGACCCTCCGAGGTCTGCGTCCCCGCCGGGCCCTCTCGCCTCGCGGTGATGCGGATGCGGTCGAGGGCTCCAGGGACCTCGTAGGTCGTGTGCACCACGAGGACGACTTCCGTCACCGGCCGAGGGTTGCAGCCCGCGGCGAGCATCAGCAGCGACCAGGGCAGGAGGCGCGCGAAGGGTCTCACGGTCCGAACCTCAAGATCGGGGGGCTCAGGTTTCCTTCGACCGGTCCGCCTCCCTGGTTGAGCCCCACCCCGAGCCCGACGGCGAGCCCGGCGACCACGAGCACGCCCACGCCGGTGAGCACGGCGATGAGGGCGGTGTCGTCTCCTCCGCTCTCGGAGACCGGAGGCGGCGCCACCGGCGCAGGAACGAGCAGCGCCAGCTCGGCCCTCTGCCCCTCGGCGAGGCTCGCCTCGGCGCGGGCGATCTCCTCGCCATCGCGGAGCGCCGTCGCCACATGCACGCCGGGGTCGGTGGGAGTCGCGATCCCCCGGAGCGCGGGAGCGAGCGCGGTCCCATCGAGCCGCACCTAGACCTCGGTGTCCGTGGGACGGACGACCACGGTGACGAGCGGAATGCGGCGCGCGAGCTCCGCGCGCAGCTCCGCGGCAGCCACCCGAAGCTCGTCGTGGGTCGCGTCCCGCTCGACGCCGGCCAAGGTCTCGGACGCCTCGACCAGGCGGCCGAGCACGACGAGCGACTCCGCGAGGTTGAAGGCGACCACCGGCGATGCGCGGAGCGCGTGGGAGCGCGCGAGGAGCTCAGCCGCCGTCGCGTGGTCGCCTGCGTCGGCCGCCGCGACGCCGCGCTCGAAGAGGGCGCGGGCCGCGGCCGTCGTGGCGGGATCGGCGGCCGGAGATGCCGCGGGGGCCGGCGCGGAGCTGGAAGGCGCAGGCGCCTGGGCCGACACGGGACGGGCGCCGTGAGCCAGCGCGCAGGCCAAGAGAAACGAGCACAAGATCCTCACCTCCCCATGGTGTCGTCGAAGACCACGACGACGCAAGCAAACCATTGACCGAACCGGGACGCGGCCCGAGACTCGAGCTTCGCAAGCGCCGCGCGGCGGCGTGTTTCACGAGACAGGCGATGTCCGAGCCCCAGACGCCCGACACTCCGGCTCAGGCCCTGCACATGGTCTCACGCCGCCGGCTCGCGCTCGGCGCGCTCGGCGGTATGACGCTCGCGGGGCTCGGCGGCCTCGGCATCGCGCTTCAACGCACCCGGCGCCCCGCCCCACCGACCGAGGTGCTGCGCGTCCTCACGCTGGACGAGCACGCGGTCGTCGCGGCCGTCGCTGCGCGGGTCTGCTCGCCTCCCGGGCCCGATGTGCCCGGCGCCGATGGGGTCGAGGTGGGCCTCCTCGCCGACCGCTTCCTCGCGCGCTGCGAACCGGAGCAGATCGCAGACGTCAAGACCGTGCTCGCGATCTTCGAGAGCGGCCTCGTCGGCGCCCTCGTCTTCGAGCGCACCCGCCCGTTCACGCAGCTCGAGCCCGAGCTGCAGGACCGTACGCTCCTCGCGTGGCGGGACTCCCCGCTCGCGCTCCAGCGCACGATCGCGCGCGCCCTGATGGGCCTCACGACCGCGCTCTACTACGGCCATCCGCGCGCGTGGCCGAGCCTCGGCTATCCCGGAACGCTCGACCACGCGGCCTTGCGCCGCGCCTACGCCGAGCAGCTCGTCGACCTCGACGCGCTGCTCGCCCCGATCGAGGACCGCGCGTGACCATCCACACCGGCGCACACGTCCGCGAGGACCGGACGCTCGAGTGCGACGTCTGCGTCATCGGCTCGGGAGCTGGCGGCGCGGTGGTGGCGCAGCGCCTCGCCACCGCCGGAAAGTCCGTGATCGTGCTCGAGGACGGCGGCTACCACGTCAGCGCGCGCTTCGACATGACCGAGGCGAACATGTTCTCGCGGCTCTACCAGGAGCAGGGCGGGCGCGCGACCGCCGACCAGAGCATGGCGATCTTGCAGGGCCGCGCGGTCGGTGGGACGACCGTCGTGAACTGGACGACGTGCTTCCGGACGCCCGAGCGCGTGATGCAGCATTGGGCCGAGCACCACGGCGTCGAGGGCCTGACGCACGCGGCCCTCGTCCCGCATTGGGAGGAGATCGAGCGGCGGCTGAACGTGCAGGCGATGCGCCTCGACCAGGTCAACGCGAACAACCTGGTCACCTGGCGCGGCCTCGACGCGCTCGGCTGGCACAAGGACTTGCTCTTCCGGAACGTCAAGAACTGCGCGCACACGGGCTATTGCGGCATGGGCTGCGTGATCGACGCCAAGCAGAGCATGCTCGTGACGTACATCCCCGAGGCCGTGCGGGCCGGCGCGGAGGTCTACGCGAACGCCTGGGTCGAGCGGCTCACCCACGACCATCGCCACGTGACCGGCGTGATCGCCAGAGTGCGCGACCCCGAGACCGACCGCCTCAACGGGCGGACGATCACGGTGCGTGCGCGCGCGACGGTGCTCGCGGGCGGCGCGATCAACTCGCCCGCGGTCCTCTTGCGCTCGGGCCTCGATCCGAGCGGCCGCACGGGAAAGCGCACCTTCTTGCATCCGGCGGTGGGCGCCGTCGGCGTGCACGCCGAGCGCATCGAGCCCTTCGTCGGCTCGCCGCAGTACGTCTACTCGGACGAGTTCGTCGTGAGAGAGGACGGCGGCATGCCTTTCCTCATCGAGGGCGCGCCGATGTTCCCGATGACGCTCGGCAGCATCGGCAACGCGCTCGGCGCCGAGCGCCACGCGCAGATGGAGCTCCTGCCCTACAGCTCGCTCACCGGCGTGCTCCTGCACGACGGCTTCGACACCAGCGATCCCGACGAGGGCGCGTCGATCTCGATCGGCAGCGGAGGCCGGCCGGTGATCGACTACAAGTGGACTCCGCGCCTCTCGCGGGCCTTGCGGGACGCATGCGCCGCCGCCATGCGGATTCAGCTCGCGGCCGGAGCGCGGCAGACGTTCACGTCGCACGGCGTGTACGCAAGCTCGGCCGACGAGATCGATCGCCGGCTCGACGCAGCACGCTGGGGCCCGTGCGAGGTTCCCGTCTTCGTCGCGCATTGCATGGGTGGCTGTGCGATGGGCACCGATCCGGCGCGGAGCGTCGTGGACTCGCGCACCCTGCGGCACCACGCGATGGACGACCTCTTCGTGATCGACGGATCCGTCTTCCCCACGGCCTGCGGCGTCAACCCGCAGATCTCCATCTACGGCCTCGCGCGCTGGGGCGCGGAGCACGTCCTCGGGGCCCTGTGACACGCGCGCTGCGGACCACGGCGGCCGGCGCCGCGCGCACCGGCGCGCTCGCCGTGGTCGGCGCGCTTCTGCCCGGGTGTCTGGCCGAGCCGCCGCCGCGCGATCCTTCGCAGTGGCCCGTCGCGCGGCTCGAGATCGAGCGCGCGATCCCCACGGAGGACCCCGCCGAGCAGACCTTCAGGGCGCATTGCATCGCGTGCCACGGCGTCGATGGGCGCGGCGCGGGCGGCGCCACGGGCGCGAACTTCACCGCGCCCGATGGGCCCCTGACCCAACCGGACGAGCGCTTGCTCGTCTCCATCCTCGAAGGCCGCCGAGGCGAGATCGGCGTCATGCCGGCGCACCGCGACGTGCTCGGCGAGGCGCGCTCGCGCGCCGTGCTCGCGTACATCCGAGCGCGCTTCGGGGCGGGCATCGAGGTGCTCGCCGCGGCCGCAGAAGGCGCGGCCCCCGACGCAGGCGCCGAGCCGGTCGCACTGAACGACGCGGCGCCCTAAACAGAATCGCCGAGAGAGTGGATCATCCGCGTCGCAGCGATTCTGTTTCGCGGAGCGGAGTTGGGTGGGGGGCCCCGAGCCGCCGGGCGGGGGGCGGGTCTGCATCAGACCTGCCGGGAAGAAGGGCTACACATGGATCGGCGTCTCGCCGATCCTGTGTAGCATCGCTGACCGGGGCGCCGCGCTTCGGTGAACGGCGGTTCAGCGCGCGAGGGCCGCGTCCATCCCGGCGAGCAGCGAGGCGGGGTCGTTCTCGTCGAAGAAGTGCTGGTAGCGGGGACGGCGGGCGTCGACGTCGAGGATGCGGCCGTCGGCGCCGACGAAGTACGTGCGTGGGACGTACGTGCCGTCGCGCGCGTAGCGCGACGCGAGCTCGGGCTCGGCGTCCACGTCGAGGCGGACCATCAGCATCCGGCGCGATCGCTCGACGATGCGGGCATCCTCGAAGACGTGCGCGTAGTTGCGGCAGTGCCCGCACCAGTCCGCGTGCATCACGACCATCACCGGCCGCCCGTCGCGGCGGGCGCGGGCCATCGCGTCCTCGTGCGAGATCCAGTCGATCTGCGCATCGTTCCAGCCCTCTCGCGAGGGCTCGCCCGCGACCGGGCGCGCAGCGACCGCGCCACCGCCGGCGGCACCGCCGGCGGAACCTCGGACCGTCGGCTCGCTCGGCGAGCACGCGGAGATCAAAACGACGCAGGCCCCGAGCGCGACGGTCGTTGGCACGAAGTGCCGAGACGAGAGCATGCCGGAGCGTACCTCGGTCCGCGACTCGCCTGCGCGAGGATCGGCGGTCGGGTCAGGCCATCGTCGCGCTGCCGTGGCGGTGCGTGAGGGCCGCCTCGAAGGCGAGGAAATCATTCATCGGTCGGATCCCGCTGGCCTCGAGCGCGGGGTGACCGGCCGGCGCACCGAGCCACACCTCGACGTCCTGCGAGAGCGCCTCGAGGCCCTTGACCTCGCGGCGGCGCTCGAGCGGATCGCTCTTCTCGAGCAACACGGAGAGCACGACCACCTCGGCGCGGGCCCGCTTGCAGGCGAGCGCGAGCTCCTCGAAGGGCACGTCCGGGCCCAGATACACGGGGCTCACGCCGCGCGAGGACGCGAGGACCGCAGCCATCAACGCGCCCATCTCGTGGCGGTGCCCGGGCGGGGTCGCGAAGATCATGCGGGGTGCGCCCGTAGGGAGCGCAGTGTTGCGCACCAGCGTCGCGAGGTGCGCCCGCACCTGGGCCGAGACCGCGTGCTCCTGGGCGATGCTGAGGTCGCCGGCGTGCCATCGCTCCCCGACCTCGCGCAGGAGAGGGATCACCAGCTCGTGGACGACCTGGCGCGGGCCGAGCAGTTGCGAGGCGCGGGCGAGGATCGCCTCCGCGCGCGGCATGTCGAGCCGCTCGATCGCTTCGAGGTAAGGCCCGAGCGTGGGGTTCGTCTCCGTCGCGGCGTTCGCTGGCTGCGCGAGCGCGCGCAGGGCGGCGTCGGGGAGGTTCGCGATCGCGCTGATGGAGTGCCCCGCGGCGACGGCGTCCCGCAAGCACGTCAGCCGCTCGATGTCGGCGGACGAGTAGCGCCGGGCGTTGCCGTCGGTGCGATCGGGCGTAATCGCGGCGTAGCGCCGCTCCCAGACGCGCACGACGTCGGCGCTGAGGCCGGTCCTGCGCGTCACGACCCGCATGGGAAACGTGCGCGAGCCCGCCGCGTCGGGCGGTCCCTTCGTGCTCATGCGACGAGCCCTTCGTCCCGCCGACGGGGCAGCGCGCATCCGGCCGCGTCGCAGCGGCCGGTGAGGCGCAGGCGACGCGAGGCGAACGCGGCATACGCGGCGCCGAGGAGCCGGTCGACCGGCCCGACCCGGGTCCAGCGCACGAGGAGGCCGAGGCCGACGGCCTCGTAGAGCGCCCGGAACACCTCGACGCCCTCGATGACCTCTCCGCTCGCGAGCCTTCGGCCGTGGATCCGATCCATGAGGGTCTGCCAAGACGGCAGGCCCTCGCGCTCCGGGTCGAAGCGGGGGTCGGAGATGTCGGTGAAGCGCACGCGGTTCCGGCGGTCCAGGGTCCGCAGCGCGGCGATCTCGCGCACGCAGAGGGGGCAGTCACCGTCGTAGAAAACTTCGAAGGTCTGGGTGCTCATCGGTACCTCTCGGAGCCGTCGAAAGACACTGTTCCCCGACCGCGCGTTTGCCAATGTCCTCGGGGCGTCCAACGAAAAGCTTGACGGTCAGGACCGCCCACCCCAGACCTGGCGCCGACGCACAAGGGCGTCCTGGGAGGTTTCATGACGAGCTCGCTTTCGACCCGCTTTCACTTGGCTCCGCTGACACTTGTGGCGATCGGCTCTGCAGCACTGGCCGGCTGTCCCGACAACACCACCCCGACGGCCGACGCCGCGGTCGTCGATCGCGACGACACGGGCGCGCCCCCCAACGACACCGGCAGCACCCCCGATCCGGACACGGGCGGGGACACCGAGCAGACCATCGCCGAGATCGTCGTCGGCAGTGACGACTTCGAGATTCTCGAGGCGGCCATCCTGCGCGCTTCGCCCGTTCCGATCATGGGAACTCCGACGCCCATCGCCGACGTCCTCGGCGGCCCCGGCACCTTCACGGTGTTCGCGCCGAACGACGCGGCCTTCGAGGCCTCGGGCCTGCCGCTCGCGACCGTGATGGCCTATCCCCCGGACACGCTCCGCGGCATCCTGCTCTACCACGGCCTCCTCACGGAGGTCCCGGCCGCGCGGGTCACCGCCGGCGCGCAGACCAGCATCGCGGGGCTGCCGTTCTTCATCACCACCACCGGCGGTGTCGCGATCAATGGCGGCAACGAAGTCCGGGGCGGCGCCGACGTGACCACGACGGACGTCGAGGCGTCCAACGGCGTCGTTCACGTGATCGATCGGGTGCTCCTGCCGCCGACGGTCGAGGCGATCGCCCGCTACGCCGGCTTCACGACCCTCGCGGGCGCGGTCGCGTCCCAGGGGCTCGCCGACGAACTTTCCGGCGCAGGACCGTTCACGGTCTTCGCTCCGACCAACGAGGCGTTCGCCGCGCTCCCGGCGCTGCCGACCGGTGAGGCGCTCACGAACGTGCTCCTCTACCACGTGGTTGGATCGGCCGTCCGCTCGTCGGCGATCGTCGCGACGCCGGCGCCGCTCCCGACGCTCGCTGACGCCCCTTACACGGTGGGCACCGAGGCCCCGAGCCTCTCGCTCCTCGCACGCCTCGACGGCACGACCGCGCGCATCAACGGCGTGGCCGTCGCCACGGCGGACATCCCCGCGACCAACGGCGTCGTGCACGTGGTCGGCGAGGTGCTCCTCCCCATGAACCTCGTCGACATCGCCGAAGCGGGCGGCTTCAGCACGCTCGTGACCGCGGTCGGCGCCGCGGCGCCGCTCGCGGGCGGCGGCACGGTCGCCGGCGCGCTCTCCGCCCCGGAGTCGCGCTTCACGGTCTTCGCGCCCACGAACGCGGCGTTCACTGCGGCCTTCCCCGGTGGCCTTCCGACCGACGCCCCGGCCGTGCGCGATCTCCTGCTCTACCACGTGCTCGCCTCGCCCACGCCGGGCATCGTGCTCGCGGCGGGCCTGCCGACCACGGCGACCCCGCTCCCGACGCTGAACGGCGCGACGCTTCCCTTCGCTCCTGGCACGCCGCCCACGGTGGACGGCCAGGGCATCGTGGTGACCGACATCGTCGGCACCAACGGCGTCGTGCACGCCGTGAGCGGCGTCCTCACTCCGTGACGAGAAGCGCTCGCTCAGCCCACCACGGGCCGAGCCGGATCGACTGACTCACCGACCCGAGAGGCCGGCCTCGCAAGAGCCCGGCCTCTTGCTTTTCTGCGGGCCTGTACCGCCGGCCTTTTCTGCCGAGAGGCTCCCGCTTTGGGGACCTCTGCCCCAGCATCCGCGCGCCTCGTCGAACTCGGAGCCTCCATGCGTCACGTCTTCACGATCTCGCTCGCTTCCCTTCCTGTCGCCGCCCTCGCCGCGTGCGCCAGCGCGCCACCTGCCGAGACGTGCATCGTCGCGCCCCTCGACGCGCAACCGACGACGCGGTTCCCCTCGGGCCGCACGTACTACCTCCCGACGCTCTCGCTCGAGGGGGGATGCGGGAGCCTCGCCTGGTCGCTCCTCGAAGCTCCGCCCGCGAACACGAACGTCGTCGTTCGCGAGGCGGGGCAGTCCCGCTTCACGCCCGTCGAGACGGGACGCTACGTCTTCGCCGCCGGCGAGGCGCGCCGCAGCCTCGAGGTGATCGACGGCAGAGGCGTCCCCTACGAGGACTTCTCGTACTATCCGAGCCGCTCGCAGGTCAGCGTGGGCGACGAGATCTGGATCACGAACGCGCTCGTGCCGACGGTCACGCGCGTGTCGGCGAGCGAGGGAGCCCGCCTCGGGGAGATCGTCGTCGGCCCTTGGCCGGTCGCGATCGCGCACCACGAGGGCGCGCGCTACGCCGTCGTGGCACAGCGGGCGAGCGACACGATCGGGCTCCTCGACGTCGAGAGCGCGCGGATCGTCGATGCGATCCACGTCGGCGACGAGCCCTCGAACCTCGTGCTCTCGCCGGATGGAGCCCGCGCCTACGTCACGCTCGCCACCGAAGACGCCGTCGCGGTGGTCGATCTCGAGGCGAGGCGCCTCGAGGCGACGATCCCGGCCGTCGTCGACCCGCTCGGTCTCGCCCTGAGCCGCGACGGCGCGCGCCTCTTCGTGGCCAGCCACCGCAGCGGTCAGGCGCAGCGCTTCCCCTTCGAAGACGATCCCGCGAGCGAAGAGCGCGACCTCGTCGTGATCGACACGGCCACCCGCGCGGTGAGCGCGACCTGGCTCGAGGTCGGCTCGACGATCGGCGCCCTCGCGCTCTCGGACGACGACACCACGCTGTACGTCGCCACGTTGCGCAACGACACCGAGTCGCCGCTCGGGACCGCGGACAACGCCGCGTTCCAGCACGTGCTCGCCGCCTACGACACGGCCACCGGCTCCGAGCGCGTGCAGGCGGATCTTTCGCGACAGCCCACGAGCGCCGGCCCCGCCGTCACGCTGCACCAACCAGCGCTCGCCGGTGGCTTGGTGTGGGTTCCCGCGGAGAGCTCCGACCTCGTCGTCGGCCTCGACCCGGTCTCGCTCGAGGAGCGGCAGCGTGTCTCGGTCCCGGGTCGACCGCGCCACGCCCTGGCCCGAGGCGAGACGCTCTTCGTGCACGGCGTGCAGGCACTCTCGGTGACCCGGGTCACCGCGGGCGGCGAGGTGCTCGGCACGACACCGCTCGCGGACGATCCCCGGCCCGAAGATGTCGCGCGCGGACAGCGTTACTTCACGGGCGCAGGCCGCGATTTCGCGCAGACCTGGTCGTGCAACTCGTGCCATGCGGACGCGCGCGGAGACACGCTCGTGTGGAACGCGGGCCCGCTCGAGGGGCACGCCCTCTCTCGCCCGTTCTTCTGGCTCGAGGGCACCGCGCCGCTCGGCTGGGCCGGCTACCTGAGCAGCGTGCGCAACTATGCGTACACCGTGAACATCAACGTCGGTGTGCGGCCCACGACCGAGGAAGCGCTCGACCTCACTGCGTACCTTTCGGGTCTCCTGCCGCCGCCGGCCGGAGGAGCCACGACCCACCTCGACGGCTCGCTGTCCGAGGCCGCGCGCAGGGGCCGCGAGGTCTTCGAGACGCGCGGCGGTTGCGTCGGCTGCCACGCCGGCGAGCTCTCGACCAACCGCAGCTCGTTCCCGAGCGGGATCACGAGCGGCGTGAGCGATGTGCCCTCGCTGGTCGGCGCGTACAGGCACAACACGTGGATGAAGCGGGGCGAGGCGCGCACCCTCGAGGCCGCGCTCGATCTCGTGCTCGCCAGCACCTCGGTGACGCTCCCCGAGGGCGACCGGAGCGATCTCCTCGTGTACCTCCGCGAGCTCCAGGCCCGGGACTTCTTCGTGCTCGCCTCGAGCCCGGAGAACAACCAGACGCGGGTGGCGGTGGATGCGCCGATCCGCCTCTCGTTCTCGGCGCCGGTCTGGGACGCCGCCGCGAGCGTGGGCGCGATCACGCTCCACGACGCCATGGGCGCCGAGGTGGCCGCGGACGTCGTCGTCGAGGCGGATGGGCGGCACGTCCGCGTCGAGCCCCGCACGCCCCTGGGCTTCGCCGCCCGCTACGAGGTCCGCCTCGGCGAAGGGCTCGAGTCGTTCGATGCGCGCGCGCTCGTCGGCGCGCGCACGATCGGGTTCAGTACGGCCCGAGCCCCCAACGTGCGCCTCGAGGGCCGCTACGTGTGGACGGTCGACCTCCCGGCGCTCGACTTCATGAACCGTCGCTTCGATCCGTCGGTGACCACGCCGGTGCCGGTCGACGTTCAAGCAAGCCCGACGCCCTCGGGCGCGCGCGTGACGCTCGACTACGGCCGATCCCTCACGCTCGAAGCGCAATTCGTGATCGACGGAGATCGCCTCGTCGTGCCGCCCCTGCCCGTGCCGATCGGTCCGAGCTTCGCCGACACGCGCGGGACGATCATCGACCTGGTCGACGACGGCGGCGAGGGACGCGCCGAATTCGGGGAGGGAGCCGTATCGATGACGGGTCCGGGCTTCGTGGTGGACGACGTCGCGTTCCGGCTCGAGCACGAGAGCTCCCTCGCCGGCTGCCCCGAGGGCGCGAGCGGCGCGGTGGCGATCACGCTCGGCACCGACGACATGGGCCGCACGACGTTCTCGTGGGATACGGCCGAGCACGGCGATGCGCTCGGTCTCTACGTCACGGCGCCCCGCGCGCGGATCCCCGCGGGCCCCGGCCAGGTCGTGATGGGCGCGGCCTACTGGGTCGTCGCGACGGAGGCGTTCCCCAGGGGCTTCGCGTCACCCGTGACCTACGGGGTCGTGCCGATGGGCGCGCGGGACGACGGCGCGACGCACATGGCGAGCTTCGAGGAGCTCGCGCCGGGCGGCTGCTACAAGGCCGCCGTGGCGACGACCCGCTTCCGGACCGGCGAGGTCGTCTTCCGCGTTCCGGAGTGAAGAGGCCCGCTCGCGGGCGCTGCGCTCCGCCGCACGCGCCCGGAGCGGCTCACGCGTGGCCCCAGCGCACGAGCGCGGCGCCGCGCGTCATGCCCTGGCCCTGCGCGTAGAGCGCGACGAGCGTGCCCTCGCCCAAGAGGCCTCGCCTGCGCGCCTCGATCAGGTTCGCGACGGCCCCGCAGCCACCGACGTGCGCGGTGTGCTCGTACGTGTGCGGTGCGCGCTCGGAGGCGAGGCCGAGCGTCTCGGCGATCGCCCCAGGGATCCAGCGGCGCGGATGAGGCGCAGCGATCACCTCGAGGTCCCGAGGCGAGACGGCGGCGCGCTCGCAAGCCTCCCGGATGGTCAGGGCGCCCATCTTCACGGTGTCCTTCATCATCGTCTGCGCACCAGCGCGGTCCTTGGTGCCGAACACGAAGGGGCCGCCGGCCACGAACCACGGCGTGTCGGTCTCGTCGTCCTTGCCGCGCGCGAAGAGCACCGCGTCGCGGAAGCGTCCGTCACTCACGATCGAGGTCGTGAGCACGCCGGCACGCTCGCTCGGGCCCACGACGATCGCGGTGCCCAGGTCACCCACGTTCACGCTGATCGGAGCCTCGAAGCCCGCCATGCGCAGGCCGATGTGCGTTTGGGTGAGCAGCACGTGGCGCGCACGACCGGACTCGATGAGCGCCGCGGCGAGCTCGAGCGAGGAGATCACCGACGCGCACGCCTGCTGGATGTCGAAGCCGTGGGCGCGCGTCGCGCCCAGGCGCTCACAGACCTTCGGCGCTCCAGGACAACCCGGGCGATCGGGCACGGCGTCCCAGACCATGACGACGTCGAGCTCCTCGGGCGCGAGGCCTGCATCCTCGAGCGCCGCGCGTCCTGCGTGCACGGACGCGTCGACCGAGGTGGCGGCGGGATCGGCCACATACCGTTCGCGCGCGAAGAGGAAGGGATCCTCCATGTCCTTCGCGAAGCCGATCGCGCTCAGGCGATCGGCCTCGGTGAGGTCGGGCGCTTCGACGAGCGCCGTCTCGTCGACCTTCGCGATCTCGGGCTTGGGGGCTCGTGCCGCCCACGACGCCACGAGCTCCGCGGGCCAATCGGAGTTCCGCCGGAGCGTCCCAGGACGCCACTCCCCGAGGCCTCGGATCGCGGCCCTCATCGCACCCCTCCCGTGATGGCGTGGGCGCTCATCTGCTGCAGGGATTCCACGCGCCCCGCCCCGGCGAGCCGCACGTCTCGGTCGATGCGCAGGTCGAGGACCGCAGGCCCGCCCCGGGCGAGCAGCTCCTCGAGGGTCGCGGTGTCGATCTTGCCGGGCCCCTCCACCCGAATCGCGGGAATTCCGAAGGCCTCCGCCCACTTCACGAAGTCGACCGTCGTGCCCGCCTCCCAGGCGCGCGCGCGGCCGTAGAGCTGCTTCATGCCGTGGTGAACCATGTTGTAGCGGGCGTCGTTGAAGACCGCGAAGACGATCGGCAACCGCTCTTTTCGTGCGACGAGCAGCTCGCTGCCCATCATCTGCATGCATCCATCGCCCGAGATGCAGACGACACGGCGGTCCGGCGCGCCGAGCGCGAGACCGATCGCCGTCGCGATGCCCGAGCCCATGCTGCCGAGCGAGAGCTGGATGTGGAAGCCCGCGGCCGAGCGCGCCGTGAGGTAGTGGAGCGCGAAGAGCATGTGCTCGCCGATGTCCGAACAGAACATCGCGTCCGGCAAGGCCGTCTCGAGCTCGAGGATGGCGTCGTGCGGCGCGATCGTGCCCTCGGGGCTGGGCTGGGCTGGCCGCGTGAACGCGGGGGTCTCCGCTTTCATGGAACGCACCGCGCGGGCGGCACCTCCGTTCCAGTGACCCTCGAGCATCCACAGCTCCCGCAACGCTTCGGCGAAGTCCGCGATGTCCGCCACGACCCCGAGGGCGGTGGGCAGGTTGCGGTGGAAGACGCGCGCGTCGAGGTCGACGTGCACGAGCTTGCCCTCGGGGGCGACGTAGCGCGTGGGACCGATCGACGCGTCGTCGAGGTCGCTCCCGAGCACCACGCAGCCATCGACACCTTCAGCCGTGTAGGCCCTCGCCCACGCGCTCGCAGCCAGACCTCCGTGGCGGAGACTGCGCGGATGCGCCTCGCTCACCACGCCCTTGCCGCCGGGGGTGGTCACGAAGGGGACGTCGATCGCGTCCACGAGGCGCCGCATCGCCTCGGCATGGCGACGCGCGCCCGCACCGAGCACGAGGAGCGGTCGACGGGCGCCCGCGAGGATCTCCGCGGCTTCGCGCACGGCCTCGCGGTCGATCGGATCGAGGCGACGGGCGCCCCGCACACGCGACGTGCGCGCCGGGGCAGTCATCGCGGCGCCATGCTGCATCGGCACCACGACGAGCGCGGGACCAGGCCGGTCGTGCGCGCACGCGGCGTCGAGCGCCGCGAGGGCCTGCGAGCTCGCCGACTCGGGTCGCGCGATGCGCACCTGCGCGCGCGTGGATTTCGCGAAGAGCTCCTCGAGCGCGACGCCCTCGGGGCCGCTGTCCTGCGCGAGGCGGCCGCCCGTCGCGGACCAGGCGACGTCGCCCGCGATCACGATCATCGGGATCCGCTCGAGGCTCGCGTTCACGATTCCCGTCACCGCCGCCGTCGCGCCCGGCCCGGCGGTCACCACCACCGCGGCCACTTCGCCGGTCGCCCGGAAC
>JBKDQC010000301.1:0-32696 GCA_046342295.1 Deltaproteobacteria bacterium | reverse complement strand
CGGCCATGGGCGTCGCGCGGATCCGCCAGCAGCAGCGCCGCGGCCGCGCGCGCGAGGATGGAGGGCTCCTCGGGATGACGCCGGAGGGCCCGTCGGAGCTGGCTCCGCTCGCGCGCAGCGAGCTGCGCCACCGGGTCGAGCGCGCGCTCGTAGGTGTCGGCGAGCTCGAACACTCCGCCGGGGGACAGGGCCGCGAGCACCGCTGCGCTCTCGGCGAGATCGCCGGAGCCGTGGCTCCCGAGCGCGGATCGCGCTCGCTGCGCCGCCGCCTGCGCGGCCTCGTCCTCCGGGTCGGCTGCCGACCACGCCACGAGCGCTCCGGCGAGCGAGACGCGCGGCATCGCGCCGAGCCGGTCTCGCTGGAGACTCGTCCGGAGCGCCTCGTCCAGCGGCCGCCCGGCCAGGGCGAGCGACCACGCGACGAGGCCCGGATCGTCCTCGCGCGCCTCGGCGAGATCGGGGTCGAGCCCGAGGGCGCCCGGGCGCATCACGACGACACGACCGACCGCGTCGCGCGCGAGCTCGGGTCCCTCGAGCGTGAGCTCGAAGCGCGCGCCCTGCGCGGAGGCGAGCGCCGCGCGCGTCCGGATCGGGTGCAGACCGCGATCGACCGCGTGCTCGGAGCGCAGGGAGCGGATCGCGCTCCCGCCCTCGAGGAAGCGCAGCAGCGCCTGTCCGCGACCGGGCCCGGTGCCGTCGAGACGGACGAGCACCGGCACGGAGGTCTCTCGCGGGATCGAGAGCGAGCCCGGAGCCGTGAAGGCGAGCGCGCCCTCGCCCTGGGCATCGAGGGTGAGCGAGAGGTCGCGGCTCGCGGTGCTGGTCAAGCGCAGCTCGACCTCCACGGGCTCGCCGACGCGCACGCGGCCCGGCAGCTCTCCTTCGACGATCAGCGGCGAGCCCAGGAGCGCGTGACGGAGCGCGACGGCCCGCACGCCGCTCGCGCTGACGGCGAGGATCCCGATGCCCCAGGTGCGGGGCTCCTCGTCGAGCGCGAGCGTGATCTCGCCGCCGTCGAGCGACACGAGCTGGCTCGCGCCGTCGGTCGTGCGCGATGGCCGGCGAAGACCGAGAGGATCGAGCGGGGTGAGGAGCCGCGCCGGGACCGACTCCCAGATCTGGCGCGCGACGCCTGCGGAGGCCGTCTCGGGGCTCGCCGGGATCCCAGGCCAACCTTCCCCGGAGCGCTGTCCCAGGTCGAGCACGGTGGCGCGGCCGAGCTCGACGCCGGTCAGGCGCGCGACGAGCGCGTCCTCGCCCACCGACTGCGCGTATGGCGAGCCCGATGGCAGCACGCGCGCGGTCGGGTCCACGACGTCGTCGACCGTGCCCGCACGTCCGTCGGGCCCGAGCGAAGACACCTCCCACCCGGGCAGTGGCTGCCAGGCGGCGTACCGGGCGCGACCGCGGACGGGAGCGAGCATGAACGGACGCCCCCAGCCATCGACGAGCTCACGGGTCCGGAGCGGACCGATCGCCGGGTCGTAGAGCTCGGTGGTGTGGGCGAGCCACGTGGAGGGATCGCCGAGGCGTGCCCACGGGATGTCGTAAGCGTTCTGCAACACGCAGCGACGCAGCGCGACGAGCAGACGGAACAGACGCTCGCGCGTGATGCGGCGCGCGACGTTGTCGTAGGTGAACGCCGGGTCGAACGCGCGGAGCGATTCCACGGTGATCGGCTCGCCGCCCATGCCCGTCGCGCCCTCGCCGCCGAGCTCGTCCCCTTCGGCGACCGACGCCACGATCTGCGCGTTGAAGTCCCAGCGTCCGTTCGTCTCGATCGCCACGTCGTCGATGTGTTCGGGCACCGAGCCCGCGACGCGCTGCTCGATCGCCCGGTAGAGCAGCGCGAGGCGACCCGTGAGAAAGCGCGACTGTGCGCGCCAGGGATCGCGAAGCAGCGCGACCGTCGTAGGATCGCTCGGCGCGGGCACGGCGATCGTCTCGAGGCGAGCTCCGTTCGCGCGAAGCACGAAGGGCGCGGCCACATCGCGGGGCGTCGTCACAGCGAGCGCCGCCTCGACGAGCGCAGGGCTCGCCTCCAGAGGCTCGGAGCGCGTGGACACGTCGAGCCCGGGGATCTCGCTCTCACCCTGTCCCTCGACCTCGTCGAGGGGGACCGCGACGACGAGCGCGCGGGTATCCGGCACCGCGTCGAGGCGCACGCGCGCGCCGCCGGTGCCTGCCTCGACGCGCGGTCGTAGAGCATACCAGTCGCCGCGCACCACGAGCGCCTGGACGGCACCGCCACGGACCTCGCGCTCCTCGGCGCCGAAGAGCGGCCGCGCGAGAACGAGCAAGCGGCCGCTGACGCCCTCGGGGATCGTGATCTCCGCGGCGGTCTCGCCACCTGCGATCACCGTGGCCGCCACGGCGCGCCTCGACGCCTGCTCGAGCACGCGAACCGCGATCGGCAGCCGCTGCGCGTTCGTCGCGCGCGCCACGGTGAGTCGGATCGGCTGCCCGGCGCGGGCGTAGGGCGACGTGAGACGCACACGCGCGGCGCCATCGGGATCGAGCGCGAGGCAGGACTCGAGGCCCTCGGCGCCGCGTACGATCACGTCGATCGCCGTGGCCGCCTCGCCCCCGCAGCGATCTTGCGCACCGGAGGCCGGCTCCGCGAGGGCCGGAAGATCGAGCGCCGCGACCCCGCTCGCGTCGGTGAGGCCGCGGAGAGAGCCGATGCGCGGTCCACGGATCTCCACGTCCACACCGGCCGGCGCGGGCCTGCCGTCGACGTCGATGGCGCGCACGTAGACGCGGCCGCCGAGACCCGGAACGAGCGCTCCGCCTTCGACCGAGAAGGCCGCGACGCGCTCGACGCGCGCGACACGGATCTGCGCGCTCGCGTAGCCCTGCCCCTCGAGCTCGTGCGCTGCGCGCACGGAGATGGACACATCCTGGTATCCGCCGCCGATGCCAGGCGCGCGGTAGGTGTAGCGAGCGCGGCCACGCGCGTCGGTGCGAAGCGGTACGCGCCGACGCTCCTCGGACGAGCGCGTGTCGTCGACCTCGAGGATCGCGCCCTCGATGGGACGTCCCTCTTCGTGACGCACGACGACCTCGACCTCCACCGTGCTCGTGGGCTCGACCACCGAGCGCGCCGGTGCGACCGCGACGAGAAGTTGCCCCGAGCGTGTCGCTGCCCCGAGGCTCACTTCCGCGCGCGATTCGAGGCGCTGCTCGCGCTCTCCGGAGACCGCATGGACGACGACCGCCCCTCCTGCGTCGCGCGGCAAGCGGAACACGTGGTGCGCGAGGCCCGACCGATCGGTCGTCAGCTCGACGCGCGGAAGGAGCTGACGGCCCGCGACGTCGCGCAACTCGAGCCGCACGGGCAACGACGCGAGCGGCGCTTCGGTGTGATCGCGGGCCACGATCGCGATGGGCAGGAGGCCCTCCGGCGCGGGGCGCTCACGGAGCGGAGCGACGAGGATCTCCCGGCCGGTCCGCGTACGTACGCCGAGCTCGAAGCGGCGCTGCACGCTTCCTCGCGACGCGCGAAGGACGACCTGGAACGACTCTGGCGCATCTACGGGGACCGACAACGCGACGAGCGCGCGACCGTGCGCATCGGTGCGCACCACGATCGGCTCGGCGCTCGGGTCGAGCGCGGTCGTGAGCTGGAGCTCCGCGTCCGGCGCGAGGCGAAGCGTGCTCATGCCGAGCACCTCGTACGCCGTCACGAGCCAGCGCAGCTCGCGGCCGCGCACGCCTTCGAGCGACCCCTCGATCTGGAGATCGAGGCCGCGGACGGCTCCCGTGGGGCGCGCGACGGCGCCTTGCGCGAGCGCGTGGTCGGGGAGCGCGGCGGCGCAGGCGAGCGCAAGCGTCGCGAGGAGGCTGGCCACGAGCCGCGTGGGCAGGGTGCGGGACGGGCCTGGGCAGAGATGGCGGCGATTCATCGGATCCCCTCCACGAGCGCAGGAATCGGGTCGAACGGGATTGGGTCTGGATCGGGCGGTCGGGGCGGAGGCGACCCTTCGTGCTCGGGCGCCTCGGGCTCCTCGCCGCGGTCGGCGATGACGACCTCACGCGACGCGAGCACCGCGACGGGGAGGTCCTCGCCACCGGCAGGCTGCGCGTCGTCCCACGCGGAGACGCCCAGGCCGCGCAGGGTGCCGCCCGCGCTCCAGCGCGCGGGGATCGGCAGGCGCACGTACCCTCCGGGTGCGAGCGAACGGAGCTCCAGGCGGAGCGTCGAGCCTTCGACCGCGGCAGGCTCCGCGCAGCGGCCCGAGAGCACCTCGCGCGTCGGCTCGTCGAGCTCCGCCCCCGCGGGCAGCTGGATCTCGACGACCGGGCGCACCAGCACCCGGGCGCTTCGGTTGCGGACGACGAGCCGCAGCGCCGAGCGCGTCTCGCGCGCGCCGACCTGTCCATCCCACGAGAGATCGATCGGCGCGACGCGCGCAGGCGGGCGCTCCCATGCGACGCCGTAGCGGACCTCGATCTGCCCGAGCGCGAGCACGCCGGGCTCGAGCATGATCCCGACGACGTGTGTCCCCGGCCGGCTGATGGGGGGCAGTGTCGAGACGACGACTCCGTTCTGCATGCGCGACTCGACGGGCGCGCCGTCGAAGGTCACCGCCGGAGCGCCGCCGGGCGTGCCCCGCGTGAGCCTCGAGGCAGCCGCGCTCGCGAGCGCGCGGCCTCCGGTCGGCCAATGCATCGAGCCGCGCGCCGCTCGGGCGAGCGTGCGCACGAGAGGCAGCGCGCTCCGGGGCTCCCCGAGCCCGAGGTAGGTGAGCGCCAGCAGTGACGTCGGGACGAGGCGCGGCTCGACACTGCCGTCTCCCTCCTCCGTCTCGAGCCAAGCCTGGTCGCCGACCGTGATGACCTCGCGTTCGGCCCGGCGCAACATCTCCCTCGCCCGCGCCGCCTCGGCCTCGCCGCCGCTCAGGGCGAGCGCCGCCGCGACGCGCACGGAGGTCCCGGCGTCGGAGCTGCGCGCTCCCTCGTTGGCGGCCTCGACCGCGATGCGCGCGACCGCCTCGCGAAGGAGCGCGCGCACGCTCGGACGCGCCTCGGAGCGCACCGCCGGGGCGAGCCCGATCAGCACGGCGGCTGCGTCTCGCACGACGGGCGTTTCGCCATGGTAGCGGCGCGCCGCCTGGGGGATCTCGAGCTCCGCCCCGGAGAGAAATCGGAGCGCACCGCGAACGTCGTCGTCGGTCATCCGCCCGTCGGCCCACAGCGCTCCAACCGTACGCGCGATCGCGAAGGCGTCGCGCCCACCGAGGAAGAAGCGCGCGTCGCCATGGTCGGCGCTGTAGCGGACCGTCGGGTGGATCGCGTCGAAGATCGACTGGGGTATGGGCTCGCCGTTCATCGCGAGCGACCACCCCGCCCAGGTTGCATCGCCTCCGTCGCGCGCGCTGCCCGACCACTCCGCGGGGCTTCCAAACATCGCGCCCGCGATCGAGAGGCGCACCTCCCCCGGACCGCGCGCGAAGGCGCCCTCGGGGACCTCGACGCGCAACGCGTCCCCTCCCTCGACCAGCTCGAGCCGCCGCAAGCGCACGAGACGCGCGTCCTCGACGACATCGAGGGGACGCCTCACGGCATCGAGCGGCGTCCCGTCGCCCGCGAGCGCGCGCACGAGGAGGGTCACGTGGCCCGCACGCCGCGCACGAACCTCGACGATTCCTTCGGCCGCGTCACGCGCCTCGACGTTCATCGTCGCGGGCTGCCCGAGCTCGACGATCGCGTCCCCCTCGACCGACACCTCGACGCGCGCGGCGAGCAGCCGCCCCGTACGGTTCTGGACGCGCACGGGCAAGCGGATCACGTCGCCGATCGCGGCGGCCTCGGGCACCGGCGCGTCGACCATCGCGTCCTGATCGACACGGAGATCTCCGCGGCCCGAGGTGATCCAGCCCGAGCTGGTCCAGGCGATGGCCTCGAGTCGGTAGGTCGTGAGCGCGTCGAGCAGCGGGACGGTCACCTGCGCGTGGCCCTGCGCGTCGAGCGGAACTTCACCGACGAAATGAAGGGTCGCAGGGAACTCCTCCCGGACGAGCGCGCTCGACTGCCCGAGGAAGCTCTGCGCCTCGTCTTCTGACCGCGTTTGCCCGAGCGTCATCGTGTCCGCCGCTGGACCGCGCAGATCGCCGAGCCCCCCGCTGTCGTCGCGCTCGCCGGATCGCCTCGGAGCACTCGCAGCCATGGGAGCCGCCGGCATCGCGCCGCCGTACATCTCGAGGCCGCCGCATTACGCGAACTCCGCGTCTGCCTCCTGCACGGGCATCGGCTCCGCCCACTCCTCCGCGGAGGTCGCAGAGACCACGGTCGCGGTCCGCTCCTCCTCGGCGGCGAGCGAGAGCTGGCTGTAGGCGCGCGCCATGGCCCCGAGGACCCGCTCGCCCGGCGCGATGCGCGAGAGCATCTCCATCAGCCGGTCCTCGCCCGACGCGGTCGCGTAGATCGTCCCGCGCGGCACGACGCGCTGGAAGGGATCGCGCACGTCGTCGCCCGTGCCCGGCACACCATCGGGCCCCGGCGAGCTGAGCTCCCAGTCGATCGCCCGCTCGGTCAGCCCCACCGCGGGGCGGCGACCGCTCAGCCGTCGCAGCGCGAACGGGCGGCCCCAAGGGTCGACCAGCGCGTCACCTTGGAGCACGCCGAGCTGCACGAGCCGCGAGAGCCAGCGCTCGGGCGGCTCGTTCGCGGACGCGCGCTGCGCCGCAGCGTCCTCTCCGTTCACGAAGGCCGCGAGCGCGACCAGCAGATGCACGAGGCGCCGGCGCGCCACGCGCCGCGCGACCGAGTCGAAGCTGAAGCTCGGGTCGGCCTGCGTGAGCATCGCCGCCGTCATCGCCTCGCCGCCGAGCGTGCGAGGTAGGCCGTAGCCCGCATCGTGCATCTGCTCGAGCACGTCGGCCGCGAAGTCGACGCGGCGGCCGTTCACGCGGAGCAGGCGCCCGCGGGCCTCCTGGTCGGCTCCGAGGGCCCCGACGCTCTGCTCGAGCTGCATCATCACGGTGCCGATCTGCCGGCGGTAGAGCTCCTCGCGCAGGCCGATCGGATCACGGAGAAGGCCGCTGGTCTGGCCCCACGCGCCGTATCCGTACCGCTCCTGGTCCCACGGACGAACCGCGATGGGCGGCGGAGGCATCGTGAGCTCGTCGATCGGCGCGCTCATCGCGAGCGTCGCGCGGAGGTAGCGCTCGTCCGCCGGCGCGAACGGCGTGCGCATCGCGGCCCGGAGCTCGCCGTCGAGATAGTCACGCCCCCAATCGCCCTCCCCTCCCTGCATCGCCTCGTCGCGCACGACGAGCGCTGCCCAGGCGTGGCCCGCCTCCGGTGCGACGGACGCACCGAGCGAGACCTCGGCCCTCTCCCGCACGTGGTAGAGCGGTTGCCGCGGCGCGACGCCGAGCACGAACGCGTCGCGCGGCCGGAGAAGGACTGCGACGCTCGCGCCCGCGCGGACCGCCGTGACTCCGGGGCCATCGAGCGGCCCCCGCGCTTCGGGCGCGCTCATCGGACGCGCGCGCACGACCCAGACGCCGCCCGGGACATCGCTCGGCAGGGCGAGGCTGCCGCGCGTCTGTCCCGCGCCGATCCAGCCGAACGCGAGCGATCGCCCGGCCGAGAGGAGCTCGAGCAGCACCGGGCGACCGCTCGCGACCGGGCGCCGCACGATCTCGAGCTCGAGCGGCGCGCCAAGCTCGCTCACCGGTCGCACGGCCCGGAGGGTGAGCTGCGCGTCGACCGCGACCGGGACGCACACGCGCGTGACGATGACGGGCCGTGTCCGCACCTCGACCTCGAACGACGTCGAGGTCTGCCCCGCACAGCTTCCGCCCTGCATCCGCGCCGCCGCGCCGCGCGGGAGGCGCACGCGAAGCTCTGCGAGCCCGCGTGCGTCGGTGCGGGCCGTCGTGCGCCCCGCGATCGTACCGAGGCCGCGGAGCTCGATCTCTTGGTTCGCCGCGATGGGTCGACCGCGCGCGTCCGCGACCGACAGAAACAGCGTGCTCTCGATCTCGGGGACGATCGCCCCAGTCTCGGCGCGCGCCGTCACTTGCCAGCGCGTGCGCGAGAGCGTGTAGCCCGCGCTCGCGCCGATCGTGCCGTAGGCGCCGTGGACGATGCGCGCCTGCATGGTCTCGCGCGAGACCTCTCCCGAGAGGAACGCCGGCGCACGGAGGTCGAGCCGAGCGAGGCCGCTCTCGTCCGTGACGAGCTCGATCGGCTCCCCACGACCGCTCTGCATCCAGAGCGAGACACGGGCGCCGCGCACGGGCGAGCCCGAGGGCGTCGTCACGCGCACCGCGCCGGTGATCGCGCCGCCGGGCAGGACCATCTCCTGGTCGAGCGTGAGACTCGCGAGCAAGCGCTCCGTCGTGCGCTGGAAGACCTCGAGCGTGCGAACGGCGTGGAGCTCGCGGTCGTCGCTGCGGACATCGAGGAGATAGACACCAGGCGCGGCCGAGGCGGGCAGCGCGAGATCGACGCTCACGGCCCCGCTCGCTCGGGTCCTCGCCGTCGTGCTCGCGACGGGCTGCCGTGCGGCGTCGAGGATTTCGAGCGTCAACGGCACGTCCGCCCGAGGCGCGCGGGTGCGCCCCGAGGTGGCGCGCGCCCAGACGTGCACGGTCTCGCCGGGCTCGTAGCGCTCGCGGTCCGCGAGCGCGTCGAGCGCGCGATCTTCGGTGACCGAGACGCCGAAGGAGAAGAGACGCCCCGTCCGCCCGGCTCGCCGCACCCGGAGCGCGATCCACGTGCTCCCGAGTCGCTCCGACGGGGTAGGCACCGTGAGCTCGAAGCGCCCCTCCGCCGCGCTCCGCACCTGCGCGGTCGCCACGACGCGCAGCTGCCCATCGCCGTCGCGCGTCATGAGCTCCGCGATCACTTCGAGCCCCTCGCGCGGCAAGAGCGTGGCGAGCCCTTGGACCTCGTACGCGATCCCGAACAGGCGGAGCGGCGAGCCGCGCTCGACGCTCAACGCGCCTGAGAGCGTGACTTCGTAACCGACCTCACCAGGCTCGACCTCCGACTGCGCGCGCGCGCCCCCTCCGAGCGAGGCGAGGGCGACCAGGAACGCCGCGCACGAGCACGCGACGGCACGAACGAACGGATGCGACATGGGCTCCTCGGTGGATGCTCGAGATCGGCGACCCGGCCTCAGACGCACGAACGAGCGCCGAGGTTTGGTCGGCGCGAGGATACGCGAGCGCGTTCGCCGAAACGCGCGAGGCGCGACCGGATGTCCGATCACGCCTCGCCTTGACACCGGTTCACGGGTGCCCAGCACCCAGGTCGTCGCCAGCATCCAGGTCGTCGCCAGCACCCAGGTCGTCGCCATCACCCAGGTCGTTGCCATCACCCAGGTCGCCAGCGTCCGCCCTCGCCCGCAGCGCGCTCAGCGCCAGCGACCGCGGCCTTGACCCGCGGGATCCGCGTAGGGGCCGCCGTCCGCGTCGGTGATGCCCGTGTAGCCGCCCCGCTGACCACCGCGACCATTGCCCGCCGGGTCGGCGTACGGCCCGCCATCCGAGTCGGTGATGCCGCTCGTCATGCCGTAGCGGCCGCGACCGCAACCGCCGGGGTCGGCGTAGGCGCCGCCATCGGAGTCGGTGAGACCGCTGCACTGCGCCACGCGCTGGCCGCGACCACAGCCGCCGGGGTCGGCGTAGGCGCCACCGTCCGAGTCCGTGACACCGGAGCACCAGCGCTGGCCCCCGCCGACCACGACCGTCGGCTGGCTGCCGACGACGACCGTGGGCTGCGGTGGGCGACCGACGACGACCGTGGGCGCACGCGGACCCACCATGACCGCGCGTCGGTAGCAGCCCGCCATCACCGTCGCCATGGCTCCGCCCGCCGCCACCGTACCGAGCGCTCCGAGCATCGAGCGGCGGCTCGTCTCGGGAGTACGGGTCTCGGCAGCGCGGCTCGAGAGGATGTCGTTGTCTTCCAGGGTCTTCTTCGCGGACATGCGTTACCTCGTGCAGGGACTCGTCAGGCGGGTCGCGAAGACATTCGCACGGACGTCTTTGCGGTGGAAGCCTCCCCTTCACGACACCGTGGCGCGGGCGCGCGGAGGCGGGCTGGGCTCCGCACGGGCGGCGCCTTCTCGAGGTCTACGCGTGCCCGCGGCGAACCTTCCCCGCGCTCGTCAGCGCGCGGCACCGAAGACGAGGAAGTACTGGTCGGTCAGGAATTCGTGCTGCTCGAGCAGCCGGTAGCCGGCGGCCTCGAGCTCTCGTTGCACCACGTCGGGGGCGATCTTGTGCTCGCGCGGCGGCCCCCGGTCCGAGCCGAGCCGGAAGTCGAGGATCGCGACGCGGCCGTCTCCGCGCAGGCGCGCACGCAGCCGCTCGAAGTACGCCGTCCGGTCGGCGAGGTGGTGGTAGGTGTTCACCACAAGCACCAGATCGACTGTCTCTCGCAGGCCGGCGTCGGTCTCGGTGGACTCGCCCGCGAGCATGTTGAGGAGCCCCTCTCTCTCGGCGCGATCGGCCAGGTAGCGGACCATCGACGCCTCGAGGTCGAGCGCCAGCACCCGACCCGCGGGCACGGCGCGCGCGAGGCGAACGGCGAAATAGCCTGTGCCCGCCCCGAGGTCGGCCACGACCGCGCCGGGCGGCAGGGCGAGCGCTTCGATCACGCGCTCCGGCTGTTGCCAGGCGTCGCGCTCGGGCGCGTCGAGCTCGGGGGCCCAGGTCTCGGGATGCTCGAACCTGTGGTGCATGCCGTGCTGCACGCCCGGGGGGTGCGCAGCGCGCAGAGGCCCGGCCGACGCCTCGGACGCGCCGCCGCAGCCGAACGAGCTGACCAACAACAGCGGACCCAGGAACAGCGGGCCAAGGAACAGCGGACCCAGGAACAGCGGACCCAGCGGAGCGAGAAGACGCGGGGGCATGCGACGTCGATTACCGTGCGGGCTCGGATCGCGCCCGCGCGCAGGCCGAGCGCTGGTACGCTCGGAGCATCCTCGGTGAGGCCGACGCAGGCTGCGCCCTGAGGACGAGGTGGATGTGAGCACGAAGGACGAGACCGGATCGCGCGTCGCCCAGCTCAGCCTCGCGCTGCCGCAGAAGCTCGACCGCCCGGAGCACACCGAGCCAGCCCCCTCGGCGCGCATCTACGTGAACAGGAACCTCCGGCTCGACGCGATCGCGTGGGTCGGCTTCGACATGGACTACACCCTCGCCCGCTACCGGCAGGATGCGATGGACCGCCTCTCGATCGAGGCGACGGTGAAGAAGATGGTCGAGCGCGGGCGCCCGGCCTCGCTCCTCGGCGCGCGCTTCGACGCGAGCTTTCCGATCCGTGGGCTGCACGTGGACCGCAAGCTAGGCCACATCGTCAAGATGGACCGCTACCGCTACGTCAAGCGCGCCTACCACGGCGCGCGCGCGCTCGATCGCGACGAGCGGCGCAGGCTCTACCACTCGAGACCCGTGCACGTGGGCACCAAGCGCTTCCACTGGGTCGACACCCTCTACGCGCTGCCCGAGGTCGCGGTGTACGCGGGCGCCATCGATCACCTCGAGTCCCTCGCCCGCCCGGAGGACCCGCCGCTCGACTACGCCGCGCTCTTCGACGAGGTGCGCGACAGCATCGACCTCGCGCACCAGGACGGCTCGATCAACGAGGTCATCGCAGGGGACTTCGGGCGCTACGTCGAGCGGGACCCCGCCCTCCCCGAGACGCTCCATCGCCTGCGCAATGCCGGCAAGAAGCTCTTCGTCCTGACCAACTCCGGCCCCTCGTACACCGACCGCATGATGCGCTTCCTCCTCGACGGCGCGCTGCCCGAGCATCCGCACTGGCGCAGCTACTTCGACCTCGTCGTCTGCGCGTCGCGAAAGCCATCCTTCTTTACCCGCGCCGACGTGCCCTTCCTCGCGCTCGACGCGTCGCTGGGCAACCCTCGCGAGGTCGGCGAGCTCCAAGACGGTGTCGTCCACACGGGCGGCTGCCTCCCCTCGCTCGAGAAGCACCTGGCGGTCGGGGGCGACCAGGTGCTCTACGTGGGCGACCACATCTACGGGGATGTCCTGCGCGCCAAGAAAGAGAGCGCCTGGCGCACGATGATGGTCCTTCAGGAGATGTCGCACGAGCTCGCCGTGATCTCGCAAGCCCGGGCGCAGCTCGCGCGGCTCGACGAGCTCGGCGAGCTGGCCGAGGGGATCGCCGACGAGGTCCGCATGCACCAGGCCCAGCTACGCGCGGTCGAGAAGGAGCTCGAGGCCGTCGGAGGCTCCGCTCCCTCGGCGCTGTCCGCGGCCCGGGTCGTCCACAAGCGCGGGCTCGAGCGGGCCCGTGGCCGCCTCGCGGCCGTCGAGACGGAACACGACACGCTCGAGGACGCGATCGACCGCGCCTACCACCCCGACTGGGGATCGCTCTTCAAGACGGGGCCCGAGGTCTCGAGCTTCGGCGACCAGGTCGAGCAGTGGGCCTGTCTCTATACCGATCGCGTCTCGAACCTCGGCCGCTACGCCCCGGGACATTACTTCCGAGGGCCGCTCGACCGGATGCCTCACGAGCGATGAGCCGCCCTGGACGCGCCGAGTGGACACCGCGAGCCATGGCCCTATACACTCGAGGCTCGTTCCCTGACCGAGCGTGCACGACCAGCCCGGCATGACCGACGAGGCATGACCGAGCAGCCCGACCGAAGCTGCCTGGGTGCGACCCGCTCCGAAGCGGCCCGACGCCCCCCGACGCCCCCGAGAGAGAGCCCCGCCCCATCCATGCGTCTAGGCATCTTCAGCGACGTGCACGCGAACATCGAGGCCATGACCGCGGTCATGGAGGCGTACCGCCGCGAGAAGATCGACGCCTTCTACTGCCTGGGCGACGTGGTGGGCTACGGCGCGAGCCCGAACGAGTGCGCGGACCTCGTGCGCGGCGTCGCGAAGGCCACGATCCTCGGCAACCACGACGCCGCCGTCGCCGGCCGGATGGACTACTCGTACTACTACGAGGCGGCCCGGCAGGCCCTCGACCAGCACGCCCGACAGCTCACGGACGACAACCTGAGCTGGCTCAAGTCCCTGCCCTACAAGCACGACCTGAGCGCGCACGACCTGACGCTGTGTCACGGCTCGCCGGTGAGGCTCGAGGAGTTCGAGTACATCTTCGCGCCGGAGCAAGCCCGGGAGTGCCTCACGATGTGGGACGAGCTCTCCCAGCTCACGCTCATCGGCCACTCGCACCTCTGCAAGGTCTTCGCGCTCCGCCCCGGCGAGGTCGAGGAGCTGCCCCCGCGCAAGCTCACCCTCCGAAAGGGCTGGAAGTACGTGGTGAGCGTCGGCTCGGTCGGACAGCCGCGCGACTACGACAACCGCGCGAGCTACACGATCTTCGACACCGAGACGCGCGAGTTCGAGTTCAAGCGCGTCGAGTACGACATCGAGACCGCCGCGACGAAGATCTTCGAGGGCAACCTCGAGCGCAACTTCGGCCACCGCCTCTTCATCGGCGTCTGAGCGCACGTGGCACTCGGATGGATCGATGCGGGTGCCACGGGCTCTAATCGGTGGGAGGGAGGCTCTCGCCGATTCACTCGGCGAGAGGGAGGGGCTGCGGCCAGACCCTCCGGCAAGAAGCGTCAGAGCATGAGTCAATCCAAGTGACTCATGCTCTGAGCGCGCTCGGCCTGCAGGGCCACCGTCGTGTTGTTCGGGACCGCCACTTCTCCTACAAACGCCCCGTGCGCTCGCACCTGGTCCTCCTCGCCCTGGTCATCACCGTCGCCGCGTGCGGCGGCGGCGGACAACTGCGCGGAGCGGTCTATACGGATCCCGAGGCCAGCTACCGCATCGGGCCGCTGTCCGGGGACTGGCAGCGCGTGCGTGTCGAGGATCAGAACGATCTCGCGTGGCGCAGCGAGCGGACCGAGTCGATCGTCCAGGTGAACGCGACGTGTGATCCCGCGAGCGACGTGCCGCTCACGGCGCTCACGAACCATCTGCTCCTCGGCTTCACGGAGCGTGAGCTCCGGCAGCAGGCGCTCGTGCCCATGGACGGCCGCGAGGCCCTCCGAACCCACGTCGTCGCGCGCCTCGACGGTGTCGCGCGCGAGCTGCTCTTGTACGTGATGAAGAAGGACGACTGCGTCTACGACCTCGCGCTCCTCGCCCCCGTCGGGCAGCCGTTCGAGCGTGCGCTCGTGGAATTCGAGCCCTTCGTCGCCGCCTTCACCACCGAGGTCCGCTGAGCATGGCCGAGGCCACCGAGTCGCCCTGGATCGTCCGCGCGCTCGAGTCGCAGGGCGGGCGCGTCTTGCGGGCCGTCGAGCACGTGGGCCAGACGTCCGTGATGACGGGCCGCGCGTTCCGGGCGCTCGTCACGACGCGCTTCGAGTGGCGCTCGTTCCTGTACCAAGTCGAGCAGATGGGCGTGAAGTCCTTCGGGATCGCCGCCGCGACCGCGATCTTCGTCGGCATCGTGATGGCGATCCAGTTCGCGTTCTCGCTCGAGCGCTTCGGAGCGCGCGATTCGGTCGGCCGTATCGTCGGCCTCTCGGAGGCACGCGAGCTCGCGCCCTCGCTCACGGCGCTCGTCGTGGGCAGCCGCATCGGGGCAGGCATCGCCGCCGAGATCGGCTCCATGTCGGTGACCGAGCAGATCGACGCGATCCGAGCGCTCGGGGCCGATCCCGTCCGCAAGCTCGTCGTGCCGCGGATGCTCGCCGGCATCGTGATCATGCCGATGCTGACGTGCTTCGCCTTCGTGCTCGGCACCGTGTCCGCGGCCCTCGTCTGCAACCTCTCTTTCGGCATCCCGGTGCCCTTCTTCCTCACGAGCGCGCTCGATTCGGTCTGGGTGCAGGACTTCCTCTCCGGCCTCGGAAAGACCCCGTTCTTCGGCTTCCTCATCGCGATCCTGGGCTGCCACTTCGGGATGACGACGCGCGGCGGCACCGAGGGCGTCGGGCGCTCGACGACCACCTCGGTCGTCGTCGTGGCCATCGCGGTGCTCGTGGCCGACTCGATCCTCACGCAGCTCTTCTTGAGCCTGCTCCGCACGCCATGATCGCGCGGCGACTCCGCGCGCTGGGGATCGCCCTCCTCGGCCTCGCCGTGTGCGTGGCGGCGGCCGCGATCGACGCGGGCACGCGCGCACCCCTCGACGGTGCCGCGATCGATGCCTTCGTCGCGCGCACGGGCTCGAGCGAGCTCGCCCTGAGCACGACGTCCCGCTGGCTGCGACATCCCGCGTCTGCCGAGCCCGGGGCTGCGTGTCAGGACCAACCGCCCTGCCTCGACGTCGATCCCGCCGGCCTCGCGATCGCGCCGCCGCGCGCATGGTTCGAGGGGCGGGGCGCCCTCGTCGTCGAGGTCGAGCGCGGCGAGGCCGCGCGATGACCCGCGAAGAGACGCGATCGCTCGGGCGGAGCCGCGCGCTCGTGGCCCACGCCGTCGGTGCGCTCGCCCGGCGCGGCGCGCGCAACGCGGCGATCGTGCTCGGGCTGGCCCTCGCCGTCTCCCTCTTCGGCTCGGCCCTCTTCGTCGTCGAGAGCCTGCGCGCGGTCCATCGACGCGCGACGCGCGAGGCGCCGAGCCTCGTCGTCTCGCAGCTCGAGGGAGGCCGCCCCGCGCTGATCGATCCTGCGCGCGCCGAGGAGCTCCGCGGGCTGCTCGGTGTCCGCTCCGTCTCGCCGCGCGTCTGGGGTTACGTCTACCTCGGCGCGCTCGAGGGCAACGTCGTGGTCTTCGGCGAGGCGCGCGAAGGCGAGCGCGACCGCGTGACGGTGGGCCCCGGCGTGGCGCGCCTCCTCGGGCTGCGCCTCGGCGACCGCCTGGCGCTCTCGTCGCCCTCGCACCAGGCCGTCTACAGCGTCGGCGAGATCCTCCCCGCGAGCACGGCGCTCCTCGCGCACGACGCCCTGATCGTCGACACGGGCCAGGCGCGTCTTCTCCTCGGCATCCCGGAAGATCGGGCCACGGACCTGGCGATCGACGTCTTTCCGCCGGAGGAAGTCCCCGTGGTGGCCGAGGAGCTCGGACAGCGGATGCCCACGGCGCGCGTGGTCTCCCGGGGCGATCTCGGACGTCTCTACGAGCTCACGTTCGACGCGCGCGGCGGCGTGCTCGGCGCGCTCCTCTTGCCGGCGCTGGCGGCGCTGCTCTTGCTCGCGTGGGAGCGCCTGAGCGGTCTGTCGCTCGAGGAGCGGCGCGAGATCGGCGTGCTCAAGGCGGTGGGCTGGGCCACCGAGGACGTGCTCGCCGTGCGCATGATCGAGGCCGGCCTCGTCGCGATCTTCGGGACCACGCTCGGTCTGCTCGCGGCATACGTGCACGTCTACCTCTTCGACGCCGCGCTGCTCTCGCGCGTGATGTTCGGTTGGAGCAGCCTGCGCACGCCGCTCGCGCTCGCGCCCGCGACGGACCTCGGCACGCTCGCGGCGCTCGTCGCCGTCGTCGTGGTGCCGTTCACCGCGGTGTCGGCGTTTCCGGCGTGGCGGGCCGCGACGATCGACCCTGATCAGGCCCTGCGCGGTCCCTGACGCGAGATCACCGCGCGTCGAGGGGCGCGTCTCGCTCAGGCTCGACCTGCGCGGGCTCGACCTGCGCGGGCTCGACCTGCATGGGCTCGTCCGAGACCGTCCCATCCGTGTCCGGCTCCGGCGGCGCGGGACCACCGAGCGTCTCGAGGCGCCGGCGCACCTCCTGGATGTGGCGGCCCGCCGGGAAGCGGCGCACGTAGGCGGTGTAGAGAGCGCGCGCCGCGCGCGGGCGACGCACGGCCTCCTGCACGGTGCGGGCGCGATCGAAGAGCGCCTCGTCCTGGTCGCTCGGGGGCGCGTACTGCTCGAGCCGCACGAGCAGCTCGAGCTAGCGCTCGAACTGGCCGCGGGCCTGGAGCTCGTCGATGTCGTGCCACGCGTCCGCGACCTCCCGCGAGCTCGGGCGATGCGCGGCCCAGCTGTCGAGCCCACGCGAAGGGGGATGTACGACCATGAGCTCCGCGCGGGTCGGCCGCGGGCCCGCGGCGCCCACCTCGCCGTCCGTGCGCGGATCGCCCAACGAATGCGCAGCGCTCGGCGCGCCGACGTCGCCCGTCGCCGCGACCGCGGCAGCGGGGGGGACCGCCGATCCCGCTGCGTTCATGACCGCGGGGCCCGTGGAGACGGTCGTACCGGTGCGAGATGCGGCGCGGCCCTCGCGCGGCGCGGGGGCCGCGGGCGGGGCGGGAGGCGTCGCCTCTTGCCCGGTCGCAGCGGCCTCTGCAGCCGGCGCGGCGGCCTCTTCAGCCGACGCGGCGGAAGGAGCGGTCGCGTGCGACTCGCCCGGGGTCTGGACCGCGCTCGCCGTGCGGACGGGAGGCACCGTCACCGCGCCTCCGGCGTTCACGAGCACCGACGCTCCGTCGACGCGACCCGTGACGCGCACGGTGCCTTCCCGCACGGAGACGGTCGTGCCCCGCGCATCCACCGCGACGGTGAACACCGTGCCCACGACCTCCACGTCCGCGCTCGGCGTCGCGATGCGAAGGTGCTGACGCCCGCGCTCGCGAGGATGGAACGAGAGCTCGGCGACGCCCCGATCGAGCACGAGGCGCACGTCGTCGAGATCCGTGGAGCGCACCTCGATCGCGCTTCCATCGCGCAGCGACGCGCTCACGTCGCCGATCTCGAGACGCCCCTCTTCTCCTCGCGCGAGCTCGATGCGAGCGCCCTCGCGGAGCGCGCCCTCGCGCGTCTCGAAGGCGCTGCCGATCGCGAAGCGCGGAGTCTCCGCGCCGGGCTCCGGCCAGAACGCGCCCCGAACCACGAAGCCGACGAGCGCAGCCGCCGCGAGGGCGAGCGCGCCGAGGCCGAGGTGGCGCGACGCCGAGGGGCGCGCCTCGACGACGACGGGGGCGGTCCCTTGGCTCACCGCGGCGCCGCGTGCCCTCGCGAGCACCCGCCGCTCGAGGCGCGCGCGCCGGAGATCATCGAGGCGAGGCGCCTCCTCCCGCAGCTGCGCCGCGACCGACTCGTGACGGGCTTCGTTCCCGGAGCGGCTCATCGCGCGCCTCCTTCCTCGGGCGTCTGCGCTCCCTCGCGCGCGAGGAACGCGTCGAGGCGCTTTCGGGCCGCGCCGAGGCGGGCGTGGAGGGTCGAGATGCCCGTATCGGTCATGTCTGCGATTTCCTGCAGCGTGTGCCCCTCGACCTGGTGCAGCACGAAGACGACGCGCTGGTCGGGGGTGAGCTCGGCGAGCGCGCGCTCGGCGAGGCTCCGTCCCTCGATCTGAGCGTCGGGCCGAGCCACCGACGCTCCGTCGGAGAGGCCCGCCCCCTCCCGGAGACGCGCCCAGCGACCCCGGCGATGGCGCGCCCGCGCGTGGTCGAGCGCGCGGCGGGTCGCGCTGCCGATGAGCCACGTGGAGAGGCGCGAGCGGCCGTCGAAACGGGCGGCCCCGTCGATCGCCGCAAGGACGGTGTGCTGTACGACGTCGTCGAGCTCCGCGTCGCTCGAGCCGAGGACCCGACACGCGGTACGGAAGACCGCATCGGCATGCTCGCGGTAGATCTGCCGCATCGCGTCCTCGTCCCCTCCCGCAGCGCGGAGGAGACGCTCGCGCTCGGACGCCCGCACCCCAGCCTCACCGTCGCTGGTGACGCCGTCTCCCGCTCTGTCGAGGATGGCCACACGCATGGCGTTGGGTCGTCGGAGAAGAGGCCGATTTCCAAGAGCCCCGCTCGTTCGCGGCTACTTCGAGGATCTCCGACGAGTCTGGCCGATCTCCGGAACCTGTGGAAGCGCCCAGGACTGGCCTCCTGCGGCCGCAGCAGCGGCCGATCTCCGGGTCCTGATCTCTGGTAGCGTGTGGGACGTGCTGCGATGCCGTCGGGACAGCGCGGTCGCGTTCCTCGTGGGGCCCATGCTCGCGTGGGGCTGCGGTCGCGTCGGCTTCGAGCCGCGGCTCGACGCGTCGCTCGGCGCGGACGCGGACGCGCACGGCGGCTCCGACACCTTCGATGCCCTCGACCGCGATGCCTTCGGCGCAGACACCCTCGACGCCGACGCCTTCGACATCGACGCCTTCGACATCGACGCCTTCGACATCGACGCCTTCGACATCGACGCCTTCGACGCCGACGCCTTCGACACCGACGCCTTCGACACCGACGCCTTCGACGCCTTTCGCGCCGACGCGTGCACACCGACGGTCTCCTACCGTGACTCCGACGGCGACGGTTACGGCGATGGGGACGTCGCCTCGTCGGGGTGCGCGGCACCGCCCGGCTGGGTGAGCCGGCGAGGCGACTGCGACGACACCTCGCGATGGATCCATCCTCTGGCCCCCGAGCTCTGCGACGGGCAAGACAGTGACTGCGATCCCGGGACCCTCGAGACCTGCCCCGACGGCGGAACCGGCCACTTCTGGAATGGAACGCCGTACCTTCGGGTGCGCGACGGCAGGAGCTGGTTCGAGGCGCAGGCGATGTGTCGCGCCGCGGGGATGAACCTCGCGACCGTGGAGACCGACGACGAGCAGACCTTTCTCGAGTCCCTCGCCGTCGGACAGACCCTGTGGCTCGGGGGGACGGACGCGAGCGCCGAAGGGGAGTGGTTCTGGGATTCCAGGGGTGTTCAGTTCTGGAGCGGAGGCATCGGGGGTCGCGCCTTCGCGGGCGCCTACCAGGCCTGGCAGCCCGGGGTCGAGCCCAACAGCAGCGGCGACGAGGACTGCCTCGTCCTCTGGTCCGGGTACGCGGGCAAATGGGCCGACGAGTGGTGCGGACGCTCCTACGGCTACCTGTGCTCGTTGTGACCTGGGTGCGGCCCGCGCCCCGTCCGCCTCGGCTCGAGATCCGCCTCCAGTGTGCGGGAGAGGCCCGGGCCGAGCCGGGAGTGTAGACTCGGCGCGTGCCCACGCGTCATCGAGAGCGCCCGCGGCTCGCACAGCTCGCGCTCGTGATGGTCGGTCTTCCCGCCCGCGGCAAGACGCACATCGCGCGCCGCCTCGCCCGCTACCTCTCGTGGCTCGGCTACCAGACGCGCGTGTTCAACGTCGGCAACTACCGCCGCGCCCGGCTCGGCAGCCAGAAGGACCAGAGCTTCTTCGATCCGGACAACGTCGAGGCGAGCGCCGCACGCGCGGAGGTCGCCAAGGCAGCGCTCGACGACATGGTCGCGTGGTTCGCCGACGGCGGCGAGGTGGGCATCTACGATGCGACGAACTCCACGCGCTCGCGTCGCGCCCAGGTGTCGGACCGCTGTCGTGCCGCCGGGCTGCAGGTCGTCTTCGTCGAGTCGCTCTGCGAGGACGAGGAAGTGATCGAGTCCAACATCCGGCAGACCAAGCTCCACATGCCGGACTACGTCGGCTCCGATCCCGAGCGCGCCGTGATGGACTTCCGGCAACGCATCGCCAACTACGCCAGGGTCTACGAGCCCGTCGATCCCGCCGAGGGCAGCTTCGTGAAGTTGATCGACGTCGGCCGGCGCCTCGAGGCGCACCGCATCCAGGGCTACCTGCCCTCGCGCCTCGTCTACTACCTCATGAACCTCCACCCGATCCCGCGGCCCGTCTACCTCACGCGGCATGGAGAAAGCCTCTTCAACGTCGAGGGGCGCATCGGGGGCGACTCGCTGCTCTCGGCGCGAGGCGAGGCCTTCGCCGCGAGGCTCTCCGGCTACGTGTCCAAGGAGATCGGCGAGCGCGACCTCGCGGTGTTCACGAGCACCTTGCGCCGCACGATCGAGACCGCACGCCCCCTCGTACGCCCGACGCTCGAGTGGCGCGCGCTCGACGAGATCGACTCGGGGGACTGCGACGGCATGACCTACGACGAGATCAAGCGCCTGCTCCCCACCGAATTCGAGGCGAGGGAGATCGACAAATTCGACTACCGCTATCCGCGAGGCGAGTCGTACCGCGACGTGATCCGGCGTCTCGAGCCCGTGATCGTGGAGATCGAGCGCGAGCGCACCCCGGTGCTCGTCGTCTCCCACCAGGCGGTCCTCCGCGCGCTCTACGCGTACCTGATGGACCGCCCGCCCCACGAGTGCCCGCACCTCGACGTTCCGCTCCACACCATCATCAAGCTCACGCCGACCACGTACGCGTGCGCCGAAGAGCGCGTTCACCTCGGCCCGATGGCGAGCGCTCTCTCGCGGCCATGAGCGCTCGAATTCGGCTACCTTCGAGCCGTGTCGAAACGCGCGATGATCGTGGTCGGCGGAGGTGTGGCTGGGCTCGCAGCGGGCTGCTACGCGCTCATGAATGGCTTCGAGGTCCACGTGCTGGAGCACGGGCTCGCGGCGGGCGGAGTCTGTACCGCCTGGACGCGTGGCCGCTACACCGTCGATGGCTGCATCCACTGGTTGCTCGGGAGCCAGCCCGGCGGCCCGTTCCGCACCCTCTTCGAGGAGCTCGGGGTCGTCCGCGACGCGGACCTGCGCCCCATCCGCCATTTCACCCGCTACCAGAACCTCGAGGCCGACTGGTCGGTCGACGTCACATCCGACCTCTCAGCCCTGCGGCTCGCGCTGCTCGATCTGGCGCCCGAGGACGCCGCGCTGATCGGCCACCTCTTCGAGGGCGTCGCGGCGATGGGCCACTTCCACTGGCCCGTCACGGAGCCTCCCGAGCGCGTGCCGTTCGCCGAGCGACTGGCGCGCCTCTGGGAGATGCGCGCGGTCGCGCCCTCGTTCGCGCGCTTTCACGGCGACGTCGGCACGTTTTGTCGTGAGCGCGTGCGGAGCCCGCGGCTCCGCGAGCTCTTCGAGGCGCTGATCGCATCCGAGATGCCGACGTTCTTTCTCCTCATGCTGCTCTCGCAAATCGAGGCCGGGCAGCTGTCGCGGCCCACCGGCGGCTCGGCGACCCTGCGTGACGCGCTCGTGCGACGCTTCACAGAGCTCGGAGGCCAGCTCTCGCTCGACACGACCGTGGAGGAGGTCGTCGTCGACGACCGCACGGTCACGGGCGTGCGGCTCGAGGATGGCCGGATCCTCCGCGCGGAGATCGTCGTTTCGTCCGCCTCGGCGTACGAGACCGCCCTCCGACTGCTCGGCGGTCGCTTCCTCGACCACGAGACAAGAGAGCGCCTCGACCGCTGGCCGACCTACGAGGCGATCGCGCTCGTGAGCTTCGGGATCGCGCGACCGCTGACCGACATGCCCTGGTCGCTGATCGTCCATCAGCGCGAGCCCTTCGTGCTCGGCGGTCGCGCCGCGCCCCAGCTCGCCTTCCGCTTCTACAACGACGAGCCGACCTTCGCGCCGCCAGGGCACGTGGTGGTGCAGTCCATGCTCGAGACGGACTACCGCTACTGGGCCGAGCAGGGCCCCCACTACGCCGCGACGCGGGACGCGGCCGCGGCCGCGGTGCTCGAGCGGCTCGAACAGGTGGTGCCCGGCGTCGGCGCCGACGTGCGCATGACCGACGTGGCGACACCGCTGACGTTCTGGCGCTTCGCCCGGGTGTGGCGGGGTGCGTTCGAGGGCTGGCTCCCCACCAAGCGGACCTACGGCGTCCGCCTGCCGCGCACCGTGCCCGGCGTGCGAGGTCTCTATCTGGCCGGACAGTGGGTCGAGCCCGGCGGAGGCGTTCCCATCTCTCTGATGTCGGGGCGCCACGCCATTCAGGTCCTCTGTGAAGATCTGGGTCGACCCTTCCACACACAGCCGGCGCCCTGACGAGCGCCCGTGCGAGCGGAAGGCCGCGCCGAGGCCCGACGGGCCGTCACCCCTCGACCAGCGCGCGCAGGTGCTCACGTGCGCGAAGGATGGCGCGGCGCAGGTCGGCACGCGCTGCGGCCTCCTCGCCGAGGGCGGCGAGCGCAGGAAGCACCGCGCGGATCGGCGCATCGTCGCCTTCGCGCGCATCGAGCTCCGCGCGCGTCAGGCGCTCGGAGATCCGCACGATCGCGAGCGCCGCGGCCGGGGCGAGGTGCGGGTCCCGGCAAGCCGCGATCTCCGCGAGGCGCGGCAACGCCTCTTCGGGCGCGTGCAGCCACGGGCTCGCGCGCACGGCCGCTCCGACGATGGCGGGATCGAGCGTCGCCGTGTCCGTGCCCATCGCCCCGAGGCGCGCCTGTACGGCCCCGTCGCCGAGTCGGTCGACCACGCGCGCCAGCTCGAGGGGATCGGACGACACGACCTGCGCGAGCGGATCATCGGGTCGCGGCTGCGCCCCGAGGGGCGCGGCGCCCGCGAGCACGAGGAGCACCGAAACGACGTGGACGGCACGCATGGTCGCTCCAGGGTGATGAGCCCCGGAAGGTTCGTCGAGCCCCCGGCTCGCACGTCGCCCGCCCGTGCGTGTCCTCGGTGCGAACGAGAAGTCCACCGTACGCTCGCCCTCGGGTTCTCGATGATCTCGCGCTCCGCCCGCCGCCCGAACCGCGCTCGGTCGGGGAGCGCGTGACCCGGTCAGCCTGGGATCGCCAGCCGCCCGCGCAGGCGCGGCGCCGCGGGCTCCGAGAGATCGTGCACCTCCACCACGCCGACTTCGAGATCGACGATGGTGGCGCAGGGGTCGTCGTCTCTCTTCAACGTGCCGGGGTTCAGGATCGTGATGCCATCGAGCGCGCGCACCATCGCCTCGTGCGTGTGCCCCGCGGCCATGAAGCGGAAGCGCCCCGCCTCGCGCAGGCGCGTCCAGGCCGGTTGCGCTCGAATCTCGGCGTCCGCGTGGCGCGCCTTGGCGACCGCGAAGTCGTCGTCGCCGATCGCGTGGCAGAGGAGTAGCGGCCCACGCACGGTGCTCACCTCGAGAAAGGGCAGCCAGCGCCGGATCGCCTCCGCGGCGCGCGGACACTCCTCTCGCCGCTGGATCGGCACCAGCGTGCGCAGCTCGTCGGTGAGGAACCAGCGGTCGTGGTTGCCGCGCGCCACGATCACCCGCTCGCGCGCGAGGATGTCGATCGTGCGCTCGAGATCGCCGAAGCCGTCGGCGACGTCACCGACGCAGAGGATCGCCTCGACATGCGCCGCTCGCGCGAGAACGACGGCGGACTCGAGACGCACGTCCTCGGCGTGCACGTCGCCCACCAGCGCGAACCGCCGCAGCGGGAGCGCCGGAGATCCCGGCCCCGCGGCGAGGCGCGGGCAGTCGTCGTACGGCGAGCGGGTCATGGAGCGATGATGACGCAGACGCCGTCTCCGCGGTGCCATCTCCGCTTGCGCGCTGCGACGCGCTCCACGAAGGTTCCGGGGTGCAGAGCTTCGAGGAGGTCACGCGCATCGAACGGAGCGGTCCATCCCATCACCGCGCCTCCTGCGATGCCTCGTGGATGCAGGGCCGCGGCATCTACGGTGGCCTCGCCGCGGCGCTCTTCGCGCGCGGCCTCGAGGCGGACGCCGCCTCCGGCCAGCGCATCGTGCGCCTCACCACGAGCTTCGCAGCGCCGTTCCCGCCGGGGGAGGTCTGCCTCTCGACGGGCATGGCACGCGCGGGCCGCAATGTGTCCTCCACCCGCGCGGAGCTCGCGAGCGCGGCCTCCGGAGAAGTCTTCGCGACCTGCCTCGCGACCCTCGCGCGGCCACGCGCCTCCGCCGCACTCGCACATCGCGGGCTCGAGATGCCTCGCGTCGCGCCGCCCGACGAGGTCGCCGACGGACCCTCCGAGCTCTACGTTCCGTCGTTCGCCTCACACTTCGAGTTCCGCCAATGCCTCGGGCCGCGTCCGTTCTCGGGCGGCCTCGAGGCTCGGATCGGCGGTTGGTGCCGCCTGCGCCGCCCCGGCCCGCTCGACACCGCGCGGCTCGTCGCGCTGCTCGACGCCTGGCCCCCGGCGGCCGCCGGCCTCTCGCGCGGTTACTGCCCCGTCGCGTCCCTCGAGATGACCGTGCACGTCCTCGCGCCGATGCCGCCGGCGCGCCTGCCCTCGTCGGACTGGCTCTTCTTCGAGGCGCGCTGCGATCACGCCGAGGGCGGGCTCGCCGACGAGCGCGCGGTCATCTTCGATGCGGAGGGCTCACCCCTCGCGACGGCGCAGCAGCTCGTCGCGCTGCTGCCGGCACCGGCACATGCGCCCTTGCCCCCACGGGGTTGAGCTCCCGCGCGTGAAGCCGGGCCCCGCTCCGTGCAGCCGGGGCTCGGCCCCTCGGGCGAGCTCACGGCATGCGTGTTCCCGAGACGGCGATCGAGCCTTCCGTGCAGCCGAGCAGGGCGCCGACTCCTCCGAGGCTCGCGTTGAACGTGCCCGTGAAGTGGTCGGAGTCGGTGAACGTGACGTCGAGCGTGTAGCGCTCGGTCACGCCGCCGGACACGGTGGCGATGGCCATCACCGACGGGCAGCTCGCGCTCGCGTCCGAGAGGGTGCCGAAGTGCGCGCGGTCGGGAGCGACCGGTGTGACGATTGTCTGACCGGCGACGATCGCGATGTCGACCGTCGTGATGTTGTAGTCGACCTGGTTCATGCCCATGCCATCGTCGACGCACGCGTTGAAGAGCGTCGCGGAGAGTCGGAAGCGCCCCACGCAGTCGATCGCGCCCATGCACATGCATGCAGGCATCGCGCGGTCGCACGTGTAGGTGCAGCCCGTCGCTGGCTCGCAGGTGTCCACGGTGCACGCGTCCATGTCGTCGCAGCGGGGCATCGTCGTCGCCGCCATACAGCCCAGCTCGGGGATGCAGCGCTCGCGACCGTTGCAGAAATTTCCGTCCTGGCACTCCTCTTCCGTCGTGCACGTCCTCGAGGCGAAGCAGCCGGTGGCCGTGCATCGCTCGCCCGCTTCTTCGTCGCAGAGGCTGTCGATGGGCGTGTGCTCGCACATGCCGCCCGCGTTGCAGGCGTCGGCGGTGCACTCGACCGAGTCGTCGCATTGGGCGCTCGAGGAGCAGCGCATCGCACCTGCGACGCAGCCGCGCCCCACCTCACAGGTCGGGAGCATCGGGTCGGCACAGAGCGCATCGACCGCGCTGTAGGTGCAGACGTTGCCCGCGCCGCACGTGTCCACCGTGCACGCGATCGAGTCGTCGCACTGGGCGCTCATCGTGCATGTGCGCGTGGTCGAGCAGCCCGTGCCGACGACGCAGCGCTCTCCCGCGCCGGTGCAGACCGCATCGATGGGCGTGTGCTCGCAACGCATGTCCACGCCGCATGTGTCGACGGTGCACTCGATGGAGTCGTTGCACTCCGCGTTCGTCGTGCAGCGGCGACCGCCGCCCATCGCGGCGTCGGTGTCGGTGCCGTTGCGGTTGCCGCAGCCCGCGGAGGCGGCGGCGAGCATCGTCGCGAGGACGCAGGCGGTGCGAGCCATCGTGCGCATGGGGTCTCCTTGGAGTGAGCGAAGCGAGCCGCGCCGCCGGTCAGCGCAGGAGCGTCACGGATCGGGTCTGGTCCACACATGGCTCACAGCCCGGGTCGAACGTGGCCGTGAACGTCCCCATGCCCTGGTTGCCGCATGAGAACGTGCCCGTGAGTCGGAAGTGGGCGCAGCCACGGTCTTCGCGCACGTCGAAGTCGGGGCCGGTGGGTGCGGGCGACTGCGTCATGGTGATGCCTGTCGCGCGCGCGGTCAGCGTCCCGGCCGCCACCGAAAACGCGATCGGGCTCGCGGTGTAGGTCGTCACCGTCGCGCAGCCTTGCGAGGGAGCCATCGGAATGACGAACGTCGCCGCGTAAACGCTGCTCGCCTCGAAGGGCGTGCACAGCGGTCCCGCGTCGGAGCCGCCGACCCCGCCGTCGCAGACGGACGCGAAGATGCAGTCGTCGGAGGCCCCCCCGCACGAATCCTCGGTGCAGGTGTTCCCATCGTCGCAGACGTAAGGCTCGGTCACCCGGCACATGCCGAGCAGGCATTGCTCGCGCCCGGTGCATCGGCGACCGTCGTCACAGTCCCCGTCGTCGGTGCACTCCATCGGCGCTCCGGTCACGCAACCACGGCCGACCACGCACCGCTCGCCGTCTTCGCACATGCTGTCGAACGGCATGTGCTCACAGACATTGCCCACCGCGCACGTGTCGATGGTGCACGCGAAGCCGTCGTTGCACTGTGCGCTCGTCGCGCACGACATGGCCGATGTGAACGCGTCAACGCCGACGTCGATGGGCCGCAGAGACGAGTCCGGCTCGTCGCTCTGCCGTGTGCACGCGGGACTGGCGACGAGGCTCGCGGCGAGGACCAGCGCGACAGCGCTCGGCCGCACGATGCATGAAGACGAGCGCATGCCGAGATCGCAAACAGAATCGCCGAGGCAGTGAAACATCCGCGTCGAGGCGATTCTCGAAACGGAGTTGGGGGCCCTGGGCCGGCTTTGCCAGGCGGGGGTGGGTCTGCATCAGACCTGCCAGCGAGAAAGCCTGCACGTGGATCGGCGTCTCGCCGTCCTGTCGACGGGGTGCGAGCGCAGGGTCAACCGCGGGCCCCACCCCTTCGCGCGGCCCGGGCGAGCACCAGGCCCAGACCGAGCGCCCAGGCGAGGAGCGCGCTCGCATCGCCTCGGCCGCGGGCCCGGCAGCCGCAGCCCCCACCCATCGCGCCCGTCCCGGCATCCGCGCCGTCGGCGGGGCCAGCGTCCGGGCGGCCAGCGTCCGGGCGGCCTGCGTCGCTCGGCGCCTCAGCCGCGTCGAGAAGACGTTCGCCGGCGTCGAGCCGCGTCCCCGCGTCGAGGGCCGGAGGGACCGCGGGCAGGATGCCGAGACGCACGGCCCAGTCGCCTCCGACGCGGGCGTCTTCGTTCCAGAGGAAGCCCATGCCGTCGGCCAGGATGTAGCTGCGCTGGTCGGCGATGCGGCCGTCGTCCCGCAGGGGGCTCCCGTCGGATGAGAACGGACAGCTCGGCCCGCGGAGGATCGAGTCGTGCAGTCGGACGAAGACGCGCAGGTAGGTGAAGGGACCGGCGACGCGCACGGGCATGCCGGACTCATCCATCACCTCGAAGCGGTTGAGCTGGAGGTTGAAGCCCGTCGCGCCCGACGCTGGTACGGACAGCTCGATCGGCACATCGACCGCACCAAAGACGAGCTCTTCCCCCGTGCCCGGCCACGCCTCGGCGGGCGCGCTCGCTCCGATGCTCGCGCCGGGCGGGGTCACACCCGCCCACACCTCGACGTCCACCGTGACGTTTCCGCCGTCGGGGACCGTGCGGCACATCCTGCCGTCGACGCGGGCGGCGCCGAGCGCGACCTCCACGAAGCGAAGCGTGAGCGGGAAATCTTCGGCGAGGAGCCCACGCGCGGGCGCAGGAAGCTCTCGGAACACGACGCCGAAGCCCTCGCCTCCGCAGAAGCCGCAGAGCGCGGCCGCGGGCGACTCGGTCGACAGGGTGTCTTGTGCCAGCGTCAGCTGGGCCTGCGCTCTCGAGGAGAGGACGGCGAACGAGACCAGGGCGAGGCTCACGGCGCGGAGGCGGGTACCCATGCACGCAGGGTAGCTGGGGTCGCGCACGGAGCGCGACCTCGGCGAGGCACCCCCGGATGGCTCGCCGAACGGATGGCTGCGGGGCCGTCGAGGTTGATCCCGGTGCCTGCACGCGCGAGCCTCGCGGCCTCCCGGAGGTCACGCATGTCCTACCATTTCGCCACCGTCTCCCAGATGAACAAGATGCTCGGCAACCTCGAGGGGTGGCTCGACGAGGCCGAGGCGTTCGCGAAATCGAAGAACGACTTCGACCCGGCCACGCTCCTCTCGATGCGCCTCGCGCCCGACCAGTACCCGCTGCTCCGGCAGATCCAGGCCGCGTGCGACGCCGCGAAATTCTGCGCAGCTCGTACGTCGGGCAAGGACGCCCCCAAGCACCCCGACGAAGAGAAGACCTTGGAGGACATCCGCGCGCGCGTGCGCGCGGTGCGCGCGTACCTCTCGGGCTTCACCGAGAGAGACTTCGAGGGCGCCGACGCGCGCATCGTCCCGCTGGGCTTCATGCCGGGCAAGGGCCTCACCGCGCTCGACTACGTGACCGAGATGGCCACGCCGAACTTCTACTTCCATGCGGCGACGGCCTACGCGATCCTGCGACACGCCGGCGTGAACCTCGGCAAGCGTCACTTCATCGGAGCGATGTCGCTGCGAGACGTGTGACGCGAGCCTCCGCCGCCGAGGGCGCCCATGTGCGTGCGGTCGACGCGTGCTCAGCCCCGGTCCTTCATCGTCGCGCCGCGGCCGATCGCGCTCACGCCCGCGAAGAAGGGCAGGAGAAACGCGCAGCCTCCGAAGTAGAGGTTGTTGTCGGCCTCTTCTCGGCCCCTCGCGCGTATGAGGTCTCGGTCTGCGGAGTCGGCGAAAGCGACGGCCTCCTCGACCTGACGCATCCCGAAGACGAAGCCTCCCGCTCCGACGCACAGCGTCGAGACCGCGAGGAGCAACGTCCCGGCGCCGAAGACGAGCGGGATCGCACGGCGCTCGGCCACCATGGACCCGAGCGCCGCGAGCGCGAGCAGATGTGCGCTCGCCCCCATGGCGAGCACGAAGTACATGGGCCAGCCGCCCTCCTCGAAGAACCGAACGAGACTGAAGCCGCCGTCGATCATGGGGACCCCTCTTCGAATGCGAAACGCTCGGCGACGACCCCGGAGCCACCGAGACCCTCGAGCTCCACGCCGTGCAGACAGCCTGGGTGCGCGTGCGCCACGCGGGCCCCGAGGTCGAGCAGCAAGCCGGCGCAGGTCGACATCGCGTGTGGGCTCGAGGGGCTCGCGAGGTGCGTGCAGACGCTCCTCGGGTGACCGTCGTGCGAACCGAGGCGCCTCCAGAGATCGACCCCGCTCTGGATCGGACGCTCGCGGATCGAGCGGTCGAGACGCGCGAAGCGCTCGAGCGTCGTCGAGACCGGCGAGATGCTCGAGACCTTCTTCACCTCCGTGCCCAAGCAGTGGTTCTCGTGGTGGAACCCGCTGTCCGGCACGGAGAGGTCTGCCTCGGCCCAGACCTCGGCGAGCGTGCCCGACGTCTCGATGCCGAACGCGCGCCGCGCATCCGCCACGAGGTAATGGTGGCCCGAGCCGAGCGGCGCCGCCGTGACGGAGTCTCGGCCCGCCTCGGCGGTTCGCTCGCAGAGGACGCGACGCACGAGCGCAGGCCAGACGAGCCCGAGGCGCGCGTCCTCGCTCTTGCGGTTGTTGATGGTGACGCCCACGCCGTGAGCGTTCATCCCAGCCATGCCCAGGCAGCCCGCGATGGAGAGGAGCCAGGCCTCGGGGAGCGCGCGGTCTTCTCCCTGCGCGTCGCGAGCGATGCGCGCGGGCACGTGGAGCATCGTCACGAACGGCGCGGCCGAGCCGTGCATGTCCCACGTCTGTCCGAGGTAGGCGCCGCTCGCGGTGCCTGCGACGATCGCGGTGCAGTCCTCTTCCTTGTCGGTGGGGCGCTCCCGCGCCTCCCCTGCGCCGCCGAGGACCCGGCTCGGATCGAGATCTTTGAGGTCCGTGTAGTGGTTCAAGACCACGAGGCGCTCGGGCGCGATGCGCGCGCCCTCGGCGATGCCGCGGAGCTCGTCGTGCAGGTCGGCGTCGAAATCCCGGAGCACCGGCAGGTGCAGGGCCGCGACGCGGAGCAGCTCGTCGTCGCTCCGGAACATCGCCTGCGATTGGCAGAGCTCGCTCCGGATCGCTGCGATCTCGGCGATCTCGTGCCGCAGGCTCTCGCCGTGGAACACGCCGCGCTCGAAGGGGCTCGCGTGCGGTGGCAAGTGCAACGTTCGCATGCTCGAGGGCTACCATGCCCGGCCTAGCGGCACGAAGTCCGCGTCGCTGGCCAACCTCGATCCGGTTGGGCCCAGCCCAGGTCCAGGCTATCGTCCTGGCGCGTGCCCGACCGCGATCGCCACCGTCGCTCCGACAGCGGGTCCCTCCCAGTGTTGGGTGTCGAGTTGGGCTCCCCCTCGGCCGCCGAGACGGCGGGTGCACCGAAGGTCACCGTGTCGACCCTCGATGAGCAGGCGCGGCCACGGCTCTCGGACCCGGACAATTCCTACGCCCGCGCGCCTGGCGAGCCCTCGCTCGGCAGCGTCGAGCTCGCGGTCGGTGAGGCCGACCTCGAGGAGCACGGCCTCCGCTACGAGGACGGACCGCTGCTCGGCTCGGGCGGAATGGGCGAGGTGCGCCTGCGGAGGGATCGCCACATCGGGCGCGCGGTGGCGGTCAAGACGATGCACACGCACGTCGAGAGCCCCGACACCAAGCAGCGCTTCCTCCGCGAAGCGCGCGTGCAGGGACAGCTCGAGCATCCTGCCATCGTGCCGGTCTACGATCTCGGCCGCAACGAGGGTCGCCTCTACTTCACGATGAAGCGCGTCCGTGGGCTGACGCTCTCGCGCATCCTCCACGGCCTTCAGCAGAACGAGGAGGCGTTCCTCCGGAAGTTCCCTCGGCGGCGGCTCGTCGCGGCGATGCTCCAGGTCGCGCGCGCCATCCACTACGCACACACGCGCGGGGTGGTGCACCGGGATCTCAAGCCGTCGAACCTCATGATCGGCGACTTCGGCGAGGTCTACGTGCTCGACTGGGGGCTCGCCCGAGAGATGGAGGATCCGGTGCCGAGCGCCGAGCGTCGCTCGATGGTCGCGGCCGACCCGTCGATGCTCAAGATCATCAAGCCGAACTACAACCTGACCAAGCCGGGAAACCTCGTCGGGACGCTCTCCTACATGGCACCCGAGCAGGCGCGGGCCGAAGTGATCGACGGTCGCGCGGACATCTACGCGCTCGGCGTCATGCTCTTCGAGATCCTCACCCTGCGCCGCTTCCGGGACGATGCGAACTACGTGCGGGTCGTCGCCATGATCGTGGACGGCATCGTCGCGCGTCCGAGCGAGCACGTGGAGGGCATCGATCCGGGGCTCGACGAGATCTGCGTGAGATGCACCCAGGTCGACAGAGACGATCGCTACCAGACCGCAGAAGAGGTCAGCCTCGCGCTCGAGCGCTGGCTCGATGGTGAGCGCGACATCACCACCAAGAAGGCACTGGCGGCGCGCCATGTCGAGCGCGCGAGAGCGTTGCTCGGCTCGAGCCGACCACGCCACGACGCCTTGCCCGAGGCGATGCACGAGGCCCTGCGCGCCATGGCGCTCGAGCCCGCGCACGCGGAGGCGCAGCGGCTGCTCGTCGAGGTGCTCAGCGACACGAGCGGCGAGACGCTGCCGCGCGTTGCGGAGCAGGATCTGGAGGACGCGCGTGCGCGGGAGGGACGCGAGGGAAACCTGAGCGTCGCGGCGTCCGTCGCGCTGGTGCTCGGGACGCCGCTGCTGGCGCTCGCCGCGGCCTACCTGCGCCAACCCGCGCTCGCGGCCGGCGTGGCCGCGCTGACGGTCGCGGTCATCTTCCTCCTACTCAACAACGTGAACCGGCTCCGTACGCGCCTCTACGACGCGGAGAAGCGCGCGGCGCTGCAGTCGTGGCACGTGAAGCAGCTCTTCCCCGACTCGCTCCGAAAGTCCTCGCCGTCGCCGGGCGGCTCCGAGCGTCCGGCCCGCCCAGGCGAGGCAGCGCGACCGAGACGGACCGACGACGCCCGCTGAGAGCACGTGGCGCTCGGATGGATCGATGCGGGTGACACGGGCTCGAATCGGCGGGAGCGAGGCTCTCGCCGATTCACTCGGCGAGAGGGCGGGTCTGGGACCAGACCCGCCGGCAAGAAACGTCAGAGCATGAGTCAATCCAAGTGACTCATGCGGGAGGTTCGTGCCTCGGGCGGACCGCAGTCGCTCACCGCTCGCGGAACTGGCTCCAGTCGAGGCCGAGCTTGCGCAGGCGCGAGCGGAGCGTGTGGGGGTTGATGCCGAGCACCGCGGCCGTGCCTCGCGGCCCCTCGATGCGGCCGCGGGTCGCACGCAGCGCGAGCG
>JBKDQC010000300.1:0-26205 GCA_046342295.1 Deltaproteobacteria bacterium | reverse complement strand
GGCCAGCAGCGTACCGAACAAGAGGTAACGGCCGTCGCGCGCGACCCGCTCGAATATCTCGCCCGCGATCCAGTTCTCCGACAGGAGCGGCGCGGTGAGGCCGGCGTCGCGGAGCGCATGCGCGATCTCGCGCGCCTCGCTCGCCCAGCGCACCAGCACGTCGGTGCTCGCGTCGTCCGTCTCCTGCATGCGGAGGTGGAGGATCGAGCCGCGGCCGTCGTTGGTCACGAAGGGCCCCACGAGCGCATAGGGCAGCTCGTCGATCGAGACCGGCTGCGCGGCCGCGACGAAGCGACGCCCCTCCTCGAGACGCGCGCGCCCGGCGTCGTCGAGCAGCGCCGGCCGGATGCGATCGAGCTGCCCACCGAGGCGCACCGCGAGCGCCGCGCGTGCGCGCTGTCGATCGGGCGGCGGGAAGGCTTCGTCGAGCGTGTCGATCTCGGCGACGTCGCTCGACTCGCCACGCTCGATCCGCGAGGCGCGCACCCCTTCGATCACCTCGACCACGCGAGAGAGAGCCATCCCCGGCGGGACGTAGATCAGGCCCCCCGTGTAGAGACCGGCGAAGTGGTGGCGCAGGTACTCCTGGAATTGCGTCGTCTCGCTGTTGCCAGCGAGGAGGCGCCAGTTTCCATCGAAGCGGACGTGCCCGCGCGCGAGCGCGACGACTGAGAGCACCGCGAGGATCGGCACGCCGACCACGATGCCCCAGCGCACCGGATCGGGAACGTTCACCGGTGTGTGCGCCGTGCTCTCCGTGGCCACCGAACGGATCGGCCTCCATCGCTCGAAGAGCACGAGCAACGCCGGCAGGCCCACGAGTGTGGACACCAACGTGAGAAGCAGGCCCACGGCCGCGATCAGCCCGAACTCCGAGAAGCCGGAGAATTGCGCGAACGCGATCACGGCGAAGACGCTCGCGTTGGTCATCGACCCCGACAAGAGCGCGCGCCCCGTCTTCTCGAGCAGCACCTCGATCGCGCGCTCGAGCGGGACGCCCTCCTCCCGCAGCTCGCGGAAGCGGTGCATGAGGTGGATGCCGTACTCGATGCCCAGGCCCGAGAGGATCGAGAAGAGGAAGCCGCTGATGATGTTGAGGTGTCCCACCGCCAGACGCGCGAAGGCGAAGGTCCACACGAGGCCGGTGAAGAGCGGCACCGCGAGGATGACGAGCGCGCGCGGAGCACGCAGCGATGCGACGATGAGCAGCACGACCGCGAAGAAGCCGACCACGCCCGCGACCTGGAGGTCCTCGCGGATCGCGCGCTCGTCCTCGACGCGCGTCGGGATGCCGCCCGCGAAGCGCACCTCGAGCTCGCGCGGAAAGCGCACGCCATCGCGCAGACGAGCGTCGACCGCGCGCACGCGCGCGAGCGCGCGGCGACCGAAGGCGAGATCACCGCTGTTGCCCGAGAAGAACGCCCAGAGACAGAGGTACCGACCGTCCGAGGTGATGACCCACTCGTCGCGCTCGACGCGGTCGTCGCTCGCGTCCACCTCCCGCAGGAGCGCGCCCGTGTCCTCCTCGTCGGCCGCGGGATCCTCGAGGTCGACGTAGAGCCCGGTGTTGCGCAAGAGCTCTCGATCGACGGCGGCCTCGGCGCGCGAGACGAGCCGCTCGAGCTCGGCCTCGGGCACGAAGAGCAGGCGCCGCTCGAGCAGCCAGTCGACCTCGATGTGCCCTCCGATGCCGGCGATCTCGGGCTCGCCCGAGATCGCGCCGGCGCGCTCGGCCCGCTCGGCCTCGAGCTCGGCGACGAACGCCTCCGCGTAGCGCTCGGCCATGGCGCGATCGGCGGTCGAGATCGCGATGGACACATCGCTCGCCGAGCGCGCATGGCCGATCACCTCGTGCAGCTGCCTCACGGGCTCCTCGTCGGCGGGCAAGAGATCGAGGAACGACGCGTGGATGTCGAGCTGGAGCGCGAGCCAGCCCGCAGGAACGAGCGAGCTCGAGAGCGCCAACACCACGAACAGCGCGCGGGCCGCGACGAGGCGGCCGAGCGCGGCGAGGCCTCGCGAGAGGAGCGTCGGCGGCGCATCCGGCACGGACATCGTGGGCATCATGTCATCTCGCGGCGCGCACGCCCGCGCGCTCCGCTACCCTCGAGCGCGATGCTGCGACCGAACTTCGCGCCCTCTCCCGCCCTGGGCACGTACGCCGACGGCTTCGGCCCGCTGGCGCGTGTCTTCGCGGAGCACCTCGCCAGCGGCCAGGAGATCGGGGCCGCGCTCGCGATCCACCAACGGGGTGAGCTCGTGGTGGATCTGTGGGGAGGCCTGGCCGACGTGACGAGCCGTCGCCCGTGGACCGAGCGTTCGCGCATCAACGTGTTCTCGGCCACGAAGGGCCTCGCGGCGATGGCTCTGCACCTCTTGGCCGATCGCGGGCGGCTCGCGTGGGACGTACCGGTGGCCACGTACTGGCCTGGCTTCGCGCGCAACGGAAAGGAAGACCTCAGCGTCCGCACCCTGATCGGACACCGCGGCGGCCTGAGCCACCTCGACACCGAGCTTGCCCTCAGCGCGACGATCGACCCCGCGCGCCGGGCCGAGGTGCTCGAGGCCCTGGAGGTGCAGCGGCCCGCGTGGCGCCCAGGCGAGGATCAGGGCTACCACGCGATCACCTTCGGCCTGTACGCCAAGGAGCTCTTCGAGCGCGTCGCCGGAGAGAGCATGGGCCGATTCTTGCGCCGAGAGCTCCTCGAGCCGCTCGGCTCGGACTTCCACCTCGGAACGCCCGCAGCGCTCGACGACGACGTCGCGACGCTCTACCCACCGAGCGCGGCCACGCGCTTGGTCAAGACCCTCGCCACCGCGCTGCTCGAGCCGCACGGCCACGTCGCGCGCGTGGCCCGGGACACACTGCGCAAGGACTCCCTGAGCCGACGCGCCTTCCTGAACCCCCACATCGATCTGCCAGGCGGGATCGCGGCCTACAACGGGGCCGCCGTGCGCCGAGGTGAGATGCCGTGGGGCAACGGGACCGCCTCTGCGCGCGGTCTGTCGCGCGCCTACCTACCCTTCGCCTCGCGCGGCGTGCACGCCGGCAAGCGCTACTTGCGCGAGGAATCCTTCGCGCACGCCTACCGGCGCGATGGCTGGTCCGAGCGCGACCGCGTGCTCCACAAGCCGCTCGGCTGGACGTGCGGCTTCCTCAAGGAGGAGCTGCACGTCTTCAGTCCGGTACGCGAGTCCTTCGGCCACGCAGGAATGGGCGGGGCGCTTGGCTGGTGCGACCCCGTGAACGAGCTGACCTTCGGGTACGTGATGAACCGCATGGACTTCCGCGTGCGCTCCCTCCGCGCGCTCGCGCTCTGCCACGCGCTCTACGACTCTCCCGCCATCCGCGACGCGTCGCGGTAGGTCGCCGACGATGAGCCTCTTCTTCCGACGCACCTCGCTCCTCTCGGTCTCTCCGGACGTGGAGATCGACGCGCTCGACCGGCTCGTCGCGCGCTCCTCGCCGCTCGTCCGCGTGCTGACGCTCTTCTCGTTCGAGCGCACCGTGACCGTCGATCGGAAGCGCCAGGTGGTGCACCTCGAGACACGCTTCCTGTGGTTCGGGCGCAGCAAGCGGGCCATCCGCTTCGACGAGATCTCGCATCTCTCGTATCGGTACGGCTCGCTCTGGACCTCCATCGGTTTCCTCGGCGTGAAGGATCGCGTCGAGCGCTTCTCGGTCGGGCTCGTCCTCCGCGACGAGTCCGAGGTCCACGTCTTCGACTTCTCGGGGGAGGGTCACGGCGATCCGACCGGGGTCGTCGGCGTGTTGCTCGACGGAGACTCCCTCGTCGACTTTGCCGGGGCCCAGGAGGCGCAGAGCCTCTCGTTCATCGAGCTCCTCATGAAGGTGACGGGAAAGGGGCTCTCGAAGGACCGCCCCGCCGCGCATCGCCTCGTCCCGCGTGCACGCGAATGCGCTGCGTGCGGGCAGTCCACCGTGCCCTCCGGTGGCCGCTGCCAGGCCTGCGGCGCGCGCCTTCCCGAGCGGTGAGGGCCCGTCTCGGGGCGCCTCCGCAGATCGGGGAGGCGCTCGCCCCGATCGTTGCCGTGAAGGGGTAGTCTCGCGGCCCTCGGAGGTCACCATGTCGAAGAGCAAGGTCGGGGTCATCGGTTCGGGTCACGTCGCACAGGCGCTCGCGAAGGGTTTCGCGAAGAAGGGCTGGGACGTACGCATCGGCAGCCGCGAGCCGAGCAAGCTCGCCGCGTTCAGCGCGGAGAGCGGTATCGCAGCGGCGACGTTCGCCGAGACCGCGTCGCACGGCGAGGTGCTCGTGCTCGCAGTGAAGGGCCTCGTCGCCGAGGAGGCGGTGAAGCTCGCGGGCGACGGTATGAACGGCAAGTTGGTGCTCGACGCGACAAACCCGATCGCCGACGCGCCGCCCATCGATGGAATCCTTCAGTTCTTCACCGGACCCAACGACTCGCTCATGGAGCGTCTGCAGAAGGCACGGCCCGAGGCGCGCTTCGTCAAGGCCTGGAGCTGTGTGGGCAATGCGTTCATGGTCGACCCGCAGTTCCCCGGCGGCCCGCCGACGATGTTCGTCTGTGGCAACGACGACGCTGCCAAGGCCCGGGCCAAGGAGATCCTCCGCGACTTCGGCTGGGACATCGAGGACGTCGGCAAGGCCGCGGGCGCGCGCGCCATCGAGCCACTCTGCCAACTCTGGTGCGCGCCCGGCATGCAGCGCGGACAGTGGACGCACGCCTACAAGGTGCTGCGCCTCGGTTGACGCGTCGGTGCGCCACCGCGCGGACCGCCATCAAGCCCGCTCTGCGATCAGGTAGACCTCTTCACCGCGCGGGACCTCCCGCGCGACCGCAAAGAACGGTTCGCTCCGCGCGCGGTCGTCGCGGCGCTGCTCTCGACAGGCCCGCGAGAGCTTCTCCACGTACCACGCGCTCCTGTCGCTCGCGCCTGCACGTGGGACCCGCGCCCCGGCGTTCGCGCAGAGCGATGCGAGCGAAGGGGGCGTGAACAACTGGAGGTGCCGCGGGCTCTCGAGGCCCCTCCAGAAGGCACCGAATCGTTCGTGACTGCGGGAAGCAGCGTTCGGGGTGAGGAGGCTGAGGAGGCCCCCTGGCACGAGGACACGCAGCGCCTCGGCGATCGCGCGCGCCGGATCGAGGACGTGCTCGATCACGTGACGGAGGAATACCACGTCGAAGCTGGCGTCCTCCCACGGGATGAACTCCGCGGTGCCAGTTCGAACTTCGAAGCCGAGGCTCCTCGCGAGCATCACACGCTCGCTCGTCGAACTCCATGCCTCGCGCGGCCGCGCAACCGATGCCCGAGAGCAGCACGAGGCTCTCGCCGTTGCCGCAGCCCACGTCGAGCACCGACGGTGCAGGCCCGCCCGGCACGATCCGGCGACGTCGAGGACCACGTTGCCGGTCGCGAGTCGTGCTGCGCCGACTGGGACACAACGCGCAGAGTCGCGCTCGCCACGGAGAAGGAGCGCCTGGAGGCGCCCGCCGGCAGCCTTCTCGATTCGCTTCGCGAGCGAGAGCCGCCTGTGCGTGTAGTAGCCATCGTAGTAGGTGGCGACCCGTGCGGCGTCGGGTCGCGGACTTTGCTGTACCGTCCGACAACCCGGGCCCGAGCACACCACGTAGTCGACCCTCTGGCCCGACCCGAAGTAAACGGAATCGCCGAGAGAGTGGATCATCCGCGTCGCGGCGATTGTGTTTCGCGGCGGGGTGTGGGGGGGGGGCCCCCGCGCCGGCTCGGCGGGGCGGGGGGCGGGTCTGCATCAGACCTGCCGGGAAAAAGGGCTACACATGGATCGGCGTCTCGCCGATTCTGTGTAGTTGTCGCTGATCACGCCGCGTCGCCCGCGCCGTTGGTGCTCGAGATGCGCGTCGGGCCGCCGTGGTAGGGCGCGATGTAGGCGTAGACGCGGAGCGGTCGCGCGCAGTCGGCGCGGCGCATCGGCCCCCGCGACGCGGGGCCCCCTCCGCTCCATTCGCTGACGCGAACGCTGCGCGCGGGGCCCCAGCCCCGCTGCCTGGCGCTTCGGCCGCGACGTCGAGCCATCGAGGCGTCGACTTCGGTCTCGCCATCGAGCTCGGCTTCGGTCCGCGTGGACCCTCTGGCCTTCGGTGTTTCCGGAGGGGCCACGCGGTTCCTCCCCCAACGTCGTTGGGGAGCCGCGCGTGACCGGTGGAGCTTCCTTCGGCATGCTCGTGGGCGGTGAGCCCCGAGCCCGTCACCGCTGCCCTGCCAGTCGCCCACCCGCCGCGGCGCGTTCGTCGCCTCGTATGGCCCCGCTGGGCGCGCGCTCTCGTCATGGGCGGTCTCTTCGCGCTCTTCTTCCTCGGCAGCCCCGTCCTCGCGCTCGTGGTGCTGCCGGTCGTCTCGCTGGGATCCGGCGCGCGGGCCAAAGATCGCGCGACCCACGCGCTGCACCTCGGCATGAAGCTCCTCATGCGCGCGGCCGATGCGCTCGGGATCGTCGAGCTCGAGCTGCCTCCGCCTCCGCGTGAGCTCGATCTCCGCAAGCCGTACGTGATGATCTCGAACCACCCGAGCTTCATCGACATGCTCGTGATCCTCGGCACGTTCTCGCCGCTCACCTGCGTCACGAACGGCCGCTGGTGGCGGCACTGGGCGCTTGGGCGTCTGCTTCGCGCGACGACCTACATCGCGGGCCCCGGAGCGGACGACGCTGCCGACGCGCCCGACACGCTCACCAAGATGGTCGCGCAGCTCGGGCGCGGTCTTCCCTTGTTGGTCTTTCCCGAGGGACGACGCTCGCTGCCCGATCGGCTTCGACGTTTTCGTCGTGGCGCGGTCGAGGCGGCCGTGCGCGCGAAGGTGCCGATCGTCCCGCTCTTTCTGGTGGTCGAGCCGCCCTACCTGACCAAGAGCATCCCGCTCTGGCGTCCTCCATCGACGCTGCCCACGTACCGCTTCGAGTGGATGCCGCTGGTGCTTCCGCACGACGGACAAGACGCCCGTGCGCTCCACGAGCGTCTCGAGGCCGCGTACGAGGCACGCTTCGCTGCGTCGCAGAAACACTCGCATTGATTCGAGCCCCGGGCGCCCGTCAGCCGGGCGATCGAGCGCCGCCGTCGCGGAGGCTCTCGGCGTGGAACGGGCAGCCGGGCGGCACGTCCGCCCGACGCTGCCCGACACAGGGATCCTGGTAGAAGAAATTCGGCGTCACCACGGTGTTGTCGTAGGCGCGATGGAACACCGGCGTCGCGCTCGCGCTCATGGGCGGGGTGATCCACGTCCAGTCGGCGCGGACGCGGCGACCGTGCTTCGCTTCCTGTTGTTCGAACTGCACGAATTGCGCTGCGACCTCGTGGTGGTGCGAGATCTTGACGCCGGCCTCCTCGAACGAGAACAGCACGGCGCGGTTCAGCTCGAGCATGGCCCGATCCTGCCAGAGCGCGTGGTGGCTACGGGTGTCGAGGCCGAGCCGGCGCGCGACCTCGGGGAGCATGTCGTAGCGGTGGGCGTCGGCGAGATTGCGGCACCCGATCTCGGTGCCCACGTACCAGCCGTTGAAGGGCGCGGCCGTGAACTCGAGACCACCGATCTCGAGCATCATGTCGGTCAGGACCGGCACGGCGTACCACTTGAGCCCGAGCTGCTCGAACCACTCGAGCTCGGGGTGGCGGATGGGCACGAGCATCCCACTCGGCAGGACGGGCATGCGCCATCGATCCGGCTGCCCTGGCCATCGGAGGACGTGCGGAAGGACGTCGAAGCGGGTCCCCTCGCTCGTCCAGCCGAGCTCCTCGCAATGTGCGGTGAACGCCGTCTCCGCCGGGTCTCCGAGGACGCGGCCGTCGGCGCCCACGTACCCCGCGAAGCGCACGAGCTGGTGGTTGACGATTCGCGGACCCTCCCGCTCGCCGGGCCTGCGCGGCCGAAAGACCGTGATCACCGACCCGACGTCACCACCACGAAAGGCCTCGTCGAGGTGGTGTTGCAGCGCCTCGAAGACTTCGTCCGGGTCCTCGCAGTCACGGGCGTCGATGACCTTGAGCGTCTTCCAGAAGAGCCGCCCGATGCAGCGGTTGCTGTTGCGCCAGGCCATGCGCGCGCCGCGTGTCAGCTCTTCGCGGGTCGGTGTCCACGTCCCGCTCGCGGCGATCTCGGCGCTCACCGCGGCGACCCGCTGCTCGCCCTGCTCCCGCTGGCCGAGCTCTTCGTAGGCCGAGCGAAGAAAGGAGGTCGCGCGCAGGGTCAGTGGGGCCCTCATGGTGCAGGGCGCTACCACGTCGCCGCGAGCCTCGCCCCTCCGTCGCCGGGCGAGGCGGTTCTCGTCGGGGTGAAAGCGAGTAGAGTCGCGCGGTGCGAGCCTCGAACTTCGCCGCGGGCGCTGCTTCGCTCTTCGTGGAGCTGGCCCTCGTGCGCTACATGCCCTCCGAGGTTCGGGTCCTCGGCTACTTCACGAATTTCGTTCTTTTCGCCGCCTTTCTGGGCCTCGGCTCGGGGATGATGCTCGGCGCCCGCGCGGAGAAGGCGCGCGGTCTCGCGGCGCTCGCGCCGGTCTTCCTCGTGAGCGTCACCGGCGCCGCGGTGGCGGGCCGCGAGCTGAACGTCGTCCCGAGCGGTGAGGAGTTCCTCTTCCTCGAGTACCAGCGCGCCAGCTTCGAGGTGACGCTCTTCGCGTTCCTCGCGGTCACCTTCGTGGTGCTCGCAGCGAGCCTCGTGCCGATGGGGATCCACGTCGGCCTGGCGCTCTCGGGCGAGGAGCCGATGGACCGCTACGCGTGGAACATCGTCGGTAGTCTCGCCGGCATCGGTCTCTTCGTCGCGCTGTCTTCGGCCGGGGCGCCGCCCTGGGCCTGGATGGGCGCCGCGGGCGCCCTCGCCTGCGTGCCCGCGTTCGCTTCGGTGCCCGGGGCTCCGCGCGCGGGTCGGGTCGTCCGCGGCCTCGCGGTGGTGTCCGTGCTCGGCACGGTGGGTATCGTCGCGTTCTCGCAGGCAGGCGCGGTGTGGTCGCCCTACCAGAAGATCACGGTCGCGCCGCTGCGGCTGCACCCCGTCCTCGGGGTCGTCCAGGAGTGGCGCCTGCCGCAGCTCTCGGCCGAAGAGCGCTCCCGGGTCAGCACCGTCGGGCCGGAGGTCGGCTTCGTCGTCCGCGTCAACGACGACTCGTACCAGCATCCGATCGACCTGAGCGATGCGTCCGTCGCGCTGCGTCCCGAGCTCGGCCGGATGCGCGACCAGTACGATGCGTCGTTCCGTATCCGGAGGCGTGTGGGCGAGGTGCTGATCGTCGGTGCGGGCACGGGCAACGACGTCGCGGCGGCCCTGCGCGCCGGCGCGACGCGCGTCGATGCCGTGGAGATCGACCCGGAGATCCTCGCGCTCGGTCGACGGCACCCCGAGCGCCCGTACTCCGACCCTCGCGTCCACGTGCACCTCGAAGACGCGCGCTCGTACTTCGCCAACACCGATCGGCGCTTCGATCAGATCGTGTTCGGCCTGCTCGACTCCCACATCCTGCTCAGCCACGGCGTCAACGTCCGCATCGACTCGTACGTGTTCACGCGCGAGGCCTTCGAGACCGCACGGGCGCGCTTGTCGCCGCGGGGCGTGCTCGTCGTGAGCCACGCAGTAGGACAGCCCTGGTTCGTCGAGCGGATGCGGGCGACGCTGACCGCGGCCTTCGGCCGCGCGCCCCTCGACGTCAGCGCGATACTCTCGAACCCGCTCGGAATCATCTACGCATCCGGCGAGCCGCTGCCCGAGGGCACGGCCGCCGCGTCCGGCGTCGAGCCGCTCGAGGACGACTGGCCCTTCGTGTACGCGGAGTCTCGATCGGTCCCGACCGACTACCTGCTCGCCATCGCGCTCGTCGTGGTGCGGGTGGCCGCCGGGCCGGGCACGCGCGGGCTGAGCGCGCACTTCTTCGCCCTCGGCGCGGGATTTCTGTTGATCGAGACCCGGGGCCTCGCGGTGCTCGCCCTCCTCGTCGGCTCGACCTGGGTGGTGACGAGCGCCGTGTTCGCTGGAGTGCTCGTCATGGCCCTGGCGTCCACGCTGCTCGTGCGCGCGCTCTCGAGACGCGGGCGCTCGATCGACGTGCGTTGGGCATTTCTGGCCCTCTTCGCGCTGCTCACCCTGAACTTCTTCGTGCCCGTCTCCGCCTTCGCCGCGCTCCCTTTCGCTCCGCGGGCGCTCGCCGGAGCTGCGCTCGTCGCCGCGCCTCTCTTCGCCAGCGGGATCGTCTATGCGCACAGCATCGCGCGCGAGGGCGGCGCGGACCGGGCCGCCGCGAGCAATCTCCTCGGGGCGCTCGCCGGGGGGCTCGCGGAGTATCTCTCCATGATCACCGGCTTTCGCGCGCTCGTGCTCCTCGCCTCCGTGTTCTACCTCGTGGCCCTCTTCACGCAGCAGCGCGCCCAGGCCGCCGCCCGCGCGGCCGGCGGCAGCGCGTCCGCGTGAGGCACGCCGCTCATTTCCAGAAGTCGGAGAAGTTGAACCAGTTGTCCGGGGCCTTGCGGACCGCTTCCTCGACCCGCTCGGCGTAGAGTCGCACGTAGCGCTCGAGCGCGGCCTTGCGGTCCTTGCGGGGTAGCTCGATCCGCTCGGCGAAAGGGTGGCAGTTGAGGTCGTAGCGGCGGCTGCCGCGGCTCAGCCCGAAGGTCGTGTAGACCGGACACTTGAGCGTCGCGGCCAGCAGGAACGGACCGAGCGGGAAGGCGGCCTCGGCGCCGAGGAAGGGGACGCGGATCAGCCGCTCCGCGGGGGCCCCGAGAGGCACCCGGTCCGCGAGGATGGCGACGAGGGCGCCCGCGTCGACGAGCTCCTTGACCTTGATCATCGCGTCGATCCCACCCTCGGGGTCGAGCTCGAGGATGCGCGCCTGCCCCTCGGGATCGAGGCGCGCGAGGGCCTCGTTCAGCATGCGTGCGTTCTTGGTGTAGACGAGCGCGTAGAGCGGCAGGCTCTCGTTCTTGCTGGCCATGCGCATGGCGTAGAAGGAGCCGACGTGAGCTCCGAGGAGGATGGCGCCGCGCTTTGCGTCGCGCAGCGCCGCGAGGTGCTCGTGGCCGTCGCGCGTCACCTCGAAGTGGTGGGTCTTGCCCGACACCAGGAAGAACGCGTCGAGGGTGCAGGCGACGAAGCGAAAGAGGTGCGCGTAGAGCTCGCGGAAGCTCGCGCGGTGCCCGTCGAGGCGACGGTAGTAGAGGCGCAGGGCCTCGCGCACGGCCCGGGTCGTGAGGAGGAAGTACAGCGTGACTCCGCGCGCGACGAGACGTCCGAGGCTCCGACCGAAGAAGGTGGCCAGAAACACGGTGAAGCGGATCGCGAGCGCGCCGCCTCGCTCCTTGGCCGTGAGCCACTCGGCCGTGCTGGGCTCGCTCCTCGCCGATCTCGCCTGCGGTGCGCCTGCCCCCGCACCCGCCGGGCCGTCCGTGGCCTTCGAGGGCCCTTCCTGCGATGTGGACGCGGGGCTCAAGGCTCGAGGGCCAGCGGCCGCCGGAGGAAGCGGTGCATGGAGCGTCGCCACATGAGGCGGGTGTGCATCTTGGCGATGAGCCAGTTGTCTTCGAAGGCGCGCCAGTGCGAGACGCCGCCCTCGGCCGCGGAGAGATAGCGGACCTTGGTCGGCACGTGCACGAAGGGCACGTTCGCCCACGCGAGGCGGACGACGATCTCGGGATCGAAGTCCATCCGGTCGCCCGGTGTGCGCGTGGCCAGCGCTGCCTCGAGCGGGTAGAGGCGAAATCCGCAGAGCGGATCTCCCACGCGGTCGTCGCCGACTTCGCGGCGCGTCCAGAAGATCGTGATCTTGCGCATGATCATCCGGTGCGTGGGCGCCGTCTCGTCGAAGATGGGCTGGCCCAGAACGCAGGCCTCGGGGCGTGCGCGGCCGATCTCGAGGAAGGTCGCGATGTCGCTCATCGCGTGCTGACCATCGGCATCGACCTGGAGCGCATGCGTGTATCCGTGCTCCTTGGCGAGCCGGAAGCCGGTCTTGACCGCGGCGCCCTTGCCGCCGTTGACGGGGCGATGCGCGGTGATCGCGAGCCCGTCGGCCGCGAGCTGCTCCACCGCCCGGCGGTTCTCGTCTCCGCTCGCGTCATCGACGACCACCACGTGGGGCAGGAGCGCGCGTACCTCGAGAACGACCTCGCGGATCGTGCGCGGGTTGTTGTACGTGGGGACGAGGATGCAGGGCTTGAACTCGGGGGCCATGCGGCGGTTGCCGGGCGCGGGCGACGGCAGGGACCGGTCGTGCTCGCACCGAGCCGGCTTGTCAATTCGGGGCCACCCCGGCCCGGAACGCCCTGGGTCGGGGACGCTCGCAACACGACTTCACGCGCGGCCGGTTTGCAGGAGAGGCGGTCCGCTCGCTACCCTCGATCTCATGCAACGTCCCAACACGATCTTCGGCCTGGCCTCCCACCTCGTGCGCGTGAAGTGGCAGGCGCTCTCCCCCCGCGGTCGTACGGCCGCGGTCATCGTCGCCGCGATGCTCGGCGCCTCGGGTGCCTTCGCGGTCAAGGCCGCCCTCGGCTGCGGCGAGTGCTGCGCCGCCTCGAGCGGATGTCCGATGGCGGCCGGCGATGCGGCGTCCGACGACGGCACACCGCCCTGCCACCGCGGCCGCTGACCGCTCACGGCGCCGTTCAGATCGTGTCGAGCGCCTCGGGTGCGCAGAGCTCGAAGTCTTCGCGCGCGCGCTCTCCGTCGCGGCCGCCGACAACGAGCACGAGCCCGCCTGCGAACGGCGCGACCGACGCGTCCTCGCGGGGCGCGGCGAGCGCGCTCGCCGTGAAGCTTGGGGTCGAGCCCGACCAAGTGACGCGATCGACGTCCGACACGGGGCCCTCTTCGTCACGTCCGCCGACGATCCAGCCGGCCGTCGCGGTCTGCGCGAACGCGAACCGCGTACGCGGGCGAGGCCAGCGCGGCCCCGGGCTCACCGCGCAGCGCGAGGGGCAGCCAGTGACGACGAAGGTCTCGTCGGTGACCTCGCCCCGGTCGTCGAGCGCGCCCACGTAGAGCGCGGCGGTCCCGTCCGGCGAGCGCACGAGCGCTCCGCCTGCCAGCGCCCGCGTGGGCTCGGCCTCCGGCCCGAACGCCTCGACGTCCTCGCGCTGCGCTGCGGCCGCGGGAACGAAGAGGAACGTGCTCGCGCCGAGCGCGTTGCCGCCTGCCACGAGCACGCCCTCGGCGTTTCCCCATGCGCTCGCGGTCGCGTCGCGACGCGCCACGGGGAGCGTGCTCTGACTCAGCGTCCGGTCGAGCGCGACCCAGGACACCGCCGGCGCGCCGGCGGCTCCCTGCGATCCACCCACGACGGCGAGGCCGTTGCCCGCCAGCGCGACGAGGGCGGAGCGCTCACCGGCCCCGTCGTGCAGAGCGGCGTCGGATGGTGCACCGACGCCCGAGGTGAGGTCGAGGAAGAACGAGCGGCCCGACGCGAGCACGTGCACGTCGTCGGTCGCTGCGAGCCGTGCCGCCCGCGCGCGGCCCACGGCGAGCGTCGAGGTCAGTGACGGAATCGAGCCGCGGCCCGAGGTGAGGAGCTGCGGGGTGAAGCGCTCGCCCGTCGCGGCAGGGCTCGAGGAGCCATCGAGACCACCCACGACGAGGGCGATGGCGTCCGCGCTCACGAGCGCGGCGCCCGCGCGCGGCGTCGCCAGACGCTGTGTGCCCACGACGGCGCAGGTCCCGCGCGGCAGGACGGGGACACGCACGAAGGGAAACCCGATCGCCGCGAAGCTCGGCACCGCGCCGATCGAGGTGACCCCGTCGCGCACGAGCTCGACGCCCAGCCGCGTGGGCAGCACGTAGCTCGCGATCGTCACGTCGAGCGTGAAGCTGCCAGCGACGAGATCGACTCCCTGATCGCGCGTGGGCTGCCCGTCCTGCGCGACCAGCACCCGCAGCCGGCCGCTGCCCGCGCCGGCGACCGGATCGGCGCCGGTGGCGTCCACGATCTCGACCGAGAAGGGAGCCCTCGAACCGTTGCATGCCGAAGCGCCCGTGAGCGCGAGCCAGACCGAGCCTGCCCGTAGCGCGCGGCGCGTCGAGTAGGAGTGAGGCGCCAAGGACAGGCCGCGCGACATCGAGGCACTCTCTACCACGCGCGTCGAGCTTCGTCGGACGTGGTATCGATGCGTCCTTGCTCTCGCGACCTCTCGCATCCGGGTCGTTCGCCGCGCGCGTCGCGTGCGCCCGGGCGGGCACGCCCTCCTGGCTCGATGGCCACGACGGCTCCGACCGCGGTCGCTTCTCGGGTCTCGGCCTTCGACCGGTCGAGAGTCGGGTCGTCTGCGCAGAGGACCCCGACCCGCTCGCGCTCTTCGACCGCCTCGAGGCCGAGCGAGAGCACGCGCTCTCGGGCGAGGCGCTGCCGGGCCTCGCGTGGGCGCACGTGCCGCGCTGGATCGGCGCGATCGCCTACGATCTCGCGTGGGGCTTGCGCGCGGCGCTCGGCCTGAGGCGGCCGGCCGTCCACACGCGGGCCCGCGCGCCCCTCGCCTTCTTCCACCGCTACGACGCGCTGCTCGCCCGCGACGCCCGGACCGGCGAGGTCGCGATCCTCGCGGACGACGAGGCCGCAGCCGATCGGCTCGCGGCTCTGCTCGGCGCCGAGCCGCTGCGGGCCGAGGCCCGTGTCGGGCCGCTCCGCGTCGAGCCCCGCGAATTGCACGCGCGCTCCATCGAGGCGGCCCTCGCGCTCGTGCGAGACGGCATCGTCTACCAGATCAACCTCGCGCGGCGCTGGCGCGCCGAGGTCGAGGGCCGCGCGCCGGGCCGCGCGCTCGCGGTGGCGAGCTCCCGCGCGAGCCCGGTGCCGTATGGCGCCTATCTCGAGCTCGGGGAGCAGGGGTCGGAGCTCGCGCTCGCGTCGCGCTCGATGGAGCGTTTCCTCCGTTGGGACCGGGCCCGAGCTCTCCTCGAGACGCGGCCGATCAAGGGCACGATCGCGGCGGCCCCTGGCACCCTCGAGGCGCGGGAGCGCGCGCTGCTCGCGGACCCGAAGGAGCGCGCGGAGCACGCGATGATCGTGGACCTGATGCGCAACGACCTGGGTCGCGTTGCCGAGACCGGCGGCGTCGAGGTCGTGCGCGCGTTCGAGGTCGAGCCGTACCGACACCTCCAGCATCTGGTCTCCACGGTCCGCGCGCGCACACGGAACGACGCGACCCTGCGCGAGGTGCTGCTCGCGACGTTTCCTCCAGGCAGCGTCACGGGGACCCCGAAGCTCTCGGCGATCGAGCACATCGAGATCCTCGAGCGATTCCCGCGCGGCTTCTACTGCGGCGCGATCGGGCACGTCGATCGCAGCGGTGGGCTCGACCTCTCGGTCGCGATCCGCACCATGCAGCTCGCCGGAAGGGAGCTCACGTACTTCGCCGGCGGGGGGCTCGTCGACGCGAGCGAGCTGGTGCGCGAGCTCGACGAGACCGAGCTCAAGGCGCGTGTGCTCGAGGACACGATCCGAGCGCTCGAGGATCGCGGGGGCTGACACGCGAAGTTCGCGTGCTCATCGCGCGACATGGCCTCTCAGCGACAGAACCTCTCCCACGTCGGGGGCAAGGTTCGGCCGAGCATGCGCTCGGCGCCGGCCTTGTCGAGCAATACGAAGCGGAGCGTGCCTGCGTAGCCGAGCTCGCCCCCCTGCTCGATCTCGACGCCCACGTCGAGCAAGCGCCGCTGGTCCTTCGCGATCCAGCTGCGACCGACGAGCGGGACGCCCACGCGGATCGCCTTGCGGAGCTTCGCGTCGAACGAGACCGTGAAGCCGAACTTCTGCCGGAGGCCGATCAGCGCCCACGCGGCGACCTCGTCCGCGAGCGTCGAGACGAGACCCCCGTGCATGATCCCCGGGGGGCCCTGGTAGCGGTCGGCCGGCGTGAAGCGCGTGATGATGCGCGCTCCGCGGGGGTCGCCTCCGGCCTCCTCGCGCTCGAAGACCAGGCGGAAACCGATGGGGTGATCCGGCGAGCAGCCGAAGCACGGTTGCCCGGCGCCGAAGAGGTGACCGTCGAGCACTTCGCGGGGGACGTCGAGGGACATCCGGAGATCCTGCCTCGCACGCGCGGCGAGGTCATGCGTCCGCGGGGGCTGCTCCGCCATCTCGCCGCGCGGGGTGCACTGGAACGCGAGGCAGGTCTTCGCCGTGGCGGCGTGCCGTGGGCCGAACTGAGCCATGCGGAGCTGGCCCGTTTCGTGCTCAACCACGCGGCATGACCCGCCTTCCCGCTCTCTTTCCCAGCCGTCTCCTCGCACCGACGCTCGCCGCTTCCGGCGCGCTCATCGCGACCCTCGTCGGGCAGCCTGCCGCGCACGCGTGCGGTGGGTTCTTCTGCAACAACGCGCTGCCGGTCAACCAGGCCGCGGAGCGGATCATCTTCTCGACCGCGGAGGATGGCACCGTCACCGCGACGATCCAGATCCAGTACTCGGGCGAGGCTGACTCCTTCGCGTGGGTGCTGCCGGTGGCGGGCAACCCCGAGGTCCAGGTCAGCTCGAACCTCGCGTTCCAGCGCCTGCAGGCCGCGACCAATCCCCAGTACACGCTGACGACACGGATCGAGGGCGAGTGCATCGGCAGCAGGGGTCCGTTTCCCTCGGCCAACAGCGGTTTCTCCCAGGACGCGAGCGCACCGAGCGCGGGAGACGGAGGCTCCCCGGTGGTCGTGGTGAGCTCCGGCACCGTTGGTCCATACGATTTCATCGTGATCTCCGTCGACCGCACCACCGAGCGCCCGTCCGACACGGCCGTCGCGTGGTTGCGGGACAACGACTTCCAGATCGACGAGAGCGGCGCGGCGCTGCTCGACCCCTACCTCGCGGGCGGGATGAACCTGCTCGCGTTCCGCCTCACGAAGGGCAACTCGACCGGCTCGATCCGTCCCGTGCAGATCGTCTTCGGGCCCGGTCAGGCCGCGATCCCCATCCGCCCCACCGCGGTCGCCGCGGTCGAGGACATGGGGGTCCTCGTGTGGGTGCTCGGGGCGCACCGCGCGGTACCGGCGAACTACCTCTCGCTCGAGCTCAACGAGACGCTGATCAACTGGCTCAACCCGGGCCTCAACTACAACGACGTCGTCACCGAGGCCGCGAACCAGGCTGGCGGCCAGGGCTTCGTCACCGAGATGGCCGGCCAGGCCGAGCCGCTCGCCGACGTCATCTTCTCGGCTGGGGAGAGCGCGCAGTGGGAGCGCATGCGCACGGCCGACTGGACCGACCGCGAGGGACAGATGCTCCTCGAGGTGCTCGGCACCTTCTCTCAGCACGACGGGATCCGCGACGTGCTCGCGGCGACGGTTCCGCTGCCGTCGGAAGTGCCGGGCGTCACCTACGAGGATCTCATGGCCTGCGTGAGTTGCTACTACGATCGGGATGACGCCGACATCGCGGGTCTGACCCCGGCCACGTTCCTCGCGGCGATGCAGACGAGCGTGATCGACCCGATGGAGCGGACCCGCGAGCTCTTCGCGGACATCCCCTACGTCACGCGCTTCTATACGACCATGTCGGCCGGCGAGATGACCCGCGATCCGGCGTTCGATTTCAACGCATCGCTGCCGGAGGTCTCGAACCAGCACAACGCCGAGCGGGTGATCGAGTGCTCTCCGAGCCTGACGCAGTTCGAGGCGCCCTGGCGCGTCGAGCTGCCGAGCGGGCAGACCGTCCGCGGCACCGGCGCCACCTGGCCGCTCGACCTCGCAACGACGACGATGCCCGCCAACGAACGGATCGTCCGCTACGGTACCGAGGGTCCGGCGGAGATCGTCACCGACAACGGCAGCGCGATCGAAGCGGCGCTCTCGGCGCACAACGCGACGGTCGCGCGACGCCCCGGCACCGTGACTCTCGGTGGTGGTGCGCGCGCACTCTGCAGCGCAAGCCCGGCTTCGCGCGGTGCGGGTGGGCTCGCGGGGCTCGGGGTCGCAGCGCTCGCCCTCGCGCTCGGCCGCCGTGGGCGACGCGGCTGAGCGAGCCATGCTCACGCGCATGAACGTTCTCGGCGCGCTCGCGCTCGTGGGCCTCGCGGGCTGCGCGAGCGTCGAGGCGGCGCCGAGCTCGGACGCTCTCCTCGAGGTCGGCACCGGCACGGCGCGCTTCGAGCTGCTCGAGGACGGCGCCGAGGTTGCGATGGTCCGCGGCGCACAAGGGGGCTGGCACCTGTGGATCTCGGCCCGCGCGAGCGGACTCGGCTCGGGCACCGGGAGCCTCGAGATCGCGCATGGTCCCGCCGACGGCGGCGAGCCGCTCGAGAGCACGCGCGTCGGAGTGGTCTTCGACCCGCCCGATGCCCAAGGTCGCCGCGCGACCCTCGGCTGGCAAGCGATCCTCGCCGAACCATCCTGCGCCGTGGGCCGTCTTCACCGGATACGGGTCACCGTCACCACCGCGACCGGCGAGCGCCTCAGCGCCGAGCGCGACGTCATCCCCACCGCCGGCGAGCACCCGCCTCCGGCGTGCACGACGATGTAGCGCCTGACTCGGGCAGGGCCGCTCGACCCCCGCGGTCCGCCGGTCAGAGCCCGAGCTTCTTCTGGATTCGGTCGACCGCGCGCTGCACCTGCTCGTCGGTCTGCATCAGCGCGGAGATCTTCCGGTGCGCGCTGATGACCGTCGTGTGGTCCTTGCCTCCGAAACGCCGTCCGATGTCGGGATAGCTCAGGCGCAGCTTCTCGCGCGCGACGTACATCGCGACCATGCGCGGCAAGCTCACACCCCGGTGGCGACGGTCTCCGAGCAGCTCCTTCATCCCGAGGCCGAAGAACTCGCACGTCGCGCGCTGGATGTCCTCCACGTTCGTCTGCCGATCCGTGGGCGCGAGGGAGGGCTCGCCGAGCATCGCCCGCGCGAGGTCGAGATCGATGGGTCTGCCCTCGACGTCGGCGCGGACCGCAAGGCGCAGCAGCGTGCCTTCGAGCTCGCGCACGTTGCTCTGAACCCGCTGCGCGACGAAGAGCGCCACGGAATCTTCGAGGCGGATCGACTCGGTCTCGGCCTTCTTGCGGAGGATCGCGATGCGGGTGTCCAGCTCGGGCGCCTGGATGTCGGCGACGAGGCCCCACTGGAACCGCGAGATCAGCCGATCCTGCATCTCCCGGATCTGCTGCGGATACACATCGCTCGTCACGACGATCTGCTTGTCGGCGTGGTAGAGCGCGTTGAACGTGTGGAAGAACTCTTCCTGCGTCTGCTCGCGGCCCGCGAGGAACTGGATGTCGTCGATCACGAGCACGTCGCAGCCGTTGCGGTAGCGCGCACGGAAATCGTCGATCTTGCGGTGCTGCAACGCCGAGATGAACTCGTTCGTGAAGCGCTCGGCCGAGAGGAAGAGCACCCGCGCCTCGGGGCGATCCTCGCGCACGCGGTGCCCGACGGCGTTGACGAGGTGTGTCTTGCCGAGGCCGACCTTGGAGTAGATGAAGAGCGGGTTGTAACGCTTGCCCGGGCTCGTGCTGGCCGCGATGGAGGCCGCATGGGCGAGCTGGTTCGAGGGCCCCACGATGAACGACTCGAAGCGGTAGCGCGGGTTGAGCCCGTAGTCGTCCTCCTCGAGCGCTCGAGGGCGGGGCGGAAGCGGCACGCTGCTGGGCGGAGCGGGTGGCCTGAGGGGCGTGCTCTCGACGCGCGTCGGCTCTCCGAACGGGAGCTCCGCCGTGCGGCGGTCGGCCTGGTCGCGGGCTCGAGGCTGCGGACGCGCCGAGACGCGGCGCGGTGCGACGGCCGGTTCCGTGGCGGACGCCTGCGTGCGCGCGCGCACCGGCGCCAGCTCCTGCACCGGAGGCTCGCCCGCGGCGTCGCTCGGCTCGATGATCCACTCGATCTCGGTGCACGGCTCGCCGGACAAGCGGGTCATCGTCGCCAGCAAGTCCGGCAGGTAGCGGGTCGAGATCCAGTCCGCGAAGAAGCGGTGCGGGATGCGCACCCGGAGCACGGGCGCCTCGAGCGCGACGAACCGCAGCGGCGCCAGCCACGCGACGAACGTGTGCTCGGACAGGCGTCCGCGGAGCTCGTCCAGGGCTTCTTCCCACACCTTGTTCATGCCGCAAAACCCAATGGTCACGAGTTGTTACGATGCACACACCCCAACCTGTCCACAGGTTGTGGCGCGTTTGCCCCGCGGGTCGGCTGGGACTGGATTTGGGACGGTCTGCCCGAGCGCACGTCGCCGCTCGGGCCGGGGCCCGTCAGGCGACTTCGGTGTGATCCTGCTGGCGCCCGGACGGACCGAACCCAACAACCCGGTGCGAAGCTCGGCTCCGACCGCGAACGGACCGGACGCTAGCAAAGCGATCGCGGGGCGTCTACGGGGGATCGCGCGCTAGTTCGTAACCTCATGAAACCATTGACATTATTGACCGTAGACTCCCGCCGTTCGCGCGACCGTCACGGGAGCGTTTCGGGCCGGTCTTTCCAAGTGCCCGAGATCAAAGATGATCCGCCGGGCCGAAGGTGCAGGGGAGGGGGATCGCGCGTGATCCCTGAGTGATCCCGGTGGTTTCCGCCCCGCCCCAACCCTTTTTTTGGCGGCTCGACCCACCTGTGGGAATCCTCGCCCCGTCCCCGACCGTCCGGCGCGACGCGAGCGCCACTCCCTTTCACGAGGTCCGGTCCCATGTCCCCTGCCCTTCGTCGCCTTGCCCTCGTGGCTCTCGGACTCGCGCTCAGCCTGTCCTCCGCCCGCGCGCTCGCCCAGGAGTCGACGGTCCTGCCACCGGCCGACGACTACGAGACCACGCGAGGCATGGCGATGGGCCTCGGGGCCCGGGCCTCGGCCGCCTCGACGTCGGCGCTGTCGCTCAACCCGGCCAACCTCGCGCTCGGGCGCCTCTACCACGTGGAGTCGGTGGTCGGGTACGTGCCGCAACACACGAACTTCACGTTCGGCGGATCCATCCTCGACTCCTTCAGCTCCCCGGTCGCGCTCGGAGTCCAATACCGTTACCTCCTCGGCAACGGACAGTACGGTCACTCGGGAATGGACGGCCGCGTCGGTCTCGCGTTCGCGTTCTCCGAGGCCTTCTCGATCGGTGTCGCGGGCCGCTACCACTCCTTCGCACGCGAAGGACAGCAGGACGGCGACACCCGCGGACCCTACGCCGAGGGAGTGAACTTCGACGTCTCGATGCGTCTGACGCCTGCGCCCGGCCTGCACATCGCCGCGATCGGGCAGAACCTGCTCGAGTACGGCACGCCGTACATCGCCCGGCTCGTCGGCGGGAGCGTCTCGTACACGTTCGAGAACGTGCTCACGCTCGCGGTCGACGGGTTCGCCGACCTCTCGACCTTCCGCGACGCGGGGGGGAGCGTTCGCCCCGAGATGCTCCTCGGTGGCGCGGCGGAGGTCTTCACCGGCGAGCTGCCCATCCGCGCCGGCTATTTCTACGACTCGGGCCGCGGCATCCACTACATCAGCGCCGGCCTGGGCTTCGTCCGCCCCGAGTTCGGGATCGACTTCGCGTGGCGCCAGCAGATCGTGGGCGAGGACGACACCTGGCTGACCCTGTCGTTCCGATACTTCGTGCATTGAGGCTCCTGAAGGGACCGAGCGGCCCTCCGCACAGCGGCACCTGCTCCGGACGTCACCGCGGCTCTGCTTGATGATCCACGGGCTCCTCGGCACTCTCCGGACGCGTGTCGGCAGAACCTCGGTACATCGTCGGCATCGATCTCGGGACGACGCACACGGTCGTGGCGTACGTCAGGCTTGGCGCAGCCCCCGGCAGCTCGGAGAGCCGGCCTCGCATCTTCGAGATCGAGCAGCTCGTGGCACCCGGCGAGCTCGAGAAGCGTCCGTTGCTCGCGTCGCTGCGCTACCAGCCGGCTGAGGGTGAGCTCAGCGAGGACGCGATCGCGCTGCCGTGGGAGCTCGCGGAGCTCCCGGGCTCGCACGGCCCGTACGTGGTCGGAGAGCTCGCGCGCGAGCTCGGCAGCAAGGTTCCGGGCCGCCTCGTCGCGAGCGCCAAGAGCTGGCTCTCGCACGCGAGCGTCGACCGCACGGCGGCGATCCTCCCCTGGGGCGCGTCGAGCGACGTCCCCAAGATCTCGCCCGTCGTCGCGAGCGCGAGCTACCTCGCGCACGTCGCGGACGCCTGGGATCATGCGCACCCGCACGCCGCGCTGTCCGAGCAGGAAGTCGTGCTGACGATCCCGGCCAGCTTCGACGAGGGCGCGCGCGCGCTCACCCTCGAGGCCGCGCGCCTCGCGGGGCTCGCGCGCGTGCGTCTGCTCGAGGAGCCACAGGCGGCCTTCTACGACTGGCTCGGCCAGCGCGAGGATGTCGCCGCCGAGACGAGCGGGCTCGAGCTCGCGCTCGTGGTGGATGTCGGCGGAGGCACGACGGACCTCACCTTCATCCGGGTCGAGCAGCGCGAGACCGGGCCGCGTCTCTCCCGCATCGCGGTCGGCGACCATCTGATGCTCGGTGGCGACAACATGGACCTCGCGATCGCACGGGAGGCCGAGGCGCGTCTGGGAGGAAAGCTCCCGAGCGCCCGCTTCACGCAGCTGCTCGAGCAGTGCCGGAGCGCGCAGGAGCGCTTGCTGTCCCGCGAGCCCCCGGACGGCGTCCGGGTGACCGTGCTCGGCGCGGGCTCGCGCCTCGTCGAGAGCGCGCGCTCGACCGAGCTCGAGCGCGAGGCGACGCTCGAGCGTCTCGTCGAGGGCTTCTTTCCCGTCGTCGGGCTCGACGCTCGACCGCAGCGTCGAGCTTCCGCGATCCTCGAGTTCGGGCTCCCCTACGTCGCCGACGCGGCTGTCACGCGTCACGTCGCGGCCTTCATCGCGCGACACCAGAGCGTAGCCAAGGAGGCGGTACGCGGACCGCTCGTGGGCGGCATGGCGCTTCCGGACGCCGTGCTCCTCAACGGCGGCGTCTTCCACGGCCAGGCCCTCGCGGACCGAATGGTCGAGGTGCTCTCGCGCTTCCGCGGTGCGCCGGTGCGCGTCCTCGACAACGCCGATCCCGATCTCGCCGTCGCCCGAGGAGCCGTCTTCTACGGCCTGGCACGACGGGGCGTGGGCATGAAGATCGGCGGCGGCTCGGCGCGCAGCTACTTCCTCCTCCTCGGCGACAAGACCAGGGGAGCGGGCGAGGCGCCGGCGTCGGAGCGCGCCGTGTGCTTGCTCCCGCGCGGCGCGGAGGAGGGTGAGGAGGTCGTCCTCTCCGATCGCTCCTTCGCGCTCCGGCTCGGTCAGCCCGTCCGGTTTCGTCTCGCATCGTCCGTCGGGCAAGCGACCTACGTGCGCCCGGGCGAGCTCGTCGAGCTCGTCGAGGAGGCGCGGTCACCGGCGCCCGCGTCCGTCGAGGAATCGACCACCGGCCCGCTGCGGCTCGAGCGGGAGCTCTTCCGCCCGCTGCCGACGATTGCGGCGGTTCTCGAGGACGGGCCCGGCGAGGCCGACCCGAAGAAGCCTCATGAAGCCCGCGTGAAGTTGGCCGCCATGCTCACCGAGATCGGCACGCTCGAGATGAGCTGCTTCGCCGATGGGGACTCGAAGAAGCGCTGGACGCTCGAGCTCCAGCTGCGTGGCGAGGCGAGCGCCGCGGAGGCACCCGCGCAGCGCGTGACCCAGTTGCATCCTCGCTACCAAGAGGCCCGAGCGCGCATTGAGCTCGTCTTCGGCAAGAGCGAAGCGAGCGTCGAGGCCAAGCCGCACAAGACGCTGCGGCAGGACCTCGAGAAGATCCTCGGCCCTCGCGCGGAGTGGGAGACGCCACTCCTTCGCGAGCTCTGGGGAGCGCTCTTCGCCGGTGTCAAGAGACGACGCCGGAGCGCGGACCACGAGCGCGTGTGGTTCAACCTCGTGGGCTTCTGCATGCGACCTGGCTTCGGCTATCCGCTCGACGATTGGCGCGCCAAGCAGCTCTTCGAGCTCTTCGACCAAGGCGTGCAGTTCGCGCCCGAGGCGCAGAACTGGTCGGAGTGGTGGACGCTCTGGCGGCGTGTCGCCGGAGGTCTGGACGCGGCCCAGCAGACGAAGATCCTCGCCGCGCTCGAGTACTACCTGCACCCGCCCACCGCGCGGCCGCGGCCGCGGCCGAGCGGTCCGCGCGCGCAGGGCTACGACGACATGGTGCGCCTCGCGGCGTCGCTCGAGCGGCTCGGCGCGGCGGACAAGGAGCGGGTCGGAGGTTGGCTCCTCGAGCGGCTCACCAAGCACGGCGAGGGAGCCTTCTCGTGGTGGGCGCTCGGGCGCATCGGCGCCCGCGTGCCGCTCTACGGGAGCGCCCACACCGTCGTGAGCCGCGCCATCGCGGAGGCCTGGCTCGTCGCGGTGCTGGCGCTCGATTGGAGAGGGGTCGAGCCCGCGGCCCTGGCCGCGATGCAGCTCGCCCGCGCGAGCGGTGACCGGCAGCGGGATGTCGAAGAGGCTCTCCGCGCCGAAGTGGTTCGTCGCCTGGAAGGGCACGGCGCGCCCGCGGTGTGGGCGGAGCTGGTGCGCGAGCCCCGGCGCCTCGAGGGAGACACGGCGCAGCGGGTGCTCGGGGAGTCGCTCCCACCGGGTCTCGAGCTCATGGAGTGACGCGCGAGCGCTCCGTGCGGTTCCGTCACGGTGTACGCGTCGGTGCACACCCACGAGTCTCGAGTCTCGACCGGTGCGAGCGAATCGCTCGCTCTCTTTTCCAACGCAAAGCAGCGCGCGAAGCACACACGTGGTGGACCGCGTCAGCCCGGCAGGGCACGGAACGAGAGTTGCTCCGCGGCGCCGCGCCGGACCAAGACCCATTTCCCAGGAGGACAAGATGTCTCGAACGACGACGATCGCGACCGTGGCTTTGGCGGCGGCGCTGGCGGGTACAGGCTGCTTCCGCGCTCCCGAGGTCCCTGGTTTCGACGGGGACTGGGGCGGTCCCCCTTCGGAGGACCCCTACGGCCGCACCACGGCTGCCCTCACCGTGCAGAACGGTTCCCAGAGCGGTGACATGGGTGACATCCGAGGCTTCTCGGGGGCGGCCAGCAATCGCGGCGGTGGGGACCACTACGACTCGACCTTCTCGAGCATCCGGCTCGACTCCACCGGGGAGGGTTGGTGGGTGATGAGCGCCATCAACATCTCGGGGGACCTCGCCGGGCCCGCCTTCGCGCCGGGCACGCACCGCACGTTCACGAGCGGTGTCTACGACGGGGATGGCGAGCCGAGCGTGGCGGTCGTCGGCTGCTCAGGCCCCGAGTTCGGCAACTTCACGTTCGATTCTTCCGGCAGCGAGGTGGAGATCACCGTGCAGTCGTTGCCGTCGGGGATGCGCCGCATGGAATACGAGGTCCGCTTCTCGGATGGCGCCGTCACGCGCGGTTCGTTCGACTACCGCATCGAGGGCCAGCGCGGGATCTGACGCGCGCAGCAGCCCGAGGCGAAGCTCGGAACGACGCAGAACGACGAGGCCCCGCGGTCCGAGAGGACTGGCGGGGCTTCGCGCGTTCCGCTCTTGACCCTCGGCCCCGATCCCTCGTTCAATGGTGCCGCTTCAGCCGTCCCCGAGTCGTGGCGCGGTCCATCGAGAGGAGCTCATGTTCAAGGTCGTCATCACCGAGAAGGGCGGAGCGCAGCGCACGCTCGATTTCGACAAGAACGAGGTCACGATCGGCCGCGTCCAGGGCAACGACATCATCCTGCCCAAGGGCAACGTCTCGAAGCGCCACTCGCGCATCGTGCTCAAGGACAACCGCTTCATCGTGGTCGACCTCAAGAGCACCAACGGCACCTACGTCAACGGTCGAAAGATCACATCGCCCCTCGTCGTCAAGGCGGGGGACAAGATCTACATCGGGGATTTCATCCTCACGCTGGACGAAAACGCGGCCCTCGCCGGAGGAGCGTCACCGGCGATGAGCCCCTCGCCGATGGCGGCCGCGCCGATGGCAGGCCCACCCCCGATGGGACCCCCTCCGCTGGCTGGTCCCGCGTCGGTCTCCATGTCGCCGTCGGCGCTGGGCACCTCCCCGATGGGACCCCCGCCGATGAGCGGCGCGATCGGCATGGGCCCACCGCCGATGGGTCCGCCGCCGATGGCGTCCGTGCCTGTCGGTCCCTCGTCGATGGGCCCACCTCCGATGGCGGGCAGTTCGCTCGGTGGAGGGCCTGCGCTGGGCGGACCTGCGCTGGGTGGGCCTGCGCTGGGCGGTCCTGCGCTGGGCGGTCCTGCGCTGGGCGGTCCTGCGCTGGGCGGTCCTGCGCTGGGCGGTCCTGCGCTGGGCGGTCCTGCGCTGGGCGGTCCTGCGCTGGGCGGGCCTGCGCTGGGC
>JBKDQC010000299.1:0-2813 GCA_046342295.1 Deltaproteobacteria bacterium | reverse complement strand
GGCCTCTACACGAAGGCGCGCGCCGGCGAGATCGCGGAGTTCACGGGCCTCACCTCGCCCTACGAGGCCCCCGAGTCGCCGGAGCTCGTGATCGGCGCCGACTGCGCGAGCCCGGAGGCTTGCGCTGCGCATCTGATCGAGCGGCTCGAGCAGCGAGGCCTGCTCGGGTCGCGCACGCTGACCGGCTGATCGCGCCCCGCTCCGTCGCGACGTCCGCGCCGGAACACCGGCGCAGGCGAGCGGCGCCCGGAGAAGGATGGGGCACGAGGAGCGCTGCTCTCCGGCTGCGCAGCGCTGCTCCGCAGGTGAGCGACCGTGCGGTCGGTCCCCGTGAATCGCCCCACGACATGGGCGATTCGTCGTTGGCAAGGTCTTCGCTCCAAGGCCGGCGCGACCGCGGTCGGTCGAGGAGGAGGACGAGCCATGACGAGCACGAGCACTCGAGGACTCTCGATTCGATTCTGGGGCGTGCGCGGAAGCATCGCGTCGCCCGGCCGCGAGATGGCGGGCGTGGGCGGCAACACGAGCTGCGTGGAGATCCGCGCGGGTGAGACCGTCCTCGTGCTCGACGCGGGCACGGGCATCCGCGCGCTCGGGGATCAGCTCCTGCGCGAGAGAGCGCCGCACGTGACGCTGCTCCTCTCGCACCTTCACTGGGATCACATCCAGGGCCTGCCGTTCTTCGTGCCCGCGTGGCTGCCGAGCTCGCGCCTCGACGTGGTCGGCGCGCCCTCCACCGCGAGCCCGCAGATCGGCCTCCGTGACTCGCTCTCGATGCAGATGCAGCCGCCACACTTCCCCGTGCGCTTGAGCGACATGGGCGCGCTCCTCGGCTTTCGCGCGATCGAGTCGGGGCAGGAGTTCACCGTCGGTGACGCGCGCATCACGGCGCGTCGCCTCAACCACCCGGGCGGCGTGCTCGGCTACCGCATCGAGGCCGCGGGGCGCTCCGTGGTCTATGCGACGGATACGGAGCACTATGCGTGCCCTGATCCCTACCTCGTGAAGCTCGCGAAGGACGCGGACGTCCTGATCTACGACGCGATGTACACCGAGGCGGAGTACCGCGGCGAAGTCGGCGCTTCGAGGGTGGGCTGGGGTCACTCGACCTGGGAGGCGGGGGTGGCGGTCGCGGAGGCGGCGCGCGTCGGACAGTTGGTGCTCTTCCACCACGACCCGCAGCGCACCGACCGCGAGGTCGCGGCCCTCGAGGCGCAGGCGGACCTCGCGCGTCCGGGCACGATCGCGGCCCGCGAGGGGCTCGAGCTCTCGCTGCCTTCTCGCCGCCTCGCCACGGCGGCATGAGCCTCGACGCCGGTCTCATCGCCGCGGCGGCCCGCTATCATCTCCGCGTGACTCGCCTGTCGCTGCTCGTCGAGCTCGCGTCGATGCTCGCCCGTGAGGTCGATCTCGACGCGTGGCTCGCGAGCGCCGCCGACAAGCTCGCGGAGGCGATGGACGCCGAGCGCGCGACGGTGTGGCTCGTCGATGCAGAGGCCGTGGAGCACGGCGAGCGCGGCACGCTCGTTTCCCACGTGGCCGTGTTGCCGGAGCTCGACACGCTCGTGCAGCCCATCGGCAAAGGCGTCGTGGGTCTGGTGGCGGAGCGCGGCGAGGTCGTGCGCATCGACGACGCGCGCAGCGATCCTCGCTTCGATCCTTCGCAGGATCGGAAGACCGGCTTCGTCACGCGCTCGATCCTCGCGGCGCCGATCCGAGAGGACGCGAGCGCGCCGGTGCGCGGGGTCGTGCAGGTCCTCAACCGGCGCGGCGACACGGCGTTCGACGGTGAAGACGCCGACTACCTCCTCGCGCTGGCGAGCGAGCTCGCGCGCGCTCTCTCGCTGACCACGCTCGCGCCCGTGCGCGGAGAGCCGGGGCTCGTCCTGCGCGGTCCCTTCAACCGCATCGTGGGGCGCAGCGCGGCGATGGAGCGGGTCTACGAGCGCATCCGCCTCGCCGCGCAGACCGACGCGACGGTGCTGCTGCGCGGGGAGACCGGCACCGGCAAGACGCTCCTCGCGCGCGCCGTGCACGTGAGCTCGCCGCGGCAGCGGGGGCCGTTCGTGACGGTCGATTGCACGACGCTGCCCGCGCAGCTCGCGGAGAGCGAGCTCTTCGGCCACGAGCGCGGCGCCTTCACCGGTGCCGATCGCCGTGTGCGGGGCAAGGTGGAGCTCGCGCACCAAGGCACGCTCTTTCTCGATGAGATCGGCGACCTCCCGCTCGAGACGCAGGGCAAGCTCCTGCGCTTCCTCCAGGAGCGGACGTACGAGCGCGTCGGCGGCCGCGAGACGATGCGCGCCGACGTGCGCATTCTGTCCGCCACGCACCACGATCTCGAGCGCGCGGTGCGCGAGGGCCGGTTTCGTCAGGATCTCTACTACCGCCTGCGCGTGCTCGAGGTCGACGTGCCGTCGCTGAGGGAGCGCGGCCCCGAGGAGATCGAGCGGCTCGCGCGGCACTTCGCGGAGGTCTTCGGCAGGCGCTACGCGCGCGCGACCTCGCTCGAGCCGGGCGCCATCGAGGCTCTTCGGGCACATGCGTTCCCGGGCAACGTGCGCGAGCTCGAGCACGCGATCGAGAGCGCGACCGTGCTCGCGCCCGACGGACGAATCCGGCGTGAGCGTCTCCCGCTCGCGCGCAGCTCGCCGCTCGAGCCGGAGGGAGGGGCGAGCGTCGCGCCCGACGACCATGCGCGGGCGCACGCCCGCGTCTCGCTCGGCCTCTCGCTCGCCGAGGCGTCCGACGTCTACATCCGCGCGACGGTCGCGCACGCCGAAGGCAACCAGAGCGAGGCCGCGCGCTCGCTC
>JBKDQC010000298.1:0-52648 GCA_046342295.1 Deltaproteobacteria bacterium | reverse complement strand
GACTGGGGCCCTCAGCCCGAGCCCGCGAGGGTCATCGCGGCGATGCGGAACGTGGGGCTCGCGATGGAGCTGCGCAGGTCGAGGTCGTTGCCGACGAGGTCGATGCCCTTGAGCATCGAGTCGAGGTTGCTCGAGATCGTGACCTCGGAGACGGGGAAGGTCTTCTGACCATCCTCGATCCAGAAGCCGCTCGCGCCGCGAGAGAAGTCGCCCGTCACGGCGTTGAAGCCGAAGCCCATCATGTCGGTCACGTAGAGGCCGCGCTTGGTGGACGCGACGATCTCCTCGGCGCTCGTCTTCCCCGGCTGAAGGATGAAATTCGTCGTGCTCGGACCGACACCGCCGGAGCCCCCGCGCGACGCGCTCGCGGTCGAAGGCAGGCCGAGCTTCCTGCCGCTGTAGGTGTCGAGCAGGTACATGAGCAGCCTGCCGTTCTCGACGACGACGTTGCGCCTCGAGAGCAAGCCTTCGCCATCGAACGCGCGGCTGCCGGGGCCCGCGGGCAGGAGCGGATCGTCGATCACGGTCACGAGCGCGCTCGCGATCTCGGTCCCGACCCGGTCGACGAGGTAGCTCGACTTCCTCCAGATCGCGCCACCCGAGATCGAACTCGCGAGGAGCCCGAGAAGCGAGCGCGCCGAGTCCGGATCGAAGACGACCGCGCACTCCTGGGTCTCGACCTTTCGCGCGCCGAGCTTCGCGAGCGTTCGCCTCGCTGCCTCCTTGCCGACCACTTCGTCCGGAAGGAGGCCCGCGTAGTGCCGCTTGGCCGTCCAGTGGTAGCCGCTGCGCTTCTTGCCGCCCTCGTCGTCGACGACCGGCGAGACGGTGAGCGACGCGTACGTGCCGCGCGAGTACCCGCGGAAGCCGCCGCTCGTGACGATGGCCTTGGCGCCCGACGCCCGCGAGAAGGTCGCGCCCTCGCTGTTGGTCACGCGCGGATCGGCGCCGAGGGCGGCGGCCTCCCCGTTCTTCGCGTGGGCCAAAGCCATCGCGCCATCGATCTCGTCGATCTTCGGATCGAAGAGGTCGAGGTCAGCGTGCTCGCTCTCGCTCGAGAGCAGCCCCGGCTCGGGCGGCCCCGCGAACGCGTCCGGCTCCGCGCGGCGCGCGAGCGCGACCGCGTCGTCGGCGCGGCGCGCGCTGCCCTGCTCGAGCGTGACGCACGCGACCGAGCCCGCGCCCCGACAGCCGCCGGCGGCGTCCTCTACCCTCCCGCGGACGCCGATAGCGCGCGAGCCCGCTTCCTCGACGAGCTCGGGCTGCCCGAGCCGCACCTTGGCCGAGAGGTGAGAGCCCTCGGAGATCACCGCCTCGGCCACGTCGGCTCCGAGCGAGCGCGCGGCCCGGACGATGCGGTCTCCGAGCGCGAAGAGCGCGTCCTTTCCGTGGCTGCTCATCGCTGCGTCCCTCCCACCGTGATCGCGCTGATCTTGATCGTCGGGCAAGCGACGCCGACGGGCACGGACTGCCCATCCTTGCCGCAGGTCCAGATGCCGTCCGACAGCTCCATGTCGCGACCGAGCATCGTCACCTTGCGCATCACGTCGGGCCCGTTGCCGATGAGGTTGACGTCCTTGAGCGGGGCGGTGATCACGCCATCCTCGATGAGATAGCTCTCGGTCAGCGAGAACACGAAGTCTCCGTTCGAGATGTCCACCTGTCCGCCGCCGAATTTCTTGGCGAAGACGCCCTTCTTCACGCTCTTCACGATCTCCTCGGGGTCGTGCTCGCCCGCGAGGAGCAAGGTGTTCGTCATGCGAGGCAGGGGGTGGGACTTGAAGCTCTCGCGGCGCCCGTTGCCGCTGAAGGGCACGTGGAAGTGCTCGGAGCTCTGCCGATCCTGCATGTAGCCGCGCAGGATTCCCTTCTCGATCAGCACTGCCTTCTCGGGCACGTTGCCCTCGTCGTCGACGTCGATCGAGCCACGCGAGTGCGGGATGGTCGCATCGTCGACCACGGTGCAGAGCTCGCTCGCGACGCGCTGCCCGACCTGGTCGGTGTAGTTCGAGGTCTTCTTGCGGTTGAAGTCGGCCTCGAGGCCGTGCCCGACCGCCTCGTGGAGGAGGATCCCCGAGTCGCCGGGCGCGAGCACGACCTCCATCTCGCCGGCAGGCGCCTCTCGCGCGTCGAGCATCGTGATGGCCTGCCGCACGGCCTCGCCCGCATGCCACTCGGGGCTCTTGCCCTCGAAGTACGAGAGGCCGATCCGTCCGCCTCCGCCGGAGCTTCCCGCGCGGCGCTTGCCGTTCTCCTCGGCGATGACGCGTAGGCCGAAGCGGAGAAGGGGCTGACTGTCGGTGACGAGCTTGCCGTCGCTCGTCGCGATGAGGATCTCGCGGATCTGCTCGGCGAGCGACGCCTCGACCCGCGTGATGCGCGGATCGAGCGCCCGCGCCGCGAGGTCGGCGCGGCGGAGCAGCTCGCGCTTGGCAGCGCCCTCGACGTCGAAGGAGAGCTCGCTCACCGGGTAACGCGACGGCGTCGAGACGGCGCGGAGGCTCATGGGGCTGCGGCCGCCGGCGTCGGCAATCTGCGCGGCGATCCGAGCCGCGTGCTCCATCGCCTCGATCGCGAGATCCTCGCAGTACGCATAGCCCGTCGCGTCGCCCTTGCGCACCCGCACGCCGAGGCCCAGCGAGACGCCGCGGCCGGCGCTCTTGAGGATCCCCTCCTCGTAGCCGTAGCTGCCCGAGACCTCGTACTCGAAGAAGAGGTCGGCGTAGTCGCCGCCGCGGCTGAGCGCGACCGCGAGGAGCCTCTCGGCGATCGCGGCGTCGATCGGAGCGCTGCCCCGGGGGGAGAACGGTGCCGTGTAGCGGTGCGTCATTGCGGGGACGATAGCAGCGCCCTGCCCGCTCCGTGCAGGGGAGTCGCTCCTTCGAGGAGGTCAGGCCACGGGCCAGAGTCCACGACGGCCAGAGTCCACGACGCCCGAGCGAGCCGTCATCCGAGGAGCTTGTCGAGGCGGTGCGGGATCGCCGGAGCGTGCTCGACGAGAGGCTTGAGCGGCGCGCTCGAGAGCGTGTGCACGTAGAGCACGCGCCGCAATTTCTCGCCGCCCGCGCCCTCTCGAAGGAGGCGCGCGACGTGCGCGACCGTCTTGGCCGTGTAGGTCGCGTCGAGGTGCAGGCCCGCACCCTCGCAGAGACGCATCGCGTCGCGCGCGCGGGCGGTGGGCAGGCCGTAGCCGTCACCGAGCTCGTCCTCCTCGATGCGGTAGAGCTCGCTCGCGACGCCGGTGATCCGCGGGAAGCGATCGTCGGAGGTTCGGAGGCGCTCGATCGCCCCTCGGATCTGCGCGAGGAGGAACGCGCGCCCGACCAGACCGCGCGGCGTCACACGCACGGCGTGGATGGGCACGAGACAGCCCGCGGCGGCCAGCCCGACGGCGAGCCCGGCGACCGTCCCGCCGCTGCCGAGCGGGACCACGATCGCCTCGGGCTCGGGCGCGCGGCGCTCGAGGAGCTGCTGCGCGAGCTCGAGGCCCGCCTCGACGTAGCCGATCGCGCCCAGACCGTTCGAGCCGCCCGGCGGGATCACGTAGGGGCGCCGACCCTCGAGCTTGAGCTTGGCCACGAGCGCGGCCGTCGCGGCAGGCACGGCCGAGAAGAACGAGACTGGATGCAGCTCCGCGCCCTGCCCGAGCATCGCGCGCAGATCGAGCGTCACGTGCTCGCTCGAGGGTTGCGGCACGAGCACGGCGTGCACGGCGAGGCCATGTCGCTTGCCGAACACAGCCGTCGCGAGGACGTGGTGCGAGCCGGCCGCCCCGGTCGTGAGGAGGGTGTCGGCGCCTTGCGCGATCGCGTCTCCGAGAAGCCGCTCGAGCTTGCGAACCTTGTTGCCCCCGTAGAGCGGATGCGTGAGGTCGTCGCGCTTGATCCAGACCTCGCCCCCGAGCACGCGCGAGAGGCGCTCGTCCTCCTCGAGCGGGGTCGGCCCCGCGAGGAGCGGAAGGCGCGGCAGCGCGAGCTTGGACCAGCGGGTCTCGAGCAGCGTGGTCTTGCTCGGGACGTGCGAGCCCTCCGGCGATGCGCGCTGCGGTTCGACCATGGGTGCGTTCTACGCGGTCCGCCCGGCGCCCTCAATCACACGTGCGTCGGGCCCGGGGTCGATCGCCGGTCGAGCTCGCTGTGCGCGAGCGCGATCGCGTCTTCGGCCAGCACTTGCGTCGGGCCGAGCGACACGGAGAGCGCTGGGCCGATCGCGCGGCGTGCGGCCTCGTCGAGGCCCAGGTGATCGCCGAGCACGATCGTCAGGTCCTCGCCCTCGAGCGCCGCGGTGCGCACGTCTTGTCCGTGCGCCGCGAGCACGATGCGCCGCGAGCTCGGAGGGATCGACGCGAGCGCCACGTCGAGGCCACCGTCGGCGACGGCGACGCCGTTCCGGAGGACCAGAAACGGACCGTCCTCGTGGTCGACGAGGGGCGAGAGAGCGCGCGTCCGCTCCTCGAGCGCGCGCTGCACGATCAACGCAAGGCGCCGCTCCTCGGGGCGGAGCCACTCGGAGAGCCGCCCGTCGATGCGCACGACCCGCGCAGGCGCCTCGCCCGCGCGCCCGCCGAGGAGCACGAGGTACACGAGCGTGTCGCGGCGCGCGCCGTGCGAGACGAGCAGCGCCGCGCGGATGCAGCGCACGAGCACGTCGAGGCGCCCGCTCGTTCCGGCGAGGTCGACGAGCGAGAAGTCCGGCGAGCTCGTCGCGGTGCGGCCGACCACGACGAAGCGACGCAGGCCAGGCGCCGTCATTCGGCCGTCGGTGCGGCGCCCGGATCGCCTCCCGCCTCCTCCGCGAGCTTGCGGTAGATCGTGCGCGCGGAGATGCCGAGAAGCTGCGCGGCGAGCTGCTTGTCGCCCTTGGTGTGCTCGAGCGTGACCTTGATGACGCGGCGCTCGATCTCCTCGAGCGGCGTGCCGAGCGAGAACGTGAGGTCGGTGCCACGCCGCTCGGCCTGCGCGACGTGCGGCGGGAGGTCGTCGACCGTGAGCTCCCTCGTCCGCCCGAGCACGACCGCGCGCTCGATCACGTTCTCGAGCTCGCGCACGTTGCCTGGCCAGTGGTAGCTGACGAGCCGTTCGAGGGCCTCGGGCGTCGGGGTGAGGCGCGCCTTGCCGTTCTTCTTGCCGTACACGTCGAGGAAGTGGTCGACGAGCAGGGGTACGTCACCTTGCCGAGATCGCAGCGGAGGGCTCGTGATCGCGATCACGTTGAGACGGTAGTAGAGGTCTTCGCGGAAGCGCCCCTCGCTCACGAGCTGGCGGAGGTCCTTGTTGGTCGCCGCGACCAAGCGGAAGTCCGCCGAGCGCGTCTTGCCCCCGAGCGGCTCGAACGTCCCCTCCTGGATCACGCGCAGCAGCTTCACCTGCACCGCGAGCGAGAGCTCGCCGATCTCGTCGAGGAAGAGCGTCCCGCCCTCGGCCTGCGCGATGCGTCCGTCGCGGCGGGTCACGGCGCCCGTGAACGCGCCCTTCTCGTAGCCGAAGATCTCCCCCTCCACGATCGTCTCCGGAAGCGCCGCGAGGTTCACGACGACGAGCGGGCCTTTGCGCTTGCTCTCGGTGTGGATGAGGCGCGCGAGCAGCTCCTTGCCCGTCCCGCTCTCTCCGAGGATCAACACGTTCGCGGTGGAGGGCGCCGCTTGCTGCGCGATGTCGAGCGCGTGCCGCAGCGCCGTCGAGCTGCCGATGATCGGGCTCGACATGGGCTTGGTGCGGAGCTGGCTCAGCTCCTCCTTGAGCGTCTTGTTCTCGGCGACGAGCGCATGGCGCTCCGCGGCCTTCTGCACGCTCTTGACGATCTGCATGCGCTTGAGAGGCTTCTCGACGAAGTCGTACGCGCCCGCGCGCATCGCCTCGACGGCCGTCTCGATCGTCCCGTAGGCCGTCATGAGGACGACCGACACGTCGGGTGCGACCGTCTCGAGCGCCTTGAGCAGCTCCATGCCGGTCATCCCGGGCATCATCAGGTCCGTCAGCACCACGTGCACGCGCTGCTGCCGGCACAGATCGAGCGCCCTGCGCCCCGAGTCCGCCGTGAGCACGCGGTAGCCTTCGCGGCTGAAGATCCGCTCGATCGCCTCGAGGTTCGACATCTCGTCGTCGACGACAAGAAGGGTGGTCTCTGCGCTCAAGGCTCTGTTCCTTCGAAGAAACGTTGCCGCGCGGAGCTGGCCGCGGCGTGCTCGCTCATGCCGTTCACGCCAGGATGACAGACGCTGACGTTCTGTCTATTCCAGCGACGATTCGACAGAGGTCTATCCCTTCTTGCGGCTGACGTCGTTCGGCAGCGCGAGCAGCGCGAGCGCGTGGGCGAAGCCGCCCTCGCCGTGCTGGAGCTGGCGGTTGCCGCGCGTCACCGTCGTGACCGACACGTCGAGCGCGAGGGCGACCTCGCGTTGGGTCATGCCGGCGGCGAGCATGCGGACGATCGCCCAGCGCTCGACGACGGCCTGGATCTCCGCGGGCGTGAGGAGATCCTTGAGGAAACGCTCGATCGCGTGCGGCTCGTCGAGCTTCGCGAGCACGGCGGCGAGGTCGGAGAGCGACGGCGCGGGCTTGTTCGACATGGCCCCGAGCCACTACCGCGCGCTGCGCAGGCGCGCACGGCGCGCCTCAATCCGGCTGGAAGAGCCGCTCCTGGGTCGCGTCGTCGTCGTAGAACTGCCAAGCGCGGTCGAACGTGATCGCCCCGAAGAGGTTCACGGCGATGGAGAAGACGAGCGCGAGCGCGAACCCCGGGGTCCGGAGCTTGCGACCCCCGAGCGCGATGAGCGCGATGAGCACGACGAGGTAGTCGGTCGCGAAGCGGTAGCCGAACTGAACCCAGCCGCTGTTCTGGTACATGAGGTCGACGACGGCGACGACCGCCGCGGCGGCGAAGAAGGCGCGCATGCGAAAGTCGAGCGCGCGCTTGGGCCAGAGCGCGAGCAGGAGCGCCGGCGTCGTGAACCACAGGGCGAGCCCATGGCGCGAGACGATCACGTGCGGTTCGCGCGCGGTGAGCCAGGGCAGCGAGCCGAAGAAGACCGCGAGGTTCTTGCCGAGGTAGTGGTAGCTGAAGAGACCCCACCGCTCGATGCGGCCGCGCCAGTTGATCATGAGGAAGCGGTGGCCGAATTCCGTGGGCCGACCGAAGCGCGCCTCGTTCATCCACATCGCGAGGCCGCCGGCGACGAGCACGGGCAGCGCGCAGAGCGCGAGCGCGCGCAGCGCCGGTGCCCAGTCCGTCCCGCGCAGCCAGAGCGCGAAGCGCGAGAGGGGCCCGCGCTCGTCGACCGAAGGGATCTCAGGCGCGCTCGCCCTTCGGTGCGCAGCGAGCAGCTCGACGACCGGGATGATCACGAGCGGCGCGGTGTTGGGGCGCGTGAGGAAGAGCGCCGCCATCGCCAGGCCCGCCAGGAGCGGCCGCTGGCCACCGAGCGAGGCGAGCAAGAGCAGCGGCACGAGCACGCTGGTCACGACGTTGGCGGCGAACCACACCGTCCCCTGCACCGCGACGAAGAAGAACACGGTGCCGAACGCGTAGAGCACCGTGAGGAGCAGATCGTCGAGCTCGCTGCGCTCGCTTCGCTGGTGCTCGCGAAGTGACCTGAGCAGCAGGAAGAGGAAGGTGGGCGAGAGCCCTGCGACGAGACACCAGAAGAGCGCGTCGCGCGTGTCCAGGCCCCACACCGCCACCGCGGGCAGGATGAGGATGGCGGGCAGCGGCGGAAACGAAATGTACCAGCGCTGGTGCTCGTTCGCCCCGCGTCCCCAGGGCGGCGGCCAAGCAGACCAGGGGCAGATCTCGTCGGTCGCCTCGTCGTAGCAGGCCCAGTCGTTGTTCCCGGGCGGGCGGTTGTCCATCACGCCGAGCTGTCCGTGCATGTAGCTCGTGGCGAGATGCACGAAGTGGTTGTCCGCCGTCGGCCCCGAGAGGCGCGGGCCCGCCACCGCGAGGTAGACGCCCGCAGCGACCACGTACACGAGAAGCGGCGCGCGCCAGCGGAGGAACCGTTCCTTCATCCGGCGCGCACTTTACACAGGATCGCCGCGAGCGCAGCGGCCCGGTCAGGGGCGAAGGACGATCGCGACGAGCGCCTCTCCGGGCATCGGCCCGCCCGCGGCAGCGTACGTGTCGGCGACGAGCTCCCAGTCGCCGGCCTCGAGCGTCACATCGAGCTGCCGGTTGTCGCGTGCGAGGCAGGCTCCCCGACTGCCGGCGGGCACGATGTGGACGTCGAGGTCGGCGCCGACACCGGAGGACACGATGGCCGTGATCGGGGTGCGCGCCTCGAGGCGGAATCGGAAGCGCAGCTCGGCGCCCGCTTCGCTCGCGGGGCTGCAGTCCCAGCGATCGACGCTCGCCTCGCCGCCCGTGCGCGTGTCGCCGAAGCCAGCGAAGGGCAACGCGTCGATGACGAATGGGTCGGCCTGCGTGCCCGAGCCCGCGAGGCGCGGCGCCGCCGCGTCGGGCGCGCTCTCCCCGAGCACCACGACCCGCCGGAGCCGAGCGAGGGCCTCGAGCACGAGCAGGTTCCGCACGTTCGAGCCAGCCTGCAGCGCGGCCGGCGTGAGCACGCAGCCGCCCATCGAGGCGCGCGGGGGGAGGCCAGCGCTGCCCTGGCCGGGGGAGGGCTGCGGCGCGAGCTCGCGGTGGACGTCGTCGAAGGGGCGGCCGCGTGGGGCCGCGAGCGCGCGGGCGAGCGCGTTGAAGAGCGGCACGCGGCGCCCGGCCTCGGCGTCGTCGTCGCGCGGTGGGATCGACGAGAGTACCGGCAGCGTGCCCTGCGCGAGCATGGCGTCGACGATGCCCCGCAGGTTGCGTCCGTAGCTGTCGAGGTCGACGAAGCCGGCGTCGTTGGTCCCGAACATGAGCGACGCGAAGCGCGGCCTGAGCGCTGCGAGCTCTTGCTCGAGCGGCGAGGGCCGGCCCGTGAGCGCGCGCGAGGCGGTCCAGCCCACCCCGGCCGCGAGCGACACGCGACGGAACGGATCGGTCCCGCCCGCATCGCCCATGCGGAAGTGCTCGATCGTCTCCGCAAGCGCGTCACGGCCGCCGAGATCCACCGCACCTCCGGTGAAGCACGCGAGAAACGCCGTCGACACGGTGATCGAGTCACCCACCTTCGCGAAGACGTCCTCCGAGCGGTCGGGGCCGCGCCGCGCGAGCGCGCGCAGGCCTTCGGCGAGCGATGGGTCGATGGGCGAGTGCCGCAGGTCCTCACGGTAGACGACCGGACCGAGCGGTCCTGCGTCCAGTGGGCCCACGTCGGAGGGGCCCACGTCGGAGGGGCCCGCGTCGGAGGGGCCCGCATCCACCGCACCATCCCATGCGTCGGACGGGGACGCGTCGTGGTCTGCATCGCCGACGCGAGGGGCGTCGTGGGCAGCGCCGGCATCCAGAACCGTCGGCCATGGTTCGACGCACCCGGAGCCCAGCAGCCCTGCCAGGAAGAGCCACGTTCGGGGTGCTGCGCGCATCGTCATGGCGGGCGAGCTCAACGCCAGGGATCGACGAGGCCGGTGGCGCCGGCGTCGACATCGGGGCCGGGCGGCGACGCGCCCGCGGAGGGGGCACCCAAAGAGGGCGGTGCCGCAGAGGGCGGTGCCGCAGAGGGCGGTGCCGCAGAGGGCGGTGCCGCAGAGGGCGGTGCCGCAGAGGGCGCTTCGGTGGGCCCGCTCCGCTCGCAGAGCGCCCGTTCGCCGCGCTCGAGCCGACCGACGTACGAACGCAGGTCGTCGAGGAGACCGGCCGTGAGCGCGATCGTGGCTTCGAGGCTCGGCGTCTCGCACGCGCGCAGCGGGCCTTGCCACGCGCCCTCGGCGGTGCCGGCCTCGATGTGGAGATACGCTTCGCCGACCAGGCCTTCGCGACGAACCGCGCCACAGGCATCCGGATGCAGCGCCTCGGTGGAGCCGAGCTCGAACGAGATGCGGGCGCCCGCGGGCTCGAGCCCGATCTCGGTGATGCGACCGATGTTCACCCCGTGCACGCGGACCTGGTTGCCGACCGCGATCCCGTGCGCGTCGTCCACCACCACGTGGCTCGAGCCACTGCCGAGGCGAGCCGCGATCTCGCCGCAGCCGCCGAGAACGAAGAGCGCGACCACGGGCCTGAGGAGCGAGACGCGGCGGTTGTCCATCGAGCCCGACGATACCCCGGGTGGTCTCCTGCCGACGACCTCGCCGTGCGATCGAGACCACGAGGGATCGCGCCAGGCCGCAAAGGGTCGACTCCGGGGGCGAGCGCGGCGCATGGCACGAGCGCCTAGGGCCCGTGCAGAAATGACCTGCTCGGATCGGCGTCGCGGCGCCCCGCCCGTGCTGACCGAGCGACGAGGAGTCATGGGGTATTTCGAGGAGAGCGGGCGGCTCGGGCGGGGATGCCCCGGCGTCGAAACGGACTGTGCATTTCTGCGTGGGCCCGTAGCATCCCCGGTCACGGGCGCGCGGGCGTGGGTGTGGCATCATCGCGGCCACTCCAGCACCGAGGAAAGCGTGACCGAAGCGTCGTCCAACAACACCATGATCAAGGGGTGCGCCATCGCCTTCGGGGTGACGGCCCTCCTCGCATGCTGCGGCCTCGGGATTGGCATGTTCGCCTGCGGGGGGCTCATGAACTTCGGGCAGGAAACGCAGCTCCAGGTCATCTCGGCCTCGATGCACGCCGCGGCCTCGCTCCACCCGCGCTCGGCCGAGTACGAGGCCGAGCTCCAGCGCTTCGACGCGCTCCGCCCGAGCGTCGGCTTCCTCACCTTCGGCGTGATCTCCAACCGCTTCAACACCGCCAACGCCGACGGCCGCATCGACGAGACCGAGCTCGATCACCTGATGCTGCTCGTCGTGGACATCGACAACCACGGCGGCAACGTCGACATCAACCAGTACCCAGGCGGCACGTGAGCCCTGGACGCGCCTCGCGAGCACTCGCCGGGCTCGTGCTGGTCCTGCCCGGGTGCGGGGGCGGTGCCCGGCTGGTCACGCGCGATGCCGAGGGCGGTCTCTTCGCGCTCGAGGGTGACGGTGGCGCCGCGCGCGCAGACGCCGCGCGCCAGATCCGAGCACACTGCGGCACGCGGGGCTACCGGATCACCGCCGACGCCGAGTACACCGTGGCCATGCGGGAGGAGCAGGAGCTCACCCAGGACGAGCAGGCGCGTCGCCTCGCCGACGACGAGACCAGGCGCACGACGGCATTCTCCGGCGGCACGGCCGGCAGCGGCCTCGGGGACAGCGCGGGAGCGTCGGGGCGCTTCGGTGAGTCTCCGGACGTCTACGATCCCGCGCGCACCGGTGCGACGCCGCGGCTGCCGACACCGGTGAGAGAGCACCGCCTGGAGTACGAGTGCGAGCCGGATTGATCTGCCCGGGAGCGCTCTGCCTCCTGGCCCTCGTCGCGTGCGGCGCGAAGTCGGGTCTCGAGCAGTCCGCGCTCGACGCGGGGCGTCCGGACGTGTTCCTCGCACCGGATGGATTCGTCGCGCCGGACGCGGCCCCGGAGTGTCGCGACGACGTCGCTTGTGACGACCGCCTCGCGTGCAGCGACGACCGCTGCGTCGCGGGACGATGCGAGCACACGTACGTCTCGGACCGGTGCAACGACGCGGTCTTCTGCAACGGCCTCGAGCAGTGCACGCCCGGCGGCTGCGTGTCACCGGGTCGCGTCTGCGACGACTCGGTGTTCTGCACCCTCGACGCGTGCGACGAGACGCTGGCGCGCTGCGTCGCGCGCCCCGAAGACGCGCTCTGCCCGGTGAGCTTTCGATGCGACGCCTCGGCGGGCTGTCTCGCGCGCGCCCTCGTGCACGACGCGACGAGCCTCTTCGAGATCGACCTTCCCTCGGGCGAGCTACGCCGCATCGGGACCTTTCCGGTCAGCCTCAACGACATCGCGCTCGCGCCCGACGGAACCTTCTACGGCGCATCGACCGACGTCGGTGCGCTCGTCCGCGTGGACTACCGCAGCGTGACCTACGAGATCGTCGCGCCGGTCGCGGGCTCGTTCAACGCGCTCGACGTCTCTCCAGACGGCGTGCTCCACGGGGCTGCCGACGACGTGATCTACGCCTTCGACGTGGCGCGGGGCTCGGTCCGCGAGGTCGCGCGGATGCCGCCCGGCCTCTCCTCGAGCGGCGATCTCGCGTTCGTCGAGGGGCGCCTCTTCATCACGGGCTTTCGCGCATTCACCGACGTCTCCGACGCGCTCGTCGAGGTCGACCTCGTCACCGGACGCAGCGTGGTCATCGGAGAGACCGGCTTCGACTGCGTCTGGGCTCTCGCGCCGCTGGGTCCGGCGCTCTACGCCCTGACTTGTCAGGGGAGTCTCCTCGAGATCGACCTCTCGAGCGGCGCGGCGCGCGAACTGTCGACGCGACCGATGCAGGCCTACTGGGGCGCGGCCTCTCGGTGACCCGGTCGCGCCGCGTGCTCGCGTGGGTGCGCGCGCTCCGGCCACTCGCCCACGGCAACATCGCGCCGCCGATCCTCCTCGGGCAGGCCTTCGCCGTGCGCTCCGGCCACTCGCTCACGCCGGACATGTTCCTCCTCGCGCACGCGTTCGGACTGCTCGACCACGCCTACATCGTCTTCTCGAACGATCTCGCCGACCACGAGACCGACCGCGACAACGACACCTACACCGCCTTCTCGGGCGGGTCCCGTGTCGTCCCGGAGGGTCGGATCGCGCTCTGCTCGCTTCGCCGCGCCGCGTTCGGCGCCGCGATCTCGCTGCTGGCGCTGACGACGCTCGCGAGCGCCGTGAGGCCGCTCGCGCCCCTCTTCGCGCTGGCGGCCCTCGCCCTGCTCTGGGCCTACAGCCACCCACCGCTCCGGTTGTCCTACCGAGGAGGCGGCGAGCTGCTCCAGGGCCTCGGCGTCGGGGCGGTCCTTCCGCTCTGGGGGTTCTATGCGCAGACTGGCTCGCTCGAGGCCTTCCCGTGGATGGCGCTCGGGCCGCTCGTGTTCCTCCACACCGTCGGCAACGTCCTCACGGCCCTGCCCGACACCCCGAGCGATGCGCGCGCGGGCAGGCGCACCTGGCCCGTCCGCGTCGGACAGCGCGCCGCGCGGAGGCACGTCGTGGTCGGGCTCGCGTGCGCCCTCGTCGCGATCGGTCTCGTGCACCATGCATGGTCGGGCCCGCTCGGCGCGCTCAGCGTCCTCGCCCTGCCCATGGGCGCGCTCGCGACCTCACTGCGGTGGATCGGCGATGGCGACGCCCACGAGCGGGCGGCCTGCGCTCGCTTCGTGCTCTCGACGGCCGCCGCGCTCGGTCTCGTTCAGCTCGCCTGGGCCCTCGCCCTGCTGTGAGGGCGGGGCCCGAGGTGAGAGAGCGAGAGCGAAACGGGTCAGCGACGGCGTCGTCGGGCGAGCGTGAAGCCCAGCGCCGAGAGCGCGAGCCACGCGAGCCCGCCGGGCGTGCTCGCTCCGGGGACCGCGCACGTGCAGCCGCCGCGCCGCATCATCTCCCGTCCGGTCGCAGCGTCGGGGGAGCCCGCGTCCGTGAGGTAGTCGACGACGAAGGCGTCGGCCGGCTCGAGGCCGGAGTCCGCCACCGTCACACCCGCGTCGGGGATGACCACGGGCGCGGTCACGCACATGCCCTCCTCACAGATCTCACCCGCCGGACACGTGACACCGGTGCAGCCGTCCACGCAGCCCGTCGGTCCGCACAGCTGGCCATCGGGACAACCGGCGCCGCACGCCGTCGCCCTGCAGACGCCGTCGACGTTGCAACTGCGGCCCGCGCCGCAGCTCGCGTCCGAGGTGCACCGCGCGACGCACATGCCCGAGTCGCACGCCTCGCACTCCGGGTCGCACATGATCGTCGCGCAGCCATCGACGCAACGCCCCGCGAGACACGTCTGTCCGATCGGGCACGAGACACCCTCGCAGCCAGCCACGCAGGATCCGCCCTCGCAGCGCTCGCCTGGCGGACACGTGACGCCCACGCACGCGGTGTCCTCGCACACGCCGCGGTCCGTGCAGGTCTGCCCCTCGAGGCAGCCGCCTTCGAAGCACGGGTCGACACAGCGGCCGCTCGCGCAGACCTGCGGGTCGGTGCAGAGTCCGGAGCCCTCGTCGGTCGAGCCGTCGCAGTCGTTGTCGAGGTTGTCGCAGCGCTCGGGGCCCTCCGTGAGCGACGGCGAGCAGACCGTGCCTCCGCCCACGCACGAGGTGCGGCCGATCGCGCACACACCCACCTCGCCCTCGACCGTGCACTCCTCGCCGGCGTCGGGGCACATCACCACGCCGCCGCGCACGAAGAAGCGCCAGATGCCCTGCTCGGCCGGTGTGACGTTGGACTCCTCACAGAGGATCCGCGCGATGTCGTTCGTGCGCGAGCCAGGGATCATCACGAAGTCGCGCTCGTTGCCCGCATCGAAGCCCGACTGCGCTGGGATGCCCGTGTAGCAGCGCCCTTCGGCGACCTCGCAATGGCTCCTCGAGAAGCCCGTGCCACAGTCGGCATCGGTGGTGCAGGACACCTCGGGCGTCGTGAGCGTGGAGAAGCCGGCCGTGCCGCCCGAAGCGCGGCCCGTGTCCCACTGGCACTTGTTGAACCGGAACTCGACCGAGAAGTCGCTCGAGGTGCTCATCCCCGAGCCGCAGCCCGGCGCGCTCGTCAGGATGATCTGGAAGCTCATCTGACGGTCCTCCGAGCAGCTGTAGTAGCCCGTGTTGTCCCACGTGAAGACGGCGCGCCCCGGCGAGAAGTCGTACCAGACGCCGTTGTCGCGCGGGTTCGTGCACGAGGACAGACAATCCCCGAAGCAGCTCCCGCTGCAGGCCGAGCCGCGGATGTCGACGTCGCCCCAGTAGGCCGCGATCATCGGCTGCATCGCGACCGGGAAGGGGTCGGGCGTATACGTGCTCTCGGCGGCGTTGAACGTGATGTTGCCGTTCGTGTTGAGGTAGACCGAGCGGTAGGTCGTCCCGAAGAAGTTCAGGCCATCAGGGAACGCGGGGGTGACGTCGATCGCCCGCGAGGAGCCGTCATCGTTCGGGCCGAGGCACTGGCCCGCCTCGCCCCATCCCTCCGGCCCGCCGAGCCCCGAGACCAGCGTGGTGCCACACCACCGCCGCGATGCAGGGTCAGCGGTGCATTCCTGGCTTGCGGCAGGGCTGGCGCTCGTCAGCGCGGCGAGACCCAGGAGGGAAGCAGAGACAGCGAGAGCCCAAGAGCGATGGTGCATGGCGACTCCGACACGACGGACGTGAAGTAGGAAACAGACGAGCCGCCCATGGTGACGGAACGCACAGCACTTCGCCAGGCACCAACGGGCTCACTGGAGCTGTGCGGGCGCCGGCGGTGGGATGCCGTGCTCTTCGCGGTAGCGCCGCGCGGCCTCGCCCGTGCGGCCCAGGATGACCGAGACGAGCATGAAGTGGTTGTTGTCGTAGACCGTCGTCTCTCGGGCGACCTCGCTCCCCCGCAGCGTCGAGCGGAGGCCGCCGACGCGCGAGGGCTCGAGCACCACGAAATGTCGTTCGCCGTCGTGCTGGGCCGCCCACTCCGTCAGCGCGCGCGTGTCGAGATCGACGAAGATGTAGCAAGCGTTGCCGGAGTAGAAATTCTCGCCCTTCCAGTTCATCTGCCAGGCGATCACGCGCTCTTCGGGGCCTGTGCGGCGCTCGTAGTAGGGCGCGAAGAGGCTGCGCTGGCCCCAGTGCGGTGCGAGGTCCGGGAGGTAGACGTCGAGCCCCCAGACCGCGAACGAGAAGGCCAGGCCCACGAGGCCCCGAAGCGCGGCGGCGCGAGACAGCGGCAAGATCGCGAGGCCCACGAGCACGCCGGCGCCCACGCTGAAGCCCGTGAGGATGGGTCGGTAGTCGAACTGGTCGGGCCACGAGCGCTGGTAGTTGTAGACGAAGAGGTGGATGAGCCGCTCGAAGCCGAACGGGTGCGAGTCGGTCGCCCACGACAGGTCGCGCCCGACGATGCCGAGCAGCGCCGTCGCGGCGACGAGCCCCGCGCTCGCCGCGGGCAGCGACGGCGAGCTGAACACCCCCGCCAGCGAGAGCGGCTGCGCATGCGCGACAGGAAGCGTCTCGCCGGCGGCGGGGCGAAGCACGCGCCACGCCGCTGCGAACAGGAGGACCGACGCGGCGATCCCCAGGTAGGTGTAGGTCGGTTCGATCGGCTGGTGGGAGACCCAGTCCCGGAGCTCCTGCCCGGTCAGCTCACGCGGCCCGACACCGCGAAGGTCGCCCCACATGCCCCCGACGCCCAGCACGGCCGGCAGCGGCGAAAGCGCAGCGAGCGCCGTGCCGGCAGCCTGCTTCCAGCGGTCGGTCGTGGCCTGGGCCCAGAGCGGCTCGAGCGCGAGGCCGACGAGGATCCCCGCCGGTGGCACCGCCGGGAAGATGTAGTGGTGGAACTTCGTCGTCATCGCGGAGAAGAGGACGAAGGCGCTCGTCCCCCAGAGGCCGACGAGCATCGCGACGTCGCTCTTGCGCCGCTCCTCCACGCTGCCGTCCGCACGCCGCGCGTAGAAGGCCCAGGCTCCGATCGCCAGGGGCGCCATGGCGATCCACGGAAAGGTCCCGAAACCGAGCTGCTCGAAGAAGTACTCGGCGCTGCCGGTGTCACCGTGCACGCCTGCCGTGAGGCGGTTGATGTGGTCGTGGATGAGGAGCCGGTCGGTGAAGGCCGAGGCGTGGCGCATGTACATCGCCACGTACCAGGGCGCGCCCACCGAGAGCACCGTCACGATCCCGAGCGCGACGCGCAGACGCCCCTCGAGCAAGAGCGACCAGCGCTTGCTGCCGAGCAGGAAGAAGAGCGCCACGAGGCCGGGCAAGGCGAACCCGGGGATGCCCTTGGCCATGAACGAGAGCGCGCAGAAGATGTAGAAGCCGAACATCGAGAGCGCCTGCGCGCGCCGCTCCTTGCGCAGGACGTACAGCAGGATGCCGAGGCCGATCAGCCAGTACAGCGCTTGGGCCGTGGGCTGCGCCAGCGGCCCCTCGAAGGCCGGGACCTGCTCGCGAAGGGCTGGGTTTCCAGGGTTTCCTGCGTTGCCGCCGCCCGAGCCGAACCAGAACTGGTCGCGGTGCCACGCGAAGCCGCCCTCGACCAGGGTCACGTTGCGGCTCACCAGGTAGAGCGCCTGGGGCGACACCAGCGCGACCAGTCCGAAGCCGACGAGGTGCTGAAACGACAGCACCACGCCGCCGAAACGCACGCCGCGGACCTCGCGCTCGCCGTCCTCGGAGACCGCGAGGATGAGGAAGCACATGGCGATCGTCATCGTCGAGACGAACGGCATGTCCGTGATCGCCTGGTGCGACAGGAAGAAGAAGTGCGGCATCGTGCCCAGCACGACCGAGGCGAGCGCGCCGGCGCGCCGCCCGTAGACGCGAGAGATCGCCACGTAGACGGCGACGAGCGCGCCGATCGACTCGAGGTAGTGCGGGAGGCGAATCGCCCACTCGGGGTGTGCGAGCTCGGGCGTGGGAGAGAGCATCATGTCGGGCTGAAAGCCGACGCCCAGCGCGCCCATCGAGAGCGCCTCCACCCAGAAGATGAAGATCGGCTTGGAGAAGAACCACTCCTCGTGAGCCCACCACGTGCTGATCCAGTCGTCGCGCGAGAGGATCTCTCTGGCGACCTCGCCGTAGTGCGTCTCCCACGGATCCCAGAGGCCCATGGCGCCGAGGAAGGGGAGGATGATCGCGGATCCGAACGTGAACACGAGCAAGCCCGGTCGGCGGATCGCCGCGGGCACGAGGCACGCGAGCGCCGCGATGATGATCCACGGCAGCGCCGCCCACGCCGCGAAGAGGGCGCCAAACACGACGAGGAGCGCCGCGACGGGGATCGCCACGACGGGCGCGAGGAAGAACGGTTCGCCTTTCTCGGGCGCGATCCACGTCTCGCGCCACGGCCGCGCTCCGGCGAGCTCGCGCTCCGTGGGCGTGAAGAGACCGAGCCAATCGAGGACGCCGAGGGCCAGCACGAACGTGGCGAGAATCCCCCAGAGCGGACCACGGGCGATCTTGTGGTCGAGCGACATGATGACGAAGAGCGGCAGCGCCCCGAGCAGCGTCAACCCCACGCCACGCGCGACCTGAATCGGCCGGCGGCGAGGACGACGCGCGCTCCCAGCCGGGAGAGCTGGCGCTTCGCGGGTCTCGGTGCTGGTCGCGGAGACCTCGGGCGGCTGACCGCCGCCGACCGCTTTCTCGTCGGCCGAAGCCGTCTCAGGGCTCTCGGCCGCGCGATCCGCGTCGCCCGCCTCTGTCGCGGCCTCGGCGGCGGTCTCGGTCGGCTCGCCCGCCGTGTCCTGGGTCGCGGGCTGGATGTCCTTCTCTTCTTGCTCGCTCATGCGGAGGGCTCGCTCCTCTGGGCCGAGCGCGCTCAGGAGCGCGCCGGTCGGGGCCGAAAACGGGCGCGGAGCTTAGGATCGGCCCCGGGAGAAGTCGATGTCGCGCGCCGAACGCAAGGCGCCTCCGTGCCCGAGCGATGCACCTGCCATCCATCGTGAAGTCCTCAGTACAAGCCGAGGCCACGTCCAGCCAGAGCCGCGAGCGACGAGACCAAGAGCGCGCCCATCAGCCAGCGCCAGCGCCTCCGAACGGCGGTGAGGCCGAGCGCGCGGGCCGCCGCCTCGTCGTGGCCCTCGCGGAGCGCGCGGAGGAAGTCATCGATCGCCTCGTCCGGTGGCGGCGGCCCTGCCCGGCCTGCCAGCGTCGCGGCGAGCGCGGCGAGCGCCCGATGGTCGTCGCGCAACTCGCGAGCCCCTCCACTTCTGCCGTAGCCCTCCGTCGTGCGTGCGGCACGCGCAGCCCCCACCTCGCCCAGACCCTCGTGGTCGAGCAGGAGAACCCGGCCGTCCCGCCGCACGAAGAGATTGTCGGGGGACGGGTCTCCGTGCGTCATGCCGGCCGCGTGCATCACATCGATGGACACGAGCGCGCGCCTGGCCAGGGACATCGCCTCGAGGACCGGGAGCGCGCCGGACCGGTCGAGGATCGAGCCGAAGGTCTCTCCTTCGAGCAGCGGCATGACCACGAACGGGGTGCCGTCGTCGTCGGTGCCCACGTCCAGCACCGGGACCATCGCGTCTGCACCCACGCGCGAGGCGAACACACGCCCAGCTTCGAGGCTCGGCACGAGCGCCGGGTCGAACGCGCGGTGCAGATGGTAGGACTTGAGCGCGACTTCGGCGTTCGTCGCGAGGACAGTCGCGCGGTGCACGCTGCTCGAGCCGCCCTGGGCGATGCATGCGCCACGGCGGTAGCGGCCGGCCACCGTGATCGCGAGCCCGAGCGGCGTCTTGCGACGCGCCGAGCCCGCCACGCCCGTGTCGGGGCTCGGACGCTCCTCGCTCGCTCGCCCAGACATCCAGCCGAGCGTACCGCGACCAGGCCCTCGCGCGCTCACGCGCGCCGCCTGCTACACCCGCGCGTGATGCGTGAGCGTCTCTATCTCCTCGGCCGAAACCCCACCTCGATGCCGCGCGCCGATGGCTCCGGTCCCGACGAGGCCCCCAGCCCGCTCGCCGACTGGGCGCAGGCGAGCCCGCGCGAGATCGGAGCCGCCCTCGAGCGGGCGCTCGCGAAACCGACCGGGGGTTGGGTCGTGCTCGACGCGAGCCGCGCGATCCGCTCGGGGCCGCGAAAGTACCTCGTGGCAGGCCGCGAGCTCGTGGCGTGGTGGTGCCGCAAGCCCGGGCACGAGGGCCCGCGGATCGGCCCGGACCATTGCCCGCACATGGGCGCCGAGCTCAGCAAGGGCTCCATCGACGCCGAGGGCCGCATCGTGTGCCCCTGGCATGCGCTCGCGTTCTCCGGGACCGAGCGCAAGGGTGGCTTCGCGCCGCTCGTCGCGTTCGACGATGGTGTGCTCACGTGGGCGCGCGTCCCCGAGCTCGCACGCGAGGGCGAGCCGCTCACCGAACGCCCCTTTCTCCCGGAGCGCCCCTCACGCTTCCTCGACGCCGTGATCCGGGTGGAGGCCCGCTGCGAGCCGCGTGACGTCCTCGCCAATCGCCTCGACCCTTGGCACGGAGCGCATTTCCACCCGCACAGCTTCGCCCGACTGCGCGTGGTCGATCGCGGCCCCGAGCACGTCACGGTGCGGGTCGTGTACCGGATCGCGGGGCGCGTGGGCATGGAGGTGGACGCGCGTTTCGACTGCCCCGACGCGCGAACCATCGTGATGACGGTCGTCGCGGGCGAGGGCGTCGGCTCGGTCGTCGAGACGCATGCCACGCCGCTCGCTCCCGGCCGCACGGCGATCGTCGAAGCGACCCTGGCCACGAGCGAGCGGCGGGGGGTGAGCTCGTGGCTGCCCCGCGCCGGGTCGCTGCTCCGGCCCCTGGTTCAGGCCCGGGCACGCAGGCTGTGGGTCGAAGACGTCGACTACTGCGAGCGCACCCACGCCCTTCGCGCGCGAGACGAGGACACGGGGGGTCGCGAGAGGTCGTGACGGGACGCAGCCGCAGCGGTCACTGGACCCATCGGAGGTCCGCTCCGGCCCTCTACGCCCTTCGATGACGAGGATCTCTTGACCCTTCCCCACTACGTTCGCTTCGCTCGCTCGCTCGCTTTGCTCGGCCTCGGGGCCACCGCCGCGTGCGGAAGCTCCGCGAGCACTCCCGATGCGGCCGCCGCGCCCGACGCGTTCGCATCGCTCGACGCCCCCAGCACCGCCGATGCGCCCAGCACCGCCGATGCGCCCAGCACCGCCGATGCGCCCATCGCGATGGGCGACGCGAACGTCCCGGCCGACGCGTTCGACCTGTGCACGGGCTGTGTCTGCGTCGGCCCCGGCGGCGACGGGAGCCCGGACTCGGGCTTGCCCGACTGCGCGACGGTGCCAGGCGCCGGCGCCTGCTGCGCGGCCATCGGACCGCTCTTCCCACCCGACCTCGCGGCGTGACGGAGCCGCGTACTTCACGCCTCGTCGCCACGGCGTCTGCGACGCCGCTGGCCGGCGAGGCGAGCGCCTTCGACCGGGCGCTCGCCCGCATCGCGCCGAGCGCACGCCGCTTCGAGCCGGGCTCGTACTCCAGCGAGTCGGTGGCCGCGGTCGCGGCGCAGTGGCGCCACCGCATGGCCTTCGAGCACCGCTCGTCCATGGTCTTCTCTCAGCTCGCGGCGCAGCTCTACGAAGCCAACGCGAGCCTCGACGCGAAGATCGTGATGCTGAGGATGGCGGCCGACGAGCTCCGGCACACCGGAACGTGCGCGGCCGTCCTCGAGGCGCTCGAGCCCGGGGCGGGTGTCGCCAGCGTCGAGGTCTCTCTCGAGGTGCAGCCGCTCGCACGCCACGGGCACGCCAGCCCTGAGGAGCGCGCCCTCCGCAACGTGATCTACACGACGTGCCTGAGCGAGATGGTCGCCTGCGCCCGCTTCGTCGCCACGCTCGATCGCACCACCGATCCCTTCCTGCGCGACGCGATGCGGCGCCTGCTCGCGGACGAGGTGCTGCACGGACAATTCGGCTTTCACTATCTCGCGGCGAGCCAGGACTGGCTCGCCGCGCACGGAGAGGTGCGCGCCTCTCTCGAGCGCTACCTCGTCCATGCGTTCGCCGTGATCGAGGAAGAGCTCGCGCCCAGGCCTCCGTTCCCGTCGCTCGGTGAAGAAGCCAAGGCCCTCGGGGCCGACGATCTCGCGCTCGCCCGCGAGGTCTTCTACGCGACGGTGGAGGGCGCGATCTTGCCCGGGCTCGAGAACCAGGGGCTCTCGGCGACCGCGAGCTGGAAGTCTCGCAGGCGTCTGGCCTGAAGAGCGCACGCATCCGACGACCGCGTGCGAGCTCACCCGAAAAGGGGTCTGCAGGCCCTGGCCAACAACACCCACGTACGAACTTTTCACACCCCAGCCCAAGGTTTGGGTTGATCGAAGCCTCCGTTTTGCGGCACGTTTACGAACGGAGGCTTGCATGGTGAACGATCAACTCGGGGGCGGGAGACTACAGGGTCCCAACGGCAAGAGCGCCGACCGAGTGATCCCGTTCGGCAAGTACCTGCTCGTCGACCGCATCGCGGTCGGTGGCATGGCGGAGGTCTACACGGCGAAGTCGTTCGGCGTGGAGGGCTTCGAGAAGATCCTGGCGATCAAGCGGATCCTGCCGACGATGGCGGAGGATGAAGATTTCATCCAGATGTTCATCGACGAGGCGAAGATCGCCGGGCAGCTGACGCACGCGAACATCGTTCCGATCTACGAGCTCGGGAAGATCGCCGACTCGCACTACATCGCGATGGAGTACGTCTGGGGCAAAGACCTGCTCCAGATCATGAACCGCTTCCGGAAGATGCGGAAGCAGATGCCCGCCTCGATGGGCGCGTGGATCGGCGCCAAGATGTGTGAGGGGCTCGACTACGCGCACCGCAAGAAGGACCGCAGCGGTCGGTCGCTCGGAATCATCCATCGCGACGTGAGCCCGCAGAACTGCCTGGTGTCCTACGAGGGCCAGGTGAAGATGATCGATTTCGGCATCGCGAAGGCAGCGTCCCGAAACACCAAGACGCAGGCGGGCGTGCTCAAGGGCAAGTTCGGCTACATGAGCCCCGAGCAGGTGCGCGGCCTGCCCGTCGATCATCGCTCTGACATCTTCGCCGTCGGCACGTGTCTCTACGAGATGCTCACGACCGAGCGGTTGTTCGTGGGAGAGAGCGACTTCTCGACGCTGGAGAAGGTGCGCAACGCACAGGTGCCCGCGCTGTCTTTGCAGGTCCCCGACATCCCGAAGGAGCTCGAGGACATCGTCATGAAGGCGCTCGCTCGCGACGTGGAGAACCGATGGCAGAGCGCCGCCGAGATGCAGGAGGCCCTGCAGCGCTTCATCGCGCGGGAGCGCCCTCCGTTCGGCACCTCGAAGCTCGCGGCGTGGATGCGCACGGCGTTCGCTCCCGAGATGGCCAAGGAGAAGCAGCGCCTCGACTCGTTCGCCAAGATCGGCCCTCCGCTGCCGCAGGCTGCGCCGCCGCGCCCCGCCATCGCCGCCAAGCCTCCTCCGAGCGAGGACGACGAGCTGGAGGAGCTCTCGGGCGAAGCCACGACGATGACGACGTCGCCGTTCGAGCCGGGCAGCGCGAGCGCCGGGGGCCACGACGAGATCCAGGAGCAAGCGACCCAGATCTTCTTCTCCGCCGACGACGCGGAGGAGGAGCCGGCGCGCCCGACGATGGCGGGGGCACCGGTCGGTCCCGCACCGATGCCGCGCATCGGCGCTGCTGCGGTGGTGCAATCCCCGCAGCGGGCAGTCGGCGCGCCGCCACCTGCCGGGGCCATGCGCCCGCAGTCGATCGCGGCGCCGCCCCCGGCGACTCCGCCAGGCCCACCGACCGGGCCGAGCGTGCAGGTCGCGGGCGGGTATGCGCGTGCTCCTCAGCCCGCACCGATGCCCATGTCGCCAGCCGCGAGCGCGATGCAGCCGGTGATGCCGCCAGCCGCGATGCCGCCGCCGATGATGCAGCCGGCCGCCATGCAGCCGCCGAGGATGCAGCCGCCGATGATGCAGCCGCAGGGCGCGCCGATGGCCGCCCCGGCAGCGTCGCCGTTCGGAGCGCCCCCACCGGTGCCGCAGCGCACAGACACCGTGCAGTTGCAGTCACCGCCTGTCTCGGAGACGGATCTTGAGCGAGAGCGGAAATCGAAGCGCCGCTTCCTCGGTTTCTTCGCGTTCGCGACGCTCGGGATGCTCGGAGCAGGCATCCTCGGGGGCTGGTTCTTCTTCCGTGGGCCCGGGCTCGGCACGCTCGAGGTGCGCGCGGTCCCGACCGAAGCTGCGGCCGCGCAGGTCTCGCTCGACGGTCAGTTGCGAGGGCGCGCTCCGATCCGGATCGACGGCGTGACCGAGGGCGAGCACGCGCTCGTGCTCAGCCACCCCGGCTTCGTCGACGTCAGACGCTCGGTCACGGTGAGGCCGAACGGCACGGTCTCGCTCGACATCGCCCTCTCACCCACCCTGCCCCCAGTTGGAGCGGGCGTCCCGCCCGTGGCCGTCCCGCCCGTGGCGGCCGTCCCGCCCGTGGCCGTCGCGCCCGTGGCGGCCGTCGCGCCCGTGGCGGCAGGCGGTCCTGGAGCGGCAACCGCGGCAAGGGGCGCTGCGCCGGTGCCTCCCTCGGTGCCTCCTCCGCCGCCCGCAGCCGCGTCGACCACGGGTCGGGGCGAGACCACGAGCGCGGCCGAGCGCACCCCTCGGGCCCCGACCGAGACCGCGCGTGCCGGCGGCACCACGAGCAGGGCCGAGCGCGATCCTCGCGCTGCGACCGAGACCGCGCGTGCCGACGCAGGGAGCGGAACGGCTCGCGGAACCACGACCGGAAGGACACCGCGCGCGGAACCGGACGGGGATCGTTCCCCGCCACGGCCGCCTCGTCGCGGGGAGTCCCGGCAGGGCTTCCTCGATGTCCAGACCCTCCCCTGGGCGCGCGTGTTCATCGACGGCCGTGACACGGGCCGCAACACCCCCGTGCGCCACCTGGCAGTCCCTGCCGGCAGTCACCGGATCGGCCTACGGACCGCCGATGGCCGCATGACGGAGATCACGGTCGAGGTGCCCGCGGACGAGACGGTCCGCGTCGTGCGCCAGCTGTGAGCCTGGGATCAGCGGCTCACTCGATGCGGCCGAGCTCGTAGGTGTGGCCGTAGCCTCGTGAGAGGTTCTCGATGCGCACCGAGATCGTGCCGTCGGAGCCGTACCGGTAGGTCTCGCGGATCTCCTCGGAGACGAGCGAGGGCTCGGCCCGGGCGTACCCGGTGAGGTCGCCGGCCTCTCGAAGGCTCGGGTCGTAGGGGAACAGGACCTCACGCCACGGCGTGATCTCGCCCGCGGGTCCGCCATCGCGATCGCGTCGGCCACACTCGAGGAAGCGCAGGTGACCGACCGTGTGCCGTGGACGATAGCGACGCTCGGCCACGATCGGACGGCTCGACTCGTCGCCGAGGTCGACAGCGCCCTTGTCGAAGATCGGGTCGAAGATCTTCTCGCGCCCACCTTGCGCTTCGCGCCACACGCCGAAGTGTCGCGTGACGGCCTCCTTCACGAAGATCCCCGCGTCTGGATCGGCGGCGAGAGCCAGGCCGATCGCGGTCGCCGCGTGCGGCACGGGCGCGAGCTCGACCTTGCGCCCGAGCCGGGCTCGGAGCGCCTTGAGGACGCCGACGAACGCTGCGCCGCCACCGACCACGTAGACGGCGCCGAGCTGCCGGGCGTCTTCCGGATCGATGCCGTGCGCAGGCAATGAGGCGAAGAGCCGGTCCACGAGCGCCAGCGTGCGGTCGACGAGCGGCTCGCACGCGCGGAGCACGTCGGCCGCGGGCACGACGACCGCACCTGCCTCTGGACGCGCGACCGCGAGGTCGACCATCGCGTTCTTCGAGTGCGGTCCGAGGGCTTCCTAGCCGGCGCGCGCAGCCTCGGCGAGGCGCGCGCGCGTGCCCGCGTCGAACGAGCCGGGCTCGATCCCGGCTCGCTCGAGCGCGACGGTCAGGATCGCTTCGTCGAGGTCGTCGCCGCCGAGGCGCGGCAAGCCCTCCGCCGCGAGGAGCTCGAACAGACGCCCCTTCAACGAGATCGCGGCGGTGTCGAAGGTCCCTCCTCCGAGGTCGTAGACAACCAGGTAGCGCTTGGGGCTGCGCTTGTTCTCGAGACCGAGGTGGCGGTGCGCGTATTCGACGCCTGCGGCGGTGGGCTCGTTGACGAGCCCGAGCACCTCGACGCCTCCTCGCCGAAACGCCTCGAGCGTGAGCCAGCGCTGACGGCTCGTCGCGTTCGCAGGCACCGCGATCATCGCCGAGATCGGCTCGCAGGGACCGAGCTCGAGCGTGCGGCGAATGCGATCGAGCACGTGGGCGACGTGCTCGACGAGCAGCTCGGTCGCGCTCGGACCCGAGGGCAAGTCAGAGACGATGGCGTCGGCGGCGAGGCCCGAGATCGCGCGCTTCACCGAGCGCAGAAGGGTTCCTTCGCGCGCGGAGACGGCGTCCCAGCCATGCACCCGCGCGCCGTCCGCGAGCTCGGCGCACGCGCCGGGGATCCACTCCGCGGGCCCCTGGCCCGTGTCGAACGACAGAATGGGGTAGCGCCCGCGCTCGACGCGCGACACGACAGTCCGAGTGGTTCCGAGGTCGATGCCCAGCCGCACACGCGGACTATAGCCCCACGGCGGGCCCGCACGGACTCCTCAGGCCAATCAGGAGCGCTTCTCGAGGCGACCGTCCGGGTGACGCGCGAAGCGGCCTTGTTCGCGCCCGTGAACCGGACCGTCCTCTCCCCAGGGCCAGCCGCCGAAGCGCGTGCGCTGGTAGTCGTGGAACGCGCGCTGGATCTCTTCGCGCGTGTTCATCACGAAGGGCCCGTGCGCGACCACGGGCTCGCCGATCGGGCGGCCCTGCAGCACCAGCAGCTCCGCCGCGTCCTGGCCCGCCTCGAGCACGAGGGTCTCGTCGGCGAGCACCACCGCGCCGTGTCGGGTGGGGATCTCGGTCTTGCCGCTCCCGTCTGCGCGGCGCACGACCAGTCGCTCGCCAGCAAAAAAGTAGAGCGTGCGCGGCGTGTCGTCGTCCGACGGGCTCGCCGGCAGCGTGACGCGCGCTCCGGGATCGAGACGCACGGTCCAGATGGCGACGTTGGCCTCCGGTCGCGCCGCCCACGAATCGGGCGGCGGCGCGCTCGGCGTGAGCGAGCCGAAGCGACCTGCGATGACGGTGACTTCGCTTCTCCGGCCCGCATCGTCGGTCTCGAGCTGCCTGGGGATCGTCTCGGACCAGAACATCGAGAAGTAGGGCTTGGCCATCTTGGAGGCGCGCGGAAGGTTCAACCAGAGCTGGAACAGCTCGGCCGGGTTCGGTGCGTCGCGGGACAAGAGCGGGAACATCTCCGAGTGCACGATGCCCGCTCCCGCGGTGAGCCACTGGGCATCGCCCTTGCCGAAACGCGCCGCCGCTCCGAGCGAGTCGGAGTGGTCGATGTAGCCCTGCCGCGCGAGCGTGACGGTCTCGAAGCCGCGGTGCGGATGCTGCGGAAAGCCGGGGATGGTGTCGCCGTGGTACATGCGCCAGCCGTCGAGCCCCTCGAAATCATGGCCGATCGCGCGACCTGCGAGGGACGCGTCAGGCCCCATCGCGTCGTTGCCGCGCGGGTAGCGGTCGGCGTGGTGCACGCAGAAGAGGAAGGGGTCGAGCGTGGGCCACGGCGCGACGGACGTGGCGGGCCCGATCGGGAAGGTCTTCAGCACGAGCTCGTCCATGGCGGACACCGTGGGCCGTGGGCCCGCGCTTGGCGAGCCGCCTGCTGGAAGACCGTGCGGGACTGGCGTCGACCGAGCGGGGCTCGACCGAGCGGGCTCGACATCGCCGGGCGCCCACGGCTAGCGTCCCGATGCCATGAGACAGATCTCCACCGCGCTCCTGTTTTCCTTCGCGGTCCTCGCCTCTTGCGGCCCGATCGCCCGTGGAGGCCGCAGTGCGACCGGAGGGAGCAGCCGCACCTCGATGGCTGCATGCGGGGGCGACTTCGGCGCCAACCACCAGGCGGCCAAGCTCGAAGCGTTCTTTCGAGCAACGACGCGCTTTCAGGAGGCGGCCTTCGAAGCCCAGACGGAGCTGGTCACCGCGTGCCGAAGCACGGGTCTCGCGCTCGGAATGAGCGACGCGGAGCTGTCGGGAGACCTCCGCACGGTCTGCGCCGCAGCCCAGGACCGCCTCGCGAGCGAGCTGTCGGCGCTCCGTGCTGGCCATACCGTGCGCGTTCAAGCGCAGCCTCCGCACTGCGAGGTTTCGGTCGACGCGTACGGCCAGTGCATGGCCGAGTGCGAGGCCCAGGTCGATCCCGGCGCGGTCGAGATGACCTGCGAGGGCGGCGAGCTCCGCGGGCAGTGCGACGCGGAGTGCCAAGGAAGCTGTGCCGTCGAGGTGGCAGGACAGTGCGCAGGAAGGTGCGAGGGGAGCTGTGCGGGCACCTGCTCGGCCTACGCGGCAGACGGCACCTGCTCGGGTCGCTGCGAGGGAAGCTGTCAGGGCCGCTGTGTGGTCTCCGCACAAGCCAGCTGTGCGGGCGAGTGCCGCGGGAATTGTTCGGTCGCGTACCGAGAGCCGTATTGCACGGGCCGCGTGCGCCGTCCCAGCGCGAGCGCCCGATGCCGCGCGTCCTGCGACGCGCGCATCGAAGCCGACGCGCGGTGCTCGCCGGGTCAGCTCGACATCGTGGTCGAAGGTGGGCTCGACGCGGAGCAAGAGGCTCGGCTCGCTCGCGTGCAGCGCGCGATGCGCGAAGGAGTGCGCGCCGTCGTGGCCCTGCGCGAGCGCGTTCAGCGCCTCCAGCAGAGCGGCGCGGAGATCGTTCGGCTCGCACCGGAGATCCCGCAGGCCGCCATGGCCGTGAGCCTCGGAGCCGTCGCGTGCGCGACGACGGCGGCGGCGGCGGCGGCGGAGGCGTCGGCGAGCCTGACCGTGTCGGTCGAGGTCAGCGTGTCGTTCAGCGCGTCGTTGGACGCGCGCTGAGAGCGCACATCGCGCGCGTGGATCGTGGAATGGCCTCCTCTTGGCCGCGGCCGCGACCCGCGCGTCGCGCCCGAGACGGATCCGGATCGTGCCACCATGCGAACCGTGCGGAGTCTCTTACCTTCGTTCGTCGTCGCGCTGCTCGCCTTCTCGTCGTCGAGGGCGCGCGCGCAGGCCGCGCCGAGCGAGCCCGCGGCCGAGGCTGCTGCCCACGGCGCGGACGGGGCGAGCCTGTCGGGGGACGGCGTCGAGCCGGGGCCCGAGGGGGCGACGACGGCGGACGCGGACGACGACCCGGAAGAAGAAGACCCGGAAGACGAGCGCGGTGACGGGGCGATCGTCTACCGCCTCGAGGCGATCCGGATCGTGGGCAACCGCCAGACGGGCGAGCACGTCGTGCGTCGACACATCGCCGTACGCGAGGGCGAGCCGCTCGACGTCGAGGACGAGCGTCTCGAACAGACCCGCTACCAGCTCCTCGGGACAGGCTTCTTCTCGGACGTGCGCCTCTCGCTCGAGCGCGGGAGCGCGCGTGGGCGCGTCATCCTCCGCATCGAGGTCCGCGAGCGCACCACGTTCCAGGTCGACAACCTCGTGCTCGGCGTGAGCGAGGGGCTCGCGGGCAGCTACGAGCGCGCGGAGGCCCCGATCGTCCCGTACGGCGGCGTCAGCGTCTCGGACGCGAACCTCCTCGGCACGGGCGACGCGTTCGCCCTCTCGCTGCTTCTCTCCGAGCCTCAGCAGGGAGCGCGCCTTCGTTTCGAGGATCCCGGCGCGTTCGGGACGCCCGTGGCCCTCCATGGGATGGCGTTCTTCGTCCATGGCCGGGAATTCTTCGGTGACGACGACGTCCTCGTCACGCCCCTGCGCTGCCCCATGGGCGATCCGCCGCCCTGCGAAGCCGCGCGTGCGGCCGTGGTCAACTACCTCCGCGGCGGAGGCGCGATCGGGACGGGCCTGTCTCTGTCCCCCGAGGTGCGCCTGCGGCTGGCCTACCAGCTCGAGCTCGTCTCCGTGCTGTCCCGGCCCGACGCCGCGAGCGAGCTCCGCGGCCTCGACGTCGTCCCGGTCGATTTTCTCGTCCAGGACGGCATCAGCGCGGTCTCCATGCTCGACCTACACCTCGTCTTCGACGGGCGCGACAGCCCAGCGCTGACGCGGTCGGGCACGCTGCTCTACCTCCGCGTCGACCTCGCGAGCCGTCTCTTCGGCTCCGATTACGACTTCTTTCGCGCCGAGGGCCTCGCGCGTCACTGGGCGCCGCTGCCCGGCTGGGATCACTCGCTCCGAGTCTCGCTCTTCGCGGGCGCAGCGCTCGACCAGACCCCGTTCTTCTATCGCTTCTACGCCTCGGATCTCTCCGACCTCGTCCCGAGCCGCATGCTCGAGCTCAACCTCGACCGCCGCGGACCGCTCAACCTCTTCCGGAACGCCGTGGCCGAGCACCGCATCGGACAGCTCGCGGCGCGCCTCGACGTCGAGTACCAGATCCAGCTCTTCCGGGTCGATCAGGACTTCCGCGCGCTCTGGATCTATGCGAACGCCGGCCTCTACACGGTCGCCGACATCGCCGACTTCCAGCGTCCGATCCGAGGCTACTCGGGAATCGACCTCCTGCCTCTCGACCTCACGTTCGACGTCGGTGTGCGCATCGACACCTCGGTCGGCGTCTTCTCGGTCGGGTTCTCCACACTCCTGGGCTTCGTGTCGGTCGGATGAGGACGCTCCTCTCGACGATCCTCCTCGGGCTCGCAGCCCTCACGCTCTGGCCGGCGGGCGTGGTTCGCGCCCAGGTCGCCACGCGCCGAGTCGGCGCGAGCTTCGCGGAGGGCACGCCGCGCCTCGATGTGAGCATCGCGGACTTCGCGCGCGACGCGGAGACGCGCCGCAAGCTGATGAGCGGTCTCCCTCAGACGCTGCAGCTCGGGGTCTTCGCCTACGTCGAGGGGCGCGACGAACCGATCGCGGCGAGCGCGCGCCAGTGCCGCGTCGTCTACGACCTCTGGGAGGAGCGCTTCCGTGTGCAGATCACGACCGAGGCCACGTCGCGCACGCTCGTGCTCGGCTCGCTCGAAGAGGTCGTGACGCGGTGTCTGGTTCTCGACCGCATCCCGATCGGCACCGCGAGTCGCTGGTCCCGTGCGCGCGGTCAGGACGCCTACTTCGCCGTGCTGGTCGAGCTCAATCCGCTCACGGCCGACACGGTGCAGCGCATCCGCCGCTGGCTCGCGCGTCCGCAGCGCAGCACCGTCGACAGCGATTCGTTCTTCGGCTCGTTCGTGAGCCTCTTCGTGAACCCTCAGATCGGCGCTGCGGAGCGCACGTTGCGATTCCGCTCGCAGTCCCTCGAGGTGCCATGAGCGCACCCGAGGTCACGCCGCCGCCCTCCCGGGAGCGGACCACGCTACGGTTCTCCCGCTTCGAGTCCCGCATCCTCGGGGCCCTCGTCGCGGTCGCGTTCGTGCCGCTGCTGGCGGCGCTGCTCCTCGGCAACGCCGTGCTGCGCGATGCCTACGACGTCGGCGTCAACGCGCGCGTCGCCGCCCAGCTCGACGACGCCCTCGAGCTCTACCGCACGCACCTCGTGGCGCTGCGGGCGGGCGCCGATCGCACCGCCGACGCGATCGCCTACGACCACCGCCTCGTCGCCGTGGCACGCGCAGGCGACGAGCCGGCGCTCGCGCGCCTGCTCGAGGACGAGCTCGCACGGCAGGACCGGGACGACGGCGCGAGCGTGCGGCTCGCTCGAATCGAGGTCTCCCGCGACGGCGGTCACCCTGTCGTCGCAGCGCGCGAGCTCGACGAGGAGCGCGAGCGCCCGCTCACGCTGCGCCGTCACATCGCGGCAGAGGGCCTCCGTCCTGCGCTCGACGTCGTGGTCGTCGTCACGACGCCGGTCGCGACGTTCGAGCGGTACGCTCGTGCGGGCGAAGTTGCCGAGGTCTATGGGCGCCTGCGGACGAGCGCCGGCTATCTCTCCACATTCTACCTTCTGGCCTACTCGTCGGTTCTCCTCGCGGTCATCGCCTGCGCGCTCACCGTGGGCCTGCTCGTCTCGCGTCGCCTCACGCGTCGCGTCGCGGTCCTCGCCGACGCCGCGCGCAAGGTGGGCGCCGGAGATCTCACGGTCGAGGTCCCCTCCGATCGCGGCGACGAGGTCGGTGAGCTCGTGCGCGCGTTCAACGCGATGGTGCGCGACATCCGCTCGAGCCGCGACCGCATCGAGTACCTCCAGCGCATGGCGGCGTGGCAGGAGATGGCCCGCCGCCTCGCGCACGAGATCAAGAACCCTCTCACCCCGATCCAGCTCGCGGTTCAAGATCTGCACGAGCGCTACCAGGGCGAGGACGCACGCTTCCGCCGCCGCCTCGGCGATGCGCGCGACATCGTCGAAGAGGAGGTGCGCACGCTGCGGCGCCTCGTGACGGAGTTCAGCGACTTCGCGCGTCTCCCCGTGCCCGAGCTCGAGCGCGCCGACCTCGCGGCCTTCGCTGCAGAGGCCTGCCGCACCTTCGAGCCGGCGGCGATGCTCCCGAGCGGCGCGCTCGTCGCGCCACCCACGCTCGCGACGAGGCTACCCTCCGCACCGGTCTGGGTCGCGATCGACCGTGGCCTCCTCCGCAAAGCCCTCGACAACCTGGTCCGCAACGCGGTGCAGGCGCTCGCCGAGGCGGGTCTGTCGAACGCCTGCGTGGTCGTGGCCGTCGAGCCTCGAAGCGATGGAGGCGCGACGCTCGAGGTGCGTGACAACGGCCGAGGTGTGCCCGAGGGTGAGCGCGAGCGGGTCTTCGACGCGTACTTCACCACCAAGAGCGAGGGCACCGGGCTCGGCCTCGCGATCACCAAGAAGATCGTGCTCGAGCACGGCGGCACGGTGGAATGCACCGCTGCCCCCGAGGGCGGCGCTGCCTTCCGTGTGACGCTCCCGCCGGCCCGCCCGACCCTGCCGGAACGCGCGGGCGAGGCGAGCGCGGGCCTACCATCCCGTGCATCGTCACCCGAGGAGTAGAGCCCTTGAACACCTCATCCGAAGACGACCTGCGTGAGCCCGCGCGCGATCCGAGACCGCCGGGGCCGCGTGACGCCACGACACCCGGATCCGCAGCATCGCCGGGGGTGCGGCCATGGCATGGGCTCGGGGCCGCCGCGCTCGCGTTCGTGCTCGTCGCGGCGGTCACCTCCGACCTCTGCGCTTCCGTGAGCCCGCTCGTCGGCGAGCCGGCGGTCTCGTTCGCGAGCACGGTCGTCGGGGGAGAGGGGGCGGACGAGGGCGACCGCATCGAGCTCGAGGCGCTCCGCGGCCGCGTCGTCGTCCTCGACTTCTGGGCGAGCTGGTGCCCACCGTGCCGTGCTTCGGTGCCCGCGCTCGAGGCCTTCTCGCACGCCCACCCCGAGGTGGTCGTGCTCGGCGTGAACGTCGAGTCGAACCGTCGCGCGTCCTTCGTTCGGGAGGCGCACCGCGAGCTCGGGGCGAGCTACCCGACGGTTCACGACACAGACGGATCGCTGCAGACGGCCTACCGCATCACCGCGCTGCCGACGCTCCTCGTCGTCGACACGACCGGCGAGGTCCGCGACGCGCACGTCGGCGCAGTCGACCGCGCCTGGCTCGAGGAGCACGCGAGCTCGAATTGACCGCGATCGGGCCTGGCACTACACTCCGCCCATTGGGCGGTTTTTTGCGTTTCTCGTTCCGCCTGACGGATGCTTTTCGAGCGGTCCGAGGCGACCCACCTCGCTCCGCACCTTCCGGTAGGGCCTTCCAGGAGCACGTGCTGCTGGGCGGTCGTTCCGGGCGCGCCCGGACCGAAGACCGGGCACGAGGCTAGCGCTCCGCGTCCAGTGACGTTCGGAGCGCTGACAACGTGGCTCCGCGGACACCTCACAGCACCGCGGCAGGACATCGCCGGTGACGACCGGCGAGGACGACCGGCGAGCATGGCCGGACGACCGGCGAGGACGAACGTGCAGCAACAGGCCCAACTCGACCAACGCGCGCAGCATCTCCAGAAGCTGATGGAGCAAGCCCCCGAGGCTCTGCGCAGAGAACTCCACGACAAGGTCGAGCTTTCCTGGCTGTACCACGAGAACGCGCTCGAAGGGGTCGTCTACTCTCCCGAGGAGCTGGCCAAAGCGATGCGGGGCGGGGCGCCCGAGGACCCCATCATGGCCTCGTCGTTCGACGAGATCCGCCAGAACAAAGCCACGGTCGACCTCATCCGGAGCTGGGCAGCGGACAAGCAGACGAAGGTCGACGAGAACGTCGTGCGGGACATCTACGCGTCACTCGCTCCCGACGAGGTCGATGGCAAGAAGCCGCCCGCGTACCGCAAGGACATCCCGCTCCACCGCCTCTACTTTCACGAGATCGCGGCTCCAGACAAGATCCTGCCCAAGCTCAAAGCCTTCGGCCTCTGGATCAACGCAGCCGATACCCGCCGCACGACACACGTGCTCCGCCTCGCGGCCAAGGCGCATTTCCATCTCCTGCACATCTACCCCTATCCCAGGCACAGCGGGAAGGTGGCGCGCCTCGTGATGAACCTGCTGCTCCTCGCGGCGGGATACCCACCCGCCGTGATCCACTCGACCGAGCGCCAGCGCTACTACGACGCGCTCAAGACGAACGAGAACGCGCTCGCTCAGATCGTGAAGGAGGCGCTCACCGCCTCCATCGAGAGCAGCATTCGCTTCCTCGAGGCACGGCTGCCGCCGCCCGCGCCGCCTCCGTTGAAGAAGATCAAGCTCATCTCCCGGCGTCGCGCGAGCGAGATCCCCGCCGTCCCGGCGAAGTCCGACGCGCCGCGCTCCCCCGAGGCCAAGGCCGCCGCGCCCGCGCGGAAGCCGGTGCGGGCTTCGGTCACGTCCGAGCCTGCGCCGAAGAAGACCGAAGAGGCTGCCGAGGTCCGGGAGACGAAAGCCGAGCGCGCAAAGACCGAGCGTCCGAAGAAGACCGAGCACGCCCCCCCGCCCGCCAAGCGCAAAGCCGCGACCAAGCCGAGCAAGTCCGACAAACCCAAGGCCAAGGCCGCCAAGACCGCGAAGCTCGCGGGACCCCCGAAGGCGCGCAAGACCGCGAGTCTGCCGAAGGCGCGCAAGCCTCCTGTGACCGCGCGGGCTGCCAAGTCCAAGGCGAAGGTCCTCAAGACCGCGAAGCCGAAAGCTCGCCGCGCGGCGTGAGCCTGCCATGATCGGCGTCTACGCGATCGTGGACCCGGATGTGTGCGTCGATCCCACGGGTGCCCTGCGCGACCCCCTCGAGGTCGCCCGCGCCGTGCTGCGAGGAGGCGCCACCCGGCTGCAGCTTCGCGCCAAGTCGATGCCTGACCGTGCTCGTCTCGCGCTCGCCGAGCGGCTCGCCGGCATGGCCGCGGAGCGCGGGGTGCCCTTCGTCATGAACGACCGCGTCGACCTCGCGCTGCTCGTCGGGGCGAGCGAGGTTCACCTCGGGCAGGAGGACCTGTCCCTTGCCGATGCGCGGCGGCTCGACGTTCGCGGAGCCCTCCGCATCGGTCGCTCCACGCACGACCTCACTCAGGTCGCGCGGGCGCGCGAAGAGGGGGCCGATCGGATCGCCTTCGGGCCGGTGTTCGTAACCCGAAGCAAGGTCGACCCCGACCCGGTCGTGGGGGTGTCGAGTCTGCGTGACGCCATCGCGCTCGCGGGTCGTCCGGTCGTCGCGATCGGCGGGATCGATGCCGAGCGCGCCTCGCTGTTGCGGGGGCTGCCCCTCTCGGAGGTCGCTGTGATTTCCGCGCTCTGCGCTGCGGCCGACCCAGAGTCAGCCACGGCACGTCTTCGAGAGGTGCTCGCGTGATCGCCGAGCTGGCCATCGGCGCAGCGCTCGTCGGTGCGGGGGGGGCCCTCGCCCGGGCATTCTGGTCTAGGCGCAACGCGGTGGCGGCCGCGAGGCGCGCCAGCCCCGCCGCGGCTCAGCGTGGCCCCGGCTTGCACCCGGGCGATGTGCTCTTGCTCGCAGGCGAGGAGCTTGCGCTCGAGCGCGCCTCGGAGCTCGAGGATGGTGCGTTTCTTCGAGTCCTCGAGGCGATCTCGAAGGAGCCGCGCTTCGTGATCCAGCTCGATACGGCCGGGGACAAGCTCGTCCTCGCGACGCGGTACACGGAGCTTCCGTCGGGGCGGGTCGCAGACGCGGTGGTGATCGGATCGCGCTCGCTCACACTCCTTCGACGTGGCGAAGCCTCCGCCCGCGCGCTCGGGGATCAGAGCCTCTTGGAAGGGCGATGTCGCTTCACCGTGCTTGCGGATCGGGCCGGGCGACATCTCGTGGTCCTCGAGCCAGAGTCAGGAGAGCGCCTGTGTCTGCTCGGCGATCTCGCCGACCGGCGCCTCGTGGAGCTGCTGCCGGGACGCTGACCCCAGGCAGGCGCTCAGGTCACCTCGGTCGGGCCGCGTGTGCTGCGCGCGCCTCGAGCGTGGCGAGCACACCCATGCGCGCGAGAAGCGCGCCCGTGAGCCTGGGCGCGAGCTCGCGGAGCGCCAGGAGCGGGCGCACCGGCGTCGGGGTCACGAGCACCTCCTGCGCGCCGCGAATCACCGCGATCACCCCGTCGGCCACGGCCTCGGGGCGCACCTCTCGCATCAGCGAGGGCGCTCGCAGCCCCGTGTCGGCCCACATGCCGGCCTCGGCGACGAAGCTCGGGCACACGACGCCCGTGCTCACGCCGGTGCCCTCGAGCTCGATCGCGATCGATGAAGAGAACCCGTTCAACCCGTACTTCGTCGCAGCATAGATCGCGTTGTACGGGGTCGGGCTCTTGCCGGACATCGACGAGACGTGCACGAGGGCGCCCGCGCGACGCGCGAGGAGGCCCGGCAGCACGCGTCGCGAGAGATCGATGGGCGCGACGAGGTTCGTCTCGAGCTGCGCGGCGACGTCGGCCTCGCTCTGGTCGGCGAAGGCGCGTGTGACCTCCAGACCGGCGTTGTTCACGAGGACGTCGATCGCGCCTGCCTCCTCCACGAGGCGAGCGCGCTCGGAGGCGCTGCGCACGTCCGCCGCGACGATGCGCACGTCGAGACCCTCACGCGCGAGCTCCTCGCGGAGCGCAGCGAGCTTACGCCCGTCGCGGGCGGAGAGGACGAGGTGCATGCGCTCCTTCGCGAGGCGGCGCGCGATGAAGACCCCGAGCCCGCGTGAAGCGCCGGTGACGAGGGCAGTGCGACCAGCGAGGACGTGCAACATCGAGCCTCCGGAGAGCGTGGCGTGTAGTCTCAGAGCATGAGTCACTTGGATGACTCATGCTCTGACATTTCTTGCCGGAGGGTCTGGCCGCAGCCCCTCCCTCCCGCCGAGTGAATCGGCGAAAGCCTCCCTCCCGCCGATGCGAGCCCGTGGCACCCGCATCGATCCATCCGAGTGCCACGTGCTCTCAGCCGAGACGGCGCGCGAGGCCAGCCCGGAGAGGCGGCTCACGTCCGAGGACCCATGTCCCGGTTCGAGCCCGCCTCGAGGATCGCGCGGTGCACTTCGTCCACGCGCGCGCGGAGCGCTTCGAGGTCGCCGTCGTTCCAGATGATCCAGGTCGCGGCCGCGAGCTTCTGCTCGAGAGGCATCTGCGAAGCCAAGCGCGCGCGCGCCGCGGTCTCGTCGAGGCCATCGCGCTTCATCACGCGCCCAAGCTGGATCTCCGGTGAAGCCGCGACGACCACGAGGCCGTTCATGGCGCGATGCGTACCCTTCTCGACGAGCAGCGCCGCTTCGTAGAGCCCGTACGGCACATCGCTCGCGGCGATCGCGGCCATACGCTGCATCGAGAGCGCGGCGATGCGCGGATGGGTGATCTCCTCGAGCTTTCGTCGAAGCGCGGGGTCCTGGAAGACGAGCGTGCCGAGCTTCTTCCGGTCGAGCGCGCCCTCGCGGTCGAGCACGTCGGCGCCGAAGACCCGGACGACCTCGGCGAGCCCCTCGGAGCCTCTCTCGACGACCTCGCGCGCGAGCTCGTCCGCGTCGACGACAGGCACGCCGAGCTCCGCGAAGCGCGCGCTCGCCGTGCTCTTGCCCGAGGCGATACCACCCGTGAGGCCGATGATCCGAGTCATGTGTGCGGGCTCTTGCCACGAAACGTCGCCGCCCGCCGAAGAACGCTTCGTGCGCCGAGCGCGCCGCGTCGTCCCGCTCCGCACACACCTCGGGCGGGCCGAACGAAAGAAATCTCATGCCGGCCTCGCCCGCCCCCACGAAACGGGCAGCACCGCGGAGGAGAAGAGGCCGGCCTCGGCTCGACCGCATGGAGATCGCGATGGCGCAGCAGGCGAGAGCTTTGACTTTCCTCTTCTTCTTCCTGGGCACGGCAGGTTGCGCCGAACCCGAGGTGGTGCGTCTCGTTGTCGTGGGGACGACCCTCGAGGGACGATGGACCATCGACGGGGTGTCCCCGGACCAAACCCTCTGCCGGCAAGCGGGCCTCGAGAGCGTTCGAATCGCCGCCGCAGAGATGGGCGGGCCTGGCAATGCTGGGTTTGCGGTGCCCTGTGAGTCGCGGGTCGTGATGAGCGGGGTGCTGGTTCCTGGCCGGGCCTACGTCCTGCGGCTCGAAGGCCTTCGGAGCGACAGCGTGGTGTTGCGCGGGCCCGAGACGACGATCCGGGTGTCGCCGGGCGGAGACCGCTTCGTCGCACCGCAATGGGACATCCGCACGAGCGGGATCTGAAAGAACCGAGACCCGGAGGGACGGGACCCGGCAGAGCGCCAAGGCCCCGTCTCGGACGCGACCGGTGGCGCCTTCACCGGGTCATGCCGTCGAGCTCGAGGAGGGTGATCGAACGGCCGGCGCCAGCACGCACCAGGAGGCGCACACCGCGCGCGTCGACCGGGGCTCGGAAGCGCGCATCTCGAATGGCGAAAGCACCGAGGCCCGGAGACATGGGCGCCTCGAGCGCGGGCGCGCGCCAGCCCTCCACGCCGAGCACCTCCACGCCGAGGACATCCACGGCCCGAGGACCTTCGACGAAGCGGACGCCCCAGAGCGCGAGAGCCGACGGCCACTCGACCCCGACCCTCACCTCGCCCGCACCTTCGATCGTCACGTGCCGCTCGACGAGCGGCTCTCCTGCGGCGACTCGCACCTCGTCGCGCACATCGATCGAGAGATCACGCCCCGACGCGTCGAGCTCGAGGCCGTCGACGAGCGACGCCACGTCGCTCGGGCCGACGCTCGCGCCGCCCTCCAGGCTCGCGCGCGGGCTCTCTCCGGCGGCGCGGACCGCGCGCGTCGCGCTCGGGGCGAGCCACGCGAGGTACGGGTTCGCGTCCAGAGAGAGCTCGGCCTCGGAGAGGCGCGGCGCCTCGTAACGCTCGTCCACGACCGTGCCACCCGTCTCGCGCAGACTCTCCTCGACGCGCGGCACGGCGAGCGCCGCGATCTCGTCGAGGGTGTAGATCTCCGCGGGGAAGCCGACGCGGGTGCGCGCGATTCGGTAGCGGCCCGAGAGGTCCGTGAGGCCCGCGCGCGCAAGCTCGCTCCGAACCCACGCCTCGCCGTGGACAAGACCCAAGAGGCCTCCCATCGTCGCGGTGCCGTTGTCCGAATCCCAGCCCGAGAGTGTTCCGATCCGGATCGTCCGAACGAGATCTCCCTCCCCGAAGACGAGCGCGAGCAGGCCCGTCGCGAAATTGACCGCGGACTCGTACCACTCGAGGTAGCGATAACCGTGGGTCGCCGCCTCGCTCTGGAAGACGCGCGCGAGCTCGTCGCGCGCCAGCTCCCAATCATTCGGATCGGGGCTCTGCTCGCGCAGCGCGAGCACGAGATCGATCACGGCCGCCGCTTTGCTCTCGTCCGGCACGAGCAGTCGTGCGGCGCGTACGAGGCACTGGCTCTGCGCCGCAGGTTCGAGGCCTGGGTCGAGCACGGGCGCGAGCGCGTGGAGCACGACGTGCACCTGCGCCGCGTGCGCGGCGTAGCCTGTGGCGGTCGCGAGGATCGGGAGGTGCGCAAGCGAGAGCGCATGCGCCGGACGACCCGGCGCGAGCGCACCGAAGAGCTCCGTCGTCAGCTGTGCGTCGATCATCAGGGACTGGTCGTTGGCCGCGAGGAGACTGCTCGAGGGCGGAAGCACGGGAACGGGCGCCTCGAAGAGATGGCGCACCGCGCGGTTCGACACCCACACATAGAGGTCCGGCACGATGTGGGTGCGCCAGGCGTCGCGGATCTGGAGCGGCGTGAGGTGCGCGGTGCCCGCCCGGCGCATCGCCTCGAGGTAGATCATCTCGATGTCGGTGTCGTCGTCTGCGCCCCAGGGATCGAGCGTGTTGAGCGTGAGCGTCTGGCCCGCGCTGCCCTCGATGCCGAAGCGACCTCGCTCGCTTCCCCAATCCGCGTCGGTGAAAAAGGGCGCTTGCCGACGCTCCGCTTCGGTGAGGAGGCCGGTCCAGTTCGCGACGTTCTCCGCGAGCCAGAGGCCGCGAACGCGCTCGGCGTAGTCGGCACGCGTGCTCGAGAGCGGTACGAAGCACCGCTCGAGGAGCGAGCGCACGGAGACCTCGGCTTCGTGGGCGTCGACGGACGAGGGCGGGCCCGCATCCAGAGAAGCGCCGGGCGCGCAGGCGCCGAGCGCGTGGGCGCCGAGCGCATAGGCAGCGGCGTGCAAAAGGCGGACGTTGCGTGAGCCGCGGTTCACGTCTCCTCGAGCCCGCGGGCGTACACCATCGCGCGAGGGTACGCCGCGCCGGGCCGTTCGCGAAGAGCCCGGCCGTGCAGAGTCTCGTGCCGCCGGTGAAGCGATCTCCCCAGTCAGGGGAGCACGCTGAGTCGCGTCTTCTTGCCGTAGCGATCCTCGAAGGCCTGGCCGCCATGACCTTCGGCGGCGCGGGCGTCTCCTCCGAGGATGCCGCGCAGGAAAGCCTCGGCCGCGCGGTAGCTCGAGCGCACGAGCGCGCCGGAGGCGACGTAACGGAATCCCATCGCGAGGCCCGCGTCGCGGAAGGCCTCGAACTCGCGCGGCTCGACGTAGCGCACGACCTCGGCGTGCTTGGGCGTCGGCCGCAGGTACTGGCCGATCGTCAGCACGTCGACGCCCGCGTCGCGCAGGCCCTGCATGGCCTCGAGCACGTCGGCCTCGCGCTCGCCGCAGCCGACCATGAGCGAGCTCTTGGTGACCAGTGCTCCCTCGTCCTTGGCCCACCGCAGGACGTCGACCGAGCGTTGCCAGCTGCAGCGCGCGTCGCGCATCTTGCGCTGAAGAGCGGGCACGACCTCGACGTTGTGCGCGAAGACGTCCGGGCGCCCGTCGCGCACGAGCGTAGCGACGTCACCGCGCACACCCTGGAAGTCGCCAACGAGCGTCTCGACGAGGAGCTTGGGGCTGTGGTGCTTGATCCGCTGAACGGTGCGCGCGACGTGCTCGGCGCCCCCGTCGAGGAGATCGTCGCGATCGACCATCGTGAGGACCACGTAGGCGAGATCGAGCTCGGACAGCGCGCGCGCCGTGTTCTCCGGCTCGCGCGGATCGACGACACCACCGGGATCACCCGTCGTGACGGCGCAGAAGCGGCAGCCGCGCGTGCAGGTCTCGCCGAGAATCATGATCGTCGCGGTACCCTCTCCCCAGCACTCGCCGACGTTGGGGCACCGCGCCTCCTCGCACACGGTGTGGAGGTCGAGGCGTCGGAACGTGCGCTTGAGCGACTCGTAGCGCTCTCCGCCCGGCAGGCGCACACGTAGCCAGTCCGGCTTCTTGCGCGGCAGCGGGGCAACCTCGTCGTTCTTCGTCGACGTCATGCGCCGACTCTGCGGCCCGCCGAGCGCCACCGCAACCGGGTGTCACCCCCGAACGCCGGGCTCTTCGGAGCTCTCGTCGAGCGACTCGTCGGTGGCCTCGTCGGGCGTCACCTCGTCGGGCGTCACCTCTTCGGGCGTCGCCTCGGGGTCTTCCCCCGCCTCGATCTCACCCGGGTCCTGCGCCGGCTCCTCGGGTCGAAGCTCGGTCGCGTCGGCCGAGGAAGGGCCTTCGTCGATCGCCCCTGCCGCGTCGAGCCGCTCGAGGAAGCGGCGCGCCTGCGTGGAGAAGCCGCTCTCCGGATAGTGCCGGACGACGTCCTCGAAGGCCACGCGAGCCTGGTCGCGCTCGCCCATGTGCAGGCGGGTTCGCCCGAGAAGGACGAGCGCGAGCGGCTCGAGGCCCGAGCCTCGGTACTGCTCGAGCATGCCCTCGATGCGGGAGACCGTCGCGAGGGGCCGGTCCCGGTAGAGGTAGAACTCCGCGACGTACAGCTCATGGCGCGCGAGCAGCGCGAGCACGTCGCGCTGCATGCGGCGCGCGTCCTCGACGTGCTCGCTCTCTTCGTGCTCTCGCACGAAGCGCTCGATGATGCGCAGCGCCGAGCGCGTCGGGCTCTGATCGCGCTCCTCTCGAGGCGGCGAGAGGAAGAAATCCTGGGGAATTTGGCGAAAATACGCGACCGCGACGCGGTACTGCGCGTAGTCGAGGTCCGGGTGCGTGGGGCGCGCACGAATGAATGACCGGTACTGGCGAATCGCCTCGCTGTAGTGCTGCTGCTCGAGCTCGCAGTCGGCCGCACGCAGCTCCGCGAGCGCGGCGTAGCGGCTGTACGGATACTCGCGCCGCACGTGTTGGAAGAGCGGCGTCGCCGTGAGGCAGTCCTTGTCCTGGAAGGCGCCGAGCGCGCGCTCGTAGTCGCGTCGCGCGCTCTCGCCATAGCTCAGCGCCGGGCCCTGCTGCGCCCCTCCGCAGCCGCCCAGGGCCGCCATACCGAGACCGGCGAGGGCGAGCGCAACGAGGACGCGCGAAAGCGGGTGGGGGCGGGCCATGAGGACCGGCTTCCTAGACGAACCCGTTTGTCCTGGCAAATGGCCGGGCGAGCCACGCGGCAAGCCTCCAGGCAACCGAGAGACGGGCCCCGCTTCGCACGGACCCTCCAGGCGACCGAGCCTCGGTCAGCGCGACCAGCGCAGCGTCTCGGCGACGCCGGGGATGACGAGCTGCTGGTTCAATCCCTCGGGGTTCGCGATGAAGATACCGCCGCGCGTCGAGTAGAACGCGAGCATGCGGCAGTCGGGGCTGAACGCGGGGTCCTTGTTCACGCCTTGGCCTTGCGTGATGCGCGTGTACTGCTGGCTCTGGATGTTGACGGTGAACACATCGAGGCCTGCTGCGCGACCGGTGAACGCGAGGAGGCTCTGCTCGGCGTCGGGGCACCAAGCCGGCGTCTGGTTGTAGCTGCCGCGGTAGGTCAGCCGGCGAACGTTGCCGCCTTGGTTGTTCATCCCGAAGATCTGCGGGCTCCCGTGGCGGTTCGAGACGAACGCGATGGTCCCACCCGGGCCGCCACAGGCCGGAGAGACGTCGATGCCCGGGTTGTCGGTGAGGCGACGCAGGTCGGTGCCGTCCGGGTTCGAGCTGTAGATCTCTGCGTTGCCGTCACGCGTGGACGTGAAGTAGATGCGCCCGCCGCAGAACGAGGCCCCCATGTTGATCGACTCGGGCGCGTCGATGAGGGGTCGCTCTTCCTCACCGGTGCGGGTGATGAACATCCCCGTCTCGCTCAGCACCGAGTACCAGATGCCGCCCGGGCCGAACGCCGGGAGCATCGAGACCCCGCGCCCGGTGGAGACGCGCGCGACGTTGTGTCCGTCGAAGCTCGCGACGTAGACGTCCTTGCGACCTTCGCGCACGCGCCGCGCGAAGGTGATGCGGGTGCCGAACGCGGCCGCGCGCCCCGTGAGCACGCGGACGACCTCGTTGGCGAAGTCGTGCATGAAACCCCGCAGCTCGCCGGCGCCGCCCGCGTACGTGCGGGTGAGGCTCGCGGTCGTGCCGCGCGCGAGCTCGTAGAGGCGCATCTCGACGCGGATGCGGCCACCCTCACGGACGATGCGCCCCTTGATCACACCCTGCGCCCCGACCGTCTGCCACGAGGCCGGCGCAAGACCGAGATCCTCGGCCTCGAGATCCGCGGTGAACCCACGCGGATCGAGGACGTCGAAGAGCGAGATGAGGCGGAAGTCATTGCGGAGAACCTCGCCCCCCTCCGCGCCCATCGCTTGTTCGCCGAGGATCGCCGGCACCGCGATGCGATAGAGCGCGCGCTCGGGCGCATCGACGTCGATGACGACGGTGTTGGCGGGCAGCTCCTCGCCCGCCGGCACGGCCACCTCGGGCGGCGGCGCCTCGAGCGTCCGACCCGGCTCGACCGGGCCGGTGGACTCCTGCGAGGATGCTCCTCGCCCGAGCGGCGCGAGGAGCGCGAGCGCGAGCGCGAACGCGGCGAAGGCGGAGAGCAGCGAGGGAGCGCGGTGGGTCATGGCGAATCCATGGGCTCGGGGTCCGAGGGTGAGCTCGGAACGGACGCACAGTACCGCGGTCTTGTTCAGGCGCGAGATTTCGGGACGAACACGGGCGCGCCCGGGGAGCAGCCATCGACTGCCCCGGCTGCGTGCGCCACGTCACCAACGCTTGAGGATCTGCTCGAGCGTGTCGTCGTCCACGAAGAGCTCGTCGACGTCTTCGCTGTCGACGATGGCTTCGGAGAGCTTGTTGGCGCGCTTGCCGATGGGGCCCGGCCACTCGAGCGCGCGTGCGACGGTGTCGATCAGCTTCGGCGTGGGCTTGGGAACGTGCAGCGCGAGGCCCTTCTTCTCGACCAGCAGGTCGAGCAAGCGCGCTGCGCTGGCCTTGCCCTCGGCGGTCGCTGGGATGTCCTCGAGGACATCGTCGTCGTCGCCCTCGTCCTCGAGAGCGTCGTCCTCGTCGAGGTCGCCTTCCAGGTTGTCGCGCTCGAGGCGGTCGGCCGGATCGGCCGTCGGCTCCACCTCATCTTCGGTCTTCTTCGCGCGCGCCACGGAACCCTCCGCTCGCCGCATCTGAACGGGCGGCGAAGCTGCGGCTATATCGAAAACAGTCGCGTCCGGCCAATGGATTCTGCACACGCAATCCTCGTGCGAGCCCCGGCGTCCGCGCCCGTCAGGTCGGCAGCACGACCTCGAGGCCTCGGATCCGACGCCCGAGCACGAGCGCCGCTTGGGTGAACGCTTCGCGGACGAGGGGCGGAGCGACGATCTCGGCGCCGGGCGGGAACGAGATGCGGCCGAGCCGCCCCTTGGCCCGCGCGATCCCCTCCTCACCGGGATGCACAGCGAGGTCGAGAAAGCCCGCCCAGACCCCGACGACCCGCTGGCTCGCGACGTCGAGGCTCCGCGCGAGGAGCGTGGCGCGCGTCAGCTCCGCCGACCCGTCCTCCAGCGCGCCCATGGTCGCGAGCGTCGCCGCGGCAGCAGCGAGCGCGAAGACCTCGCCCCGCGGCTCGGCGATTCCTGCGAGCTCGAGCTGCGCCTCGCGAAAGAGCGAGAGAGCGCGCTGGAATCGCTCTTCGTCGAGCTCGAGCTCGCCCATGCCGAGCATCACGCGGCCATGCTGGCGCGGATCGTTGGTCTCCTTCGCGTGCCGTGCGGCGACCGCATAACGAGCGCGCGCCTCTTCCGGCAAGCCCGCGCGATGCGCCAGCTCGGCGAGGCGCAGCGAGATCTCGCACTGTTGCTTCAGGTTCCCGGCGTAGGCCGCCAGCTCGAGCGCACGCTCGAGCACGCGCGCGCCGAGGACGAGCTCGCCGCGCTCGACGTGGAGGTCGCCCTCGAGGATCGCGAGCCGCGCCTCGGAGTGGGCATCGTCCCGCGCGCCCGCGAGGCGCTGCGCGAGCACGAGCGCCTGCTCGGCCTCGCCGAGATCGCCCGAGATCGCGTGGGCGTGCACGAGGGAAAGGAGTGCTGCCTCGAGCTCGGGCGCGCTCGCGAGGCGCTCGGCGACCAAGGCCGCGCGCCTCGAGTCCTCGATCGCGTCGATGACGCGGCCGGCGCGCATGCGCAGCTCCGCCCGCGCCGCGTGGATGCGCGCGCCCAGCGCCGGGCTCGCCGCCCACGTCGCGATCTCGAGGGCGCGGCCGAGCTGTGTCTCGGCCCGCGCCTCGTCTCGGCTCTCGATCGCCTGCGCGTACGCGAGCAGAGCCTCGGCATGCACCGCCCCGTTGGGCGCGCCCCGCGCCTCCCCGGCCTCGAGCAGCGCGGCGAGCAGCGGCACGTGCGCGCGATCACCGCTTCGCTCGCGCGCGGCGATCGCGTAAGCGGACACGGCGCGAAGGCCGAAACCGAGGAAGAGCTCCGTGCGTGCGACGAGGGCACGGCGCCCCGCGAGAAAGAGGTTGCCTCGCTCCGCGAGCAGCTCACGCCAGCTCTCGCGCGCGGGGTCGGTACGCAGGAGGTCCACCCAGCGCGTGGCCATGTTGGCGAAGTACGCGGCGTGTCGCATCTCGAGGGTGTCTCGGTCGCCGCGCACTTCGAGCTCGCGCTCCGCGAGCGTGCGTACCGCGTCCTCGAGCGCGAAGCGGGACACGGCGAGCTGGTCGGGGTGCGGGGCGCTGCGAAGCAAACCGCCCGCGACGAGGTCGCGGAGCAGCTCTCCGATCTTTCGCTCCCGCGGGGCCTCGAGCAGAGCCTCCGCCGCAGCCACGTCGAATGTGTCGAAGACCGCGAGCGAGACGAGCAGGTGCTGCTCGACGGGCGAGAGCAACTGCAACGACGCTCCGAGCGCGGTGCGGAGGGGCGCGCCCTCGGCCAGAGCGTCGTCTCGGCTGTCGAGGATCAACGTCGTGCGAGCCATCCGGTCGAGGACGGCCGGCATGCCGTCCGCGGCGACACGGGCCGCCGAGAGACCGAGCGCGAGCGGGTTGCCCTCGAGCGAGCTCACGAGCGCCTCGAGCGAGGCCGCTTCGCCGTGCACCCCGGGGGCATGGCGCTCGAGGTGCGCCGCAAAGAGCTCGAGCGCCTCGTCCGACGCGAGACCACCGAGCGCGATCGCCTCGTCCCCCGCGATGGGCATGCGGACGCGGCTCGTGACCAGGAACTGCGTCCTTCGGCCGGCTCGCTCGTGTGAAGAACGCGGCTGGGTCCAGCGCGACAAAGCCGCGACGCCCTCGCTCGTGAGACGCTCGAAGCCGTCCAGCACGACGAGACCTCCCGCGCGCTCGGCGAGACGACGCTCGATCCGGTCGTGGCGGACGTCTCGCTCCGAGAGACCGAGCGCGAGCGCGACGGCTTCGACCAGCTGGGCCTCTCTGGTCAGGCCCGCGAGCTCGACCCAGACGATGGGCTCTCCCGACTCTCGCAACGCGTACTCCGCGGCCAGGCGCGTCTTTCCCACCCCGCCCGGACCCACGAGCGAGACGAGCGGCGCACCCCGCGCGAGCAGCGCATCGAGGCGATTGAGCTCCTCGATCCGGCCGACGAAGTTCCCCTGCCGCGTCACGTGGCGCGCCACCGCCGGAAACGCGGTCGGCATGGACGGCGGCGGCGAGAGAGAAATGCGGGGGCCGATCGAGCGAAGCACGAGACCCGCGAGGTCGGCGCGCGCCCCCTCGCCTTCCCGCTGGCGGCCCTCTTCGAGCGCATGCCAGAGCATCGCGGCGTCCGCGTAACGCAGCAGCGGCTCCTTCTCGACACAGCGCGCGATCACCTCCGCGAGCCAAGGGGGGGTGCCCGGCGCAGCGACGTCGAGACGGGGCGCGGCGTCCGAGAGGATCGCGCGCAAGGTCTGCGCGGGGCTCGGGCGGCGGAAGAGGCCCGTACCTGCGAGGGTCTCCCAGAGCGTCACGCCGAACGCGAAGACATCCGTGCGCGCGTCGACGGGTCGACCGCTCGCCTGCTCGGGGGCCATGTAGGCCGGCGTCCCGAGCACGGCGCCCGGAGAGGTCTGGACGGATTGCCAGTCGACGATCGTGGGACCTTCACCCGGGTCGAGCGCAGCGATCTGCTTGGCGAGGCCGAAGTCCACGAGGCGTACGGTCCCCTCGCGGCCGATCATCACGTTGGAAGGTTTGACGTCGCGGTGCATCACGCCCGCGGCGTGGGCAGCGCGCAGACCCGCGCTCATCTGGAGGGCGATCTCGAGCGCGTCGGGCCACGGCAAGGGACCGCCTCGGACGATGGCGGCGAGGGTCATGCCACTGACGAGCTCGGTCGCGAGGTAGTGGAGATCGCCCTCGCTTCCGGCGTCGAGTGTCCGCGAGACGTTCGGGTGCGACAACGCCTCGGCCGCGCGCGCCTCCTGGAGGAAGCGCCGTAGACCCTGCTCGTTGCGCCGTCGCTTGTGGACCTTCAGCGCGACCGTTCGACCGAGGAAGAGGTCCCGCGCGCGGTAGACGGTGCCCATCGCGCCGCCGCCGAGGCGCTCGAGCAAGAGGTACGGGCCGACCCGTCGACCGACGAGCCCGTCGCTCGTTTCCGACGCCGTGCGCACGTGTGGGGAGCATACACGAGGATCGCGGCTCGTCCGTCCCGAGGGCTCGCTCGGCTCCGTGGGGTCACCGCGGCTGAAGGGCGCCGAACAAGCCGGCTCCGACGCCAGCGAAGAGGACCAGCAGGATGACGACGACGAACAACACGATGCCGACCGAGCCGAGCGCGATGCCGGCGATCGCCTCGTTCTTGCGGACGCCCGTCTCGTTGGCCTCCTTGAGGCCGAGCACACCCGTGACGACCGCGACCACCCCCGCGAACGGCACGACGAGCCACGCGAGGTAACCCAAGACTGGGATGCAGCAGCAGAGCAGGCTGCCCGCGGAGACACTTCCGGAGACGACCGACACGAGGGCGAGGTTGTTCTCGCCCCCGCCACCCATCGGGCCGCCACCCATGGGCACCCCAGGACCACCGGGCGGAGGACCGAAGCCCGCACCACCACCAGGCAAGGAACCGAAGCCTGCACCGCCACCGGGCGGGGGGCCGGGCGGGGGAGCCAAGCCACCGTCGCCACCAGGCGGAGGACCGATGGGTGCGGGAGCGCCGCCTCCCGGTGGCTGCCCGAAGCCCGAAGGCGGGGCACTCTGCGGCGGCTCCACGTCCGGTGGGCGCAGGCGCGCGACGTCCTGCTCGAAAGTCGCCGGGCGCACGGCCCAGCGGTGGACGTCCTCATATTCGAAGTCGCAGGCCAACTTGCCGTTGGCCTTCAGCTGCAGCAGACACGAGATCCAAGCTTTGTCGCCGGGGATCTGCGCTGCGGAGCGCATCTCGAGCATCTCTGCCGTGAACGCCTCTGCGGCTTCCAAGAAGAAGAACTCGGGGCCCTTGTCGTCGTAGCGGTAGGCGCTGTGGCTGTGATGACCGGGCTCCACCGTGAACACCGTGGCCACCGCGAGTGCGCCTTGCGTCCGCGGCTCGCGGGAAAGGATCCGCGCAGCGTTCATCAGGTGCGCTTGGGCTTTTTCGTTCACGTCGCCTTCGTGACGTCTGGTCTCTCCGAAGCCCGAGGGCGGGGGCTTCTGCGGCGGCCCGTCATGGCTCGCGACGGGCGGACCCTGACATGGACATGCGGCTCGTCACAACCAGAGGCGTCCGCTTCACCCACGACGCTTCACGAGCACGTGGCGTGCGACCCGACCCGTGACGGCTCGTCGGCCAACCGCAGCCGGAGGGCCCCTCGCGAGACGAGCTGGAGGGGCGCTCGACCGCTCCGCCCGTTCAGCTCGGCAGGGCCTTCATCTGGCCGAAACGCTGCGCGATGGCCTTGCCGTCGTCGACGTTCTTCGGAATCTCCAGGAATCCGCCGCTCACGCCGAGCGAGAGATCCACCGGGCCGGTCGAGCCCTGCGCCTTGAGGCGCATCGTCTTCTTTGCGAAGAAGCCGCTGAGCTTCACCTCGCTCACCTGGCTCCATGGGAGCGTGTCGACACTCTCCATGCGGTCACCCGTCAAGAAGCCCTTCTTGTGCCGCACGAGCACGAGGCGCTGGTTCGTCGCGAGCACGAGGTACTGGCTCGAGAAGAGAGGGATCCCCATCGACCACCAGGGCGCATGGTTCCCGCTGACGCGGTGAAGCACCTGCTCGCCCGGCTGGAGGAGACCCTTGGCGACCGTGTTGACGTAGAGATCACTGAAGAAGAGCGCCATGACCGTGTTCCTTTCGTTCGGCCGCGTTCATCGCCGCGACCACACGAGAAGGAATGACCGGGCCAGCGCATCAACGGTCGTCAAACCCCATCAAACGCACGCTCCGCAGCTGCGGTTCTGCCGCCCGCGTTGGATGGCGCGCTCACTCGGCGGGCGCGACGAGCTCGGGCACGAGCTCTTTCTTTCGTCGCTTGCTCGCGAGCAGCATCGTCTGGAACGCGTTGTCGTCGCGCCAGACATCGCCCGCGAGGATCGAGGTGAGGCCGCGCTTCCACTCGAGGTTCGGCTCGGGGCTGAAGAAGAGCGTGTGGAGCAGGCTCGTGTGGTACCAGCTGTTCACCAGGGTCGCGAACGTGTTGTAGGCGTGCATCATGTGGAGCGCGTGCGCATCCATCAGGTCTGCGCGCGACACGTCGTCCCGCGCGAAGGCCTCGATCAGCGTGTCGGCCACGTGTGCCGCGCCCACCATGCCGAGCGAGACTCCGCTCGAGAACACGGGGTCGATGAAGCACGCGGAGTCACCCGTGCAGGTCCAGCGCGCACCATGCTGCTTCTTGTTGTGGAAGCTCCAGCTCGCGAGGAGGTTGGGCTTGCGCACCTGGCGGGCGCCGCGTGTCACCCGCGACAAGAACGGCGAGGCCGCGATCGTCTCCTCGAGCCACTCGGGCTTGATGCCGCGGCGCCGAGACACGAGCCCGATCGAGATGCGGCGGTTGCCCAGCGGGATCGCCCAGCACCAGCCGTCGTCGACGAAGAGGACCTTGATCGTGCCGCGGGCGGTCTCGCAGAGCTCGCGGTCGATCTCGGGGCTCAGCTCCTCCCAGTGCGTGAACGCGGCGCCGAGGCCGAAGTCTTCGATCATGCGCGTGGTCTTGCCGCGCCGGCCGAGCACGGCGTCCTGCCCCGTCGCGTCCACGAGGTAGCGTGCCCGGTAGGTGCCGTCGGGGATCTCGCCGCGCTCGGTCGCGTGCGTCGCTGTCGTGCGAACGACGACTCGGTCTTCGGGGCCGCCCGTCTCGGGTGTCAGCGCCTCGAGCACCCGCTCGCCGTACTTCACGACGGCGCCGAGCGCCCTGCTCCGCTCGAGAAGCCAGTGGTCGAACTTGGCCCGGTCGACCTGGAACGCGTGTGTGGGCGTGCCGGGCAGGGCGTCCGAGAACTCGTACACCGCGTGCCCGCCGATCCGCTCGTCGAGAAATTCGGCGCCGGCCTTGAAGAGGAAGCCCGCCGCGGATGGATCGAGCCCGAGCCGCTCGAAGATCGGGAGATCGCAGGGCAGGAGGGACTCGCCGATGTGAAAGCGCGGGAAGTGGTCCTTCTCGAGGACGAGGACCGAGAGGCTCTTCTGCGCGAGGAGGCTCGCGACCGTCGAGCCCGCGGGCCCGCCCCCGATGACGATCACGTCGAAGTCCTTGTTCGGTTCCGTCACGACGCCTCCTGCGGCGGTCACGCCGCTCGAGAAGGATGGGCCGACGGCGGGATGCTCACCAGTCCCCCGGACGAGGCTAGTGCCGCCGCCCAGAAATCCGATCCGGATTGCTGGGCGTAGTCCTGGGCATTTCGGCCCGATCTGTTGATCCCTACGTGGCCCTGGCGCTTCCCATCCACCCCGATGCGCCCGAGACTCTGGGCGATGGAAGCGCGCGAGGAGCCCGAGAATCAACCCGCTGGATCCGCAGGGATCGCGAGAACGCCCAGCCCGCGGCTCGACCCGTACGAGGTGATCGCGCAGGCCTACGCCCCGGTCCGAGAAGAGCTCGACGTGACGCTCGACGTGAGCGGCCGCTGGCCGACGGCGCTCGAGGGAGCGCTGTACCGGAACGGGCCTGGCTCTCTCGAGATGGGGCCCGACCGCTACACGCACCCCTTCGACGGCGACGGGATGGTCGCACGCTTCGAGCTCCGCGACGGCCGCGTGCACTACCGCAACCGATTCGTCGAGACCCGAGAGCGTGCCGACGAGCTGCGCCACGGGCGGATCCGACACCGCGCGTTCGGGACGCGGATCCCCGGAGGCCTGCGCCGAAATGCGCTCCGGATGCGCTTCAAGAACGCGGCCAACACGAACGTGATCTGGCACGGAGGCCGTCTCCTCGCGCTGTGGGAGGGCGGTCTGCCCCACACGCTCGACCCGGTGTCGCTGCGCACGCTCGCGCGCTTCGATTTCGGCGGGGCCCTACGTCCGCCGAGGTCGGCGTGGCTCGACCGGCTCCTCAGCCCCGAGCTGCCCTTCGCCGCACACCCTCGCCTCGATCCGGAGACCGGAGAGCTCGTATCGTTCGGGACGCTGCTCGGAGCCTCGAACCGCCTCGTGCTCTACCGGGTGGACGCCTCCGGGCACCTCGTGGAGCGGCGTTTTCTACCGCTCGATCGGCTCCCATTCGTGCACGACTTCGTCCTCACGCGGCGCTTCGCTGTGTTCTTCCTGCCGCCGGTCTCGTTCGACGTGCCGCGCGCCGTCCTCGGCCTCGCGAGCCCCGTCGAGGCGATTCGTCACGAGCGCGGCCGACCGACGCAGGTGCTCGTGGTGCCGCGCGACGGCGGGCCCCTGCGTACGCTCGAAGCTCCTGGTGGCTTCGTGTTTCACTTCGCCAACGGCTACGAAGAGGGCGCGCGCATTGTGATCGACGGCGCACGCATGGCGGGCTTCGATGGCGGCACCCTGGACGTGCGCGATCCGGCGGCCCTACGCCGCGAGCGCATCTTCGAAGCCACGCCGACGCGCTTCACGATCGACCTCGCGCGCGGCGCCGTGGAACAAGCCGCGCTCGGCGAGCACCACGTGGAGCTGCCGACGATCGATCCCCGCCGCGCCACCCGTCGCCACGGACCGTTCTTTTCGATCGCCAGACACGCAGGAGACACGACGCCGTTGCACGACGCCCTCGCGCGCACGAGCGCCGAGGCGCCCGTCGTCTTGCGAGCGCTCGCGCCCGATCTGCCCGGGGAGCCGGTGTTCGTGCCCCGCGCACCCGACGCGCCGGAAGGGGATGGCTTCCTCCTCTGTCTCGTGTACCGAGCCCACGAGCGTCGCAGCGATCTCCTCTGTCTCGATGCACAGAGCCTCGAGACCGTCGCCGTCGCACACCTCCCGCACGCCGTCCCGCCGGGGTTCCACGGGAGCTTCGTGCCGCGCGTGGACGCCTGAGAGCACGTGGCACTCGGATGGATCGATGCGGGTGCCACGGGCTCGAATCGGCGGGAGGGAGGCTCTCGCCGATTCACTCGGGTGCAGCTGGGGCCAGATCCAGCGCCTGAGGCATGAGGCCCTCGAAATAGTGCGGA
>JBKDQC010000297.1:0-2172 GCA_046342295.1 Deltaproteobacteria bacterium | reverse complement strand
ATGCTCTCCACGCCGCCCACGAGAGCGGCGTGATCCATCGCGACCTCAAGCCGGACAACATCTTCTTGGTTCCGGGCGCGACCGAGGAGCGCGTGAAGATCCTCGACTTCGGCATCTCCTGGAAGGATGACGAGCAGGAGGCCAAGCTGACGGTGGTGGGGTCGGTGCTCGGGACGCCGCACTACATGTCCCCCGAGCAGGCGATGGGCGAGAGCGACATCGACCGACGCGCGGACATCTACGCGGCGGGCGTCGTGCTCTACGAGTGCGCCGTCGGAGCCGTCCCGTTCGAAGGGGCGAATTACAACAAGCTCCTCAGGGTGATCCTCGACTCTGCGCCCGTCCCGCCGAGCGAGCGAGGCGCTCGGATCTCTCCCGCGGTGGAGGCTGTGATTCTCGGGGCGCTCTCGAAGCGTCGAGACGATCGGCCGAGCACGGCCGCGGAGATGCGCGCGCGCCTTCTCCAGGCGGCGCGGGACCGTGGCCGGGGCCCTTCCGGTCTCGGGGTCTCGCCGCCCAAGCGCGGGATCGTCGCGATCCCGCGCCGACCGGGATCCGGCAACCAGTGGGTCGATGCGGAGCTCCAGCGCGACCCCGCGTCCCTCCCGAAGTCGAAGTCCCAGCCCGCGCTGTCGGCCTCTGCGCCGACGCTTGTGCCGTCGCCGTCTGCGCCGACGCCTGTGCCGTCTCCGTCTGCGGCGTCGCCGTCTGCGCCGAGCCCGCCCGGTTCGACGCCCGAGCCCGCTCCCGCGGAGGATGGGCTCGCGCTCGATCCCCGCGCGCACTCGTGGCTCGCCCAGGCGGGCCGGCAGGCAGAGGCCGCCGCCGTCCAGGCCAGTGAGACCCGACGCTCGGTGACGAACCCAGGTCTGGGTGTGAGCACCAACGTGACCGGGCGCCGCCCGGTGCTTCCTGGATCGGAGGTATCCGAGCCGCCTCCGCGCCGCTGGGGCCTCGTCGCGGCGATCGTCGCCGTCGTCGCGGTGGGTGGTGTGGCGCTCGGCCTGCGAAGCTGGGTGAGCCGCCCGCCTCCGAGCCCGCCTCCGACGTCGGTCGCGCCGCCGGTTCGGAACGGGACGAGCCCGCCGCCCGCGAAGCAAGCGCCCCAATTCGTCGAGCTCACCATCGATTTTCGGCCCGCAGACGCCGAGGTGAGCATGCGGCTCGACGGGATCCCGGGCGCCACATCTCCGATCCGGGTCCGGCGCGGGACCCTGCACGTCCTCGAGATCTCTGCGCGGGGCTTCGCGGACGCGCGCGTTGAGCTCCAGTCCGAGCGCGACCGCACCATCGAGGTCGCGCTCGTTCCGGAGCGTTGAGGGCGAGGCACCCTCCGGGCGAGGGTCAGGACCGATGGTTCACGAGCGGGTCTCCCTCAACGTCGCGGTGCTGGGCCGGGGCGCGACGCGGAGCGCCTCGAGCAGCGCGGCGAACGGCTGCTGCCATCCCTCGGGCATGCCCTCGCGGAGGAAGTGGTCCCGCAGGGCTGTGGCGCGATCCTGCACGGGGTCGTGATCGAGAGTGATCCCGGCCTCGACGAGAAACGCCGCGAGCCCGGCGGCGAGGCGGACCCGCTCGACGCGCGCGTCGGGACGCGCCGTCGCCTCGACCAGATCACGCAGCGCTTGCCGTGCGACCTCGGCGAGGTCCCCGTCGTCGAGCGGGCTCGCGCCCGGTGGCTGGGTCGCGGTGCCGCGGCGCACGACGCCCGTCTCACGCGCCTCCTGCACCAGGGCGTGCAGCGATACGAGATCGAGCCCGTCGCCCCGCGCGAGCTCGCGGCGGATCGAGGCCAGGAGCGTGTACTGCGCCGCCTGAAGGAACGCGCGCGGGACGGGCTGCCCGAGGCCGGCGAGGTAGCGCATGAGCGGCGCGTGCTGCTCGTAGATCGCCGCGTAGGCGCGCTCGACGCTCTCGAGCGTCGAGGCGAGCACGACATCGAGGATTCGCTTCTGCTCGTCTCTGAAGAGCGAGCGGAGCGAGTAGCTCGCGCGCCCCGGTGGCGTGGGCGGCAGCCCGGGGAGATCGCTGGTCCGCGACGCGATCCCGCGCGCGAAGTGGTGTTCGAGCGCGCGCAGCATCTGCGTGAGGTCGGCCTGGACGAACGCGAGCGCGAGCTCCGAGCGCATCGTCTCGTTGGCGCGCGCGCCGTCCGCGGGGCGCACTCCGACC
>JBKDQC010000296.1:0-5496 GCA_046342295.1 Deltaproteobacteria bacterium | reverse complement strand
ACCCGCGCAGGCGCAAGCGGCTCGAGCCACGCGCGGAAGAGGTCGCGAAGGCCAGCGGGCTCGTCGTGGTGACCCTGGACGATCCGGCCCACTTCAAGGCTGCCAAGGGCGAAGCCTTCGTGTTCTTCCCCTGGCGTCGTTGAGTTGGCTGGGGGGGCCGAGAAGGCCCTCCTCGCGAACGTAGGCCCTGCAGCGAGCGGAAACTGCGGTCGGGCGTTGAAACGCGGAGCAGACCTTGGATAAGGTTCCGCCCCTCGGTCGGCCGTCTCGGCCGCCCGAGCCACGGGGTCCTCCATGAGCAACGACAACCACGACGACCTTCCCGCGCTCCCGAACGTGCCCGACTCGGACGACGCGCTCGCCAGCGCCTCGGCCACCGTCGCGGGCCTCGACGACGAGGCGGCGGCACGAAAGATCCGCACCAGGACGAGCTGGGTGGGTCGTGTGATGGGCGTCGTGCTCGTCGGCGGAAGCGCAGGGCTCGGTTACTTCGCTTGGCAGCGAAACGTCGCGTACGAGCATCGGTGGGACGAGTACAACGCGGCGCAGGCCGAGCCATCGGCCGGAGGGGCCCAGGACGAAGCCGACTTCAATCGGCGGATGCGAGAGGCGCTTCCGAACACGACGTTCCAGGACGTCCAGCTCGTGATCCTCGGAGAGATGGGCGAGCACCGCGACGCCGAGGCGGTGCCGCTCCTCGTGCGCGCGCTCGAGTCGGCGGGGCCGATCCGCGCACAAGCCGCGCGCGCGCTCGCGCGCATCGGCTTGCCCGCCGCAGGCTCGGCCAAGCCCGATCTGATGCGCGTGCTGCCGAGCTGCACCGACCCGCCGAGCCGCGCGGCGGTGGTGTGGGCGCTCGCGGTGCTCAACGAGCCGCAGGCAGCGGACGCGATCGTCGAGGAATTCGGCGCCGGACACCTGCAGGGACAGCACGGCTTCGACCCGCGCATCATCGTCACGGTGCTCGGAGTGCAGCGCCTCGCAGGCATGACGCGCCACGAGCAGGTCGGCGTGCGCGCGCTCGTCGCCCAGGCGCTCTCGGAGGCCGGCACGCCCGACGTCATCGACCCGCTGACCGAGCTCCTGCGCGACGAGGACGACCAGGTCCGGCGGCAGTCGGCCTCCGGTCTCGGCCGCATCGGTGACCCGCGCGCCGCGGGGCCGCTCTTCGCGGCCATGCAGTCCAACCCGAACATGCGCGTGCAGGTGCTCGAGGCGCTGCGCCGCTCGACGGGCGCGCGCGGCCTCGCCGTGCTCCTCCAGAGCGCGAGCGACGACGCGACCAAGCGCGATCTCGCGATCATGATCCGGGGCACGCACGACCCCGCGGGCGCGGACGCCCTCGCCTCGCTGCTCACGTCCACCGACGACGTCGCCAAGCTCGAGGCAGCCTCGGGTCTCGCCGAGCTCGGAGATGCCCGCGGCGTGCCCGTGCTCCTCGAGATCGCCCGAGGTACCGAGCTCGGCCGGGCGCGCGACGCGCTCGACATGCTCGCGCTCGTGCAATCGCCGGAGGTGCCCGAGGTGCTCGGCGACATGGTCGGGGACGAGACCTACCTGGCGCGGCGGGCGGGCATGCTGAAGGCGCTCGGTCGCTCCGGTGCCCCGGAGGCGGGCCGCGTGCTCGTCCGGGAGCTCGAAGGTGACGACATCGCGACCGCAGCGATGGCGCTGGCCGAGCTCGGCTACGAGCCCGCGTACGACCAGCTCCTTCGCATGGTCCCGCGTCCTCGCGACACGCCCTTCAACCAGCATGCAGGCATGGCCGGCGTGGCGCTCGAGACCGCCTACCAGAACCGCACGGCGGCAGTGCGGGCGCTCGGCCGCTACGGCCGCCCCGAGGCCGCCGAGGCGCTGATGACGATCGTCGAGGACGCCGAGGACGATCCGCGGTTGCGCAACGACGCGGGCCTCGCGCTCGGTGCCGTGGCCACCGACGAGATCCTCGGCCAGGTGATCGACAAGATCCAGGCGACCGACCTCGACGACGCCGCGCGCCGGTACTACCTCGGGGCGCTGTGGCAGCACCCGAGCCGGCCCATCGCGACGCGCCTGCTCGACATCATGGCCAACCAAACGCTCTCGGGAGACATCCGCATCCCGGCCGCGGTCGCCGTGGGCTACGCGGCCGACCCTGCGAACGACGCGCGCCTCGTCCAGATGCTCGGGAGCCCGGAGACCGACGACGCTGCGGCCATCGCCATCTGTCTCGGTGGGAGCGAAGAAGCGGCCCAAGCCCTTCTGGCGCGTCTCGGCCAAGACGCGGACCTGCGGCTCGCGATCCAGGAGTTGCTGATGAACCAGACCAACGACTGGTTCAATCTCGTGACCGGAGGTCTCTGGGACTCGGGTCAGGTCTACCGCCGCTTGCGCGTCGCCGAGATCCTCAACCACGGCGATGGCGACAACCGCCACGGCTACGCGTGGACGACCTTCGTCGCGCGTCTCCAGGCGGGTTGGGGTGGCCACGACGGCCTCAGCACGAACCAGGTCCGCCGGCGCCTCTACGCCGACCTCACCGGCGCGGACGCGTCGCTGCGTCCGCTCATCGTGCGCGTCCTCGCGGCCACGGGGGACATGGGGCTCCTCATGGCTGCGCGCGACGCGAACGGCCCCGGCGCCGAAGAAGCGCGGAGGACGCTGATGGAGCTGAACCGCCCGCCGAGCGACGACGACGCGCAAGCCGCGCTCGGTGGTGTCCGCGCACATTGACCAGCGTGTGCTCCCGCGCGGAGCCCCAGCGCCCGCTCGGGCCCCGCGCGCCTCACGGAGCATCGGTTCTCTCTCCGCCCCTCAATCCGCCGGAGCCGGCGCAGGGCCGTCGGCCTTGCCCGCGCCGCCTCCGCCCGCATCGCCGCCGCCGGGATCGTCGGAGTCGGACGTGTAGTAGCCCTCGCGACGGTAGTAGTAGTAGGTGCCCTCGCCGTAGCGACCATGCGAGAGGTCGACGTCGTTGAAGACCGCGCCGAGCACGCGGGCGCCCACGTCGTTCAGCTGTCGCGCCGTGACGCGAAGTGCCTCCCGAGTCGTGCTCTGCGATTTCACGACGACCATCACGCCATCGAGCTGGGCCGCCAGGATGGCCGCGTCGGTGACGGCGCCGAGCGGCGGGCTGTCGAAGAGGACGTGGTCGTATTTCTCGCGCAGCACTTCGACGAAGTGCCGGAAGGCCTCCGTGTGGAGGAGCTCACTCGGGTTGGGCGGGATCGGGCCGCACGTCACGATGTCGAGGCCGGGGACCTCCGTCGTGAGCACCACGTCGGTCGGCTTCGCTTCGCCGACGAGCGCGGTGGTGACTCCGCGGCGCGACGCGAGCCCGAATGCCCGGTGCACGCGCGGCCTGCGCAGGTCGGTGTCGACGAGGAGAATCCGCTTGCCGCTCTGCGCGAGCGTGATCGCGAGGTTGATGGCGACGGTCGACTTGCCCTCCCTCGGCGAAGCGCTCGTGACGACGAACGCGCGGAGCCCGTGATCGGCGCCCATGAACGCGAGGTTCGTGCGGATGGTTCGGAGGTTCTCCGCGACACCAGACATCGGCTGGTGGTGCGCGATCAGGTCCTTGTTGGCGCTCGACTGGGCTTGCTGGCGGCGGCGACGCGGGCCCTGGGCGGTCGCACTGCCGATGCGCGGCACGAGCCCGAGCACCGCGAGGCCGAGCCCCTCGATGTCCTCGAGGTTGCGGATGCGCCGGTCGCTGCGCTCGGCGAGGAGCGCGATGATGATGCCGAGGATGATGCCCCCGATCGCACCGGCGGAGAGGTTGAGGGTCACCCGCGGCGCGACGGAGCGCTCAGGGCGGAGCGCCCGATCCACCACGCGCACGTGCGTGACCCGGAGCATGCGGCTCAGGTCGGCCTCGGCGCTGCGCTTGAGCACGAGATCGTAGATCGCCGCCTTGCTGTCGCGCTCGCGCACGAGCTGGCCGTACTCCATCTCCCAGTGGTTGAGCTGCATGCCCTGCTCGTTCGCGCGCGCGAGGGCGCCCGCGAGACCACGCTCGGTGCCTTGCGTCTCACGCAGCTCCAGCTCCGCGGATCGCAGCACGAGGCCGATCTCGCGCTCCAGGTCCGCACGGATCGTGGCGAGCTCCGTCTGCAAGGCGACCCTCTGCGGGTGCGCTGCGCCGTAGCGGGTACGAAGCGCCTCGAGCTCGGCCTGCTTGACCCGCATGCGGGTCCGCAGCTCCTGGAGCGAGGCGAGCTCCTCGATCGCGGGCGTCGCCGCGGAGAGCGGATCCGCCTCGACGGCGGCGCGGAGCTGAGTGACCCGAGACTGCAGCTCGATGCGGTGAACGCGGGTCTCGGTGAGAGATCGCGAGAGCAGCTCGATCTCGTTGGCGATGAGGTTCTGCCGATCCTCCATCGAGAGCGAGAGCACGTCGTGATCCTGCTTGAAGACGTGGAGCGCTTCGTCGGCCTGCTCGAGCGAGTCCTCGAGCTCGTCGACCTGGGTGCCGAGCCACTCGAGCGCCGACACCGTCGAGCTCATGCGGTCGTTCATCGTCTTTTCGATGTAGGCGTCGGCGATCGCGTTCGCGATGCGCTGCGCGCGCTCCGGATCGCGGTCGCGCAGCTTGATGAGGACGAGACGTGTCTCCCGAATCTGCTCGACCGTGAGGGCCGCGCGGAGGGTCTCGGCGGCCTCCTCGACCGTCGCACCCTGCCAGCCGCCGCGACGCTCGGCAGGAACCTCGAGGAAGTCGGCGTCACGGTGCAGCCCCAGGCGACGTACGACCATCTCCGCCACGACACGGCTCGAGATGATCCGGTTCTGAGTCTCGTAGAATTCGCGGTTCGAGAACGCCGCGAGCATCGGCGTGGCGACGTCCTCCACCTTGGTGCCGAGTGGCCTCGGAGGCGAAGGGTCGTACTCGATCGAGCAGGTCGCCTCGTAGATGCGCGGCTGCCTCAGCGTCCAGAAGGCGACGCCGCCCGCGACGCTGACGGCGACGAAGAGCACGATCCACTTGTGGGCCCACAGGATCAGGACCTGCGTGCGAAGGTCGAAGTTCTCGCCTTTGCCTGCGGTCGCGGCCGAAGCGCCCACACCAGTGGGGGTGGGAATGGTGGGGGAGGCGTTCGGCATCGGGTGGGAGGACCTGGAGCGGGTGAGGCCTGTTCCGTTGCGTGTCCCCCCGGTCTGGTTCAGATGCGGACGGGACGACGACAGGCGGACGCGTCGTACGCGCGAACCGACGAAGACCCTACCACCCCGCCCGACGCCCGGCACGGCGCCCGCCCGAGCCGATCCGAGCCCGCGTTCAGCGTCCGCGGAAGCCCGACGCGAGACGCCGCACGAGGGCGCGGTCCGCCGCCCCGAGCTCTCGCGTCGCGACGAGCACGCCGAGGTAGGCGAGGCCCGCGACCGCGAGGGCCACCATCCCTGCGACCGGCCCCTGCCCCGAGAGCCCCCTCGCGACCGCGCCGCCCGCCGCAGCCCCGCGGGCGGCGCACGCGAGGGCGCCCGGCGCGCGCGCACCGTCGAGATCGGCGCGTT